>CAYSAG010000128.1:0-13627 GCA_964428935.1 uncultured Planctomycetaceae bacterium | reverse complement strand
ACTGGCGAAAGGCTTTCTACTACCACTACTACGAGTTTCCGGGGGCTCACAGCGTGCGCCGTCACTACGGCGTCACCGACGGACGCTACAAGCTGATTTATTTTTACGAGCCGGACGTGAAGGAGTGGGAACTGTACGACTTGCAGCGAGACCCGAAGGAGCTGCGGAACGTTTTCGACGACCCGGAGTACGCTCCCGTTCGAAAGCGATTGATGGCCGAGCTGCACCGGCTGCGGAAGGAGCTGAAGGTGCCGGAACAGGACCCGCCTGAATCCTACCGCGGCGGCCCGAAACGCTACCAAAGGGGCGTCCGGGCAATCCACGAGAAAATGAAGCGGCTTGGGTTGGAGTAGTGACTGAGGGCGGAACCGGGCGACGCTTGGAACGAGTCTCGCCCACGCTCGGCACAAACCTTGCTCCGGCCGGACCGGGCAGAGCTCAGCCGCTCTTCCGACGCGCGACAAGGCACGACGTCCGCTCGGCTGCCAACGACGCAGAAGCGCCCTTCGGGCCAAGGAAATCGGTTCATGTACGCGTTCGTTCGCCAATTGACCGTGCTGGCTGCGGTGGTGCTGGCCTTTGGAGCGGCCTGGGCCAGAGCCGAATGGCGGGTGGCCGAGGTCGTCGACGTGGCTCCGGTCTGGGCAGGGCACCCGGTGCGTTTCTGCCTGCTGACGGTCGGGCGCCGGCAGTACGTCGCCTTCTACGACGCCGAACGTTGGCTGACGGTGGCCGCGCGCCGGGTGAGCGAGCGGCGGTGGCAGGTCGTTCGACTGCCGGAACGGGTCGGGTGGGACTCGCACAACTCGATTGTCTTGGCTTGCGACGAGCGGGGCGACTTGCACCTTTGTGCCAACATGCACTGCTCACCACTGGTCTACTTTCGCACGACCCGGCCGCACGACGTCACCTCGTTTCGGCGGCAGGCCATGGTCGGACAACGGGAGCAGCGTTGCACGTACCCGCAGTTCCTACGTGGCCCAAACGGCGAGCTGATTTTCGTCTACCGAGACGGAGCCAGCGGCAACGGCGAGCGAATCTGGAACGTGTACCAGCCGGAAACACGAACCTGGCGCCGGCTGCTCGACCAGCCGTTGCTTTCCGGTCAGGGACGCATGAATGCCTACCCCTGCGGTCCGGTTCGCGACCGCCACGGCGTTTACCACCTCTGCTGGGTCTGGCGAGACACACCGGACTGCGCGACGAACCACGACGTCTGCTACGCGCGGAGTCGCGACTTGCGTCACTGGACGACGTCCACAGGCCGGCCGCTTCGTCTGCCCATTACTCCGGCGACAGCCGAAGTGGTCGACCCGGTTCCGGCAGGCGGCGGTCTGCTCAACAGCAACCTGCGACTGGGCTTCGACCAGCAGGACCGCCCAATCCTCAGCTACCACAAGTACGACGCCAAGGGGTACTTGCAGCTTTACAACGCGCGGCTGGAGCGAGACGGCTGGAAGATTTACCAAACGAGCGACTGGTCCTACCGCTGGGAGTTCGGCGGCGGTGGAACGATTCAAACGCAAGTCCGCTTTGGGCCGGTCAAGGTTCAAGCGGACGGCTCGCTGACTCAGTCGTTCCGCCACGTGAAGCATGGGTCCGGCACCTGGCGGTTGGAACCGAACACGCTGAAGCCGGTCGGGAGAATTCGACCGGAACGTTTGCCACTGGAGCTGACCAGGCTGCAGTCGAAGTTTCCCGGCATGGGTGTCCGGCGGGCGGCCGACAGCGGCCGGTCGGACGAACCAAACGTGACGTACGTGCTGCGTTGGGAAACCTTGGGACCCAACCGCGACCGTCCGCGTCCCAAACCCTGGCCGGAGCCGTCCACGTTGCAGGTGGTGAAGCTGGTCCGGCCGTAGCGGCGTGCCGGCACACGACGGCCGGCCGGGCGGGCAAGGCGTCAGAACGGGCAAGCGGACGGACGAGCGGACTGCACCGACGGTCCGACCTTGAAAGACGGTTGGGGCGGGGAACGCTCGCCGGTCGGAAGACGGCCTTTACGGAGCCGCTCGCGTGCCGGCTTCGGTCGGTTCGCCGCACACGTTGCGGGCAGACACGTTGTTGTTTTCGTTGAACGGTCAAAAAAGCGGGAGAGGCACCAATGGCTAGTCAAGAACGACAATGGACGCGACGGCAATTCGTCAAAACGTCGGCGACCGGACTGGTTCTGGTCCCGTTCTGTTTTTCCAACGAGACGGTGGCTGGGGCCAAGTCACCGAACGAACGGTTCGGCATTGGTTGCATTGGGCTGGGCGGCATGGGGACGGCCGACGCTCGCGCCCACGCCCGGTACGGCGACATTGTGGCCGTCTGCGACGTCGACTTGAAGCACGCCGAACGAGCGAAAAACGACCCGAAAATCGGAAAGGGCAAGGCCCAGCTGTACCGCGACTACCGCAAACTGCTCGAACGGAAAGACATCGACGTGGTCAGCATCGACACCCCGGACCACTGGCACATCAAAATTGCCATTGAAGCTTTAATGGCCGGCAAACACGTTTTCTGTCAAAAACCGCTCACGCTCACCTTGGAGGAAAACCAACTGATTCGCAACGCCTGCAAGAAGTACGACCGGTTGGTCTTTTTCATTGGCACGCAGCAGCGGTCCAGTCGCCCGAAGTTCTTACGAGCGGTCAACATGGTCCAGAAGGGCATTCTGGGCGAGGTGAAACGGATTGTTGTGGGAATCAACGGGGCGCCGAAGGGTGGTCCTTTTCGAAAGACCGACCCGCCGCCCGAACTGGACTGGGACATGTGGCTCGGACAGGCTCCCAAAGTGCCGTACATTAAGGAACGTTGCCACAAGACGTTCCGCTGGTGGTACGAGTACTCCGGGGGCAAGTTCACCGACTGGGGCGCTCACCACGTCGACATTGCTCAGTGGGCCATCGGCGAGGACCGGTTCGGAACCGGACCGATTGAAATCGACGGCACCGACGCTCAACACCCCGTGCCTTTCCAGGACGGCTACCCGACCGTCGACGACTGCTTCAACACGGCAACGGACTTCGCTGTCAAATGCCGGTTTGCCAGCGGTGTGGAAATGGTCGTCACCAGTCGCGGCGACAACGGCATTACCTTCGAAGGCACGAAGGGACGCATTTTCGTGAACCGAGGCCGCATTACGGGCAAACCCATTGAAGAAAACTGGGACGAAGGGCAGTACACGGAGGAGGACTTGCGACGGCTCTACAAAGGAAAGCCCTTCGAAGGCCACAAGGACAACTTCTACCGGTGCATTCGCGAAGGCGGCCTGCCGGTCTCGGACGTGTTCAGCCACGTGCAGACAATGAACACCTGCCATTTGTGTGCCATTGCCGCTCGTCTGAACCGCGTCCTTCGGTGGGACCCGAAGCAGGAAAAAATTCTGGGCGACGAGTTGGCGGCTTCGTTTTTTGCTCGCGAGCAGCGCAAAGGGTTCGAAATTCCGCGAGTGTGACGGCTGGCGGCCGCGTGTGCGGCGTGCGAAGGGGCGTCGCGGCCGTGTGCGGGGCGGAGCAGCGTGGCCGGCGCGCGGGGCGCGAAGCGGCTTCGGCCGGGCAAGGGCCGGCGGTCCGCAGCGTGCGGACGACGCCAGCGGCGTGCAAGGTTCGGCGGCGTTGCGTCGTCGGGGCTCGCACAGGCGTGTGGCGACACGGGCTCGCACCGCTTCCGCCTGCGGCCATTGGCCCGGCTTCGCAGTCGCCGTCGGAACGGCCGGCTCCAACGAGGTCACCGCTTGCTCGAAGCGGCCGGTGTCAGCAGGTCTCGGGCTTGGTCGGGCCGAAGCACGGTGGACGGCGAAAAGGCGTCGCTGGCCACGTAGCTCAACAGGCTGTGACGCAACTGGCGTGCGGCGTGTCGGGCCGCCAGGTTGCTTTCCAGGTCGAAGCCGCAGACCAGCAGCTTGCCCCGCCCCACGCGTACCTCGAACACTCCCGCCAGCAACCGGTTGTAGTGAAAGTCGCTCACGGCTTGAACAATGGGCCGGTAGCCGTGAGGCAGGACGTCGGTCAAGTCGACCAGCACGCCACTTTGAAGCACGTCGTACCAGAACCAGTCGCTGTGTCCGTCGGTGGGAAACCGAGCCAGTGCGGGGTGGTCGGGGTCGCACAGAACACCCAGGGTCGAGAAACGGTTGCCCCACCAGCCGGCCGTCCAGTACTGCGAGGCGAACCGAGACGGGCC
Source organism: uncultured Planctomycetaceae bacterium (assembly GCA_964428935.1). GTDB lineage: Bacteria > Planctomycetota > Planctomycetia > Planctomycetales > Planctomycetaceae > JAADHY01. Next base: position 9,457 of record CAYSAG010000128.1, on the reverse strand, counting down.
CGTGTGAGCGTTCTTCAATCGGTGGCACAAGTAGAGAACCTTCGCGCCTCGTTCCAGTCGCCGCAGGGTGGTTTCGTCGAAGCGGGTCGTGACCAGGACGTGGCGTGGAACCGACTCGTTGCCGCTCGGCGGCTCGTACACCGCCAATTTCCACTGGTTGGTCTGCTGGCCCAACTGCAGCTCGAACAGGACCAGTGCGGGCGCTTGGACTTGCCTCAGCGACTGCTCGACCCGACCGACACGCGTCAACGCACCGCACGGCAAGTCGACCGCCGGCAGCACTCCGGACGCCAACCGCCGGCCGTCGCGTGAGAGCAGACGCCACTGGACGCGGGCCGCACGGAGCGGCTCCGGACCGTAATGGGCGACCTCGACGTCCGCCACAAACGTTTGGTCCGTGGTCCAAGCGAAGGAAGGGAAGCGAGCGAGCAGGACGGTCGGGCTGTTCCACTGCCGCACGGCTCGCTCGTCGACCACTCCCTTGCTTTCCCAAAACGGGTCCAAAATGCCAACGGGAGCTTCCGACTGGCCGGTGAAGTCGTTCAACATGAGAAGCTGGTAGCCAGCGTACTCGGCCGTGCGCAGCATGGCTTCGTGTTCGGCTTTGTACTGCACCAGCTGGTGCAGTTGCGACGCTCGCTCGAAATCCTTGACCTGTTCCGCCAGCCCGTTCGCCTGGGCGGTCTGCCAGTGCCGGCGGAAGTTGTCTGGCGAGAGCGGGCCGGTGAACTTGGGCAGCAGCTCGGGGAAGTCCGGGTAGACGGGGCGCTGTCCGGTTTCGTGAGCAATGACCGGCAGGTCGGTGGCCTGAGCGGCCTGGGAGAAGTCCCAGTCGGTCCTCGGCCCGCCCATGCCTCGGGTCGACCGGTCGGTGCGATGTGTGACGCGCAGGTCGTCGTTGGTCAGACGTTTGCGAGCGGTGCAGCCGACGTAGAGGCGTCTGGGGTCTTTGCGTTTGACGTCGCCGAGCAGGCGGTCGACGAAGTCCCAGTCCGTCGAGCGGCTCCCGAACTCGTTGCCCACGCAAAGAATGAGAAACGACGGGTGGTTGCCGTAACAGCGGACAATTCGGTCGACTTCCTTTCGAACAAATTCCGCGACCGCCGGGTCACGGCCCAAACCTTTCAGCGTCGGGTCCACCGACGTGGTCCAGTCGTCAATCCAGAAGCACGTTTCGACTTGCAAGTACACGCCCAGTCGGTCCGCTGCTTCGAACGCGGCCTCCGGCGGGCACCACGTGTGGTAGCGCACGTGGTTGAAGCCGTAACGTTGAATGGTCTTCAGCACGCGCAGCCACTGGTCCAGCGAGGTGGGCGGGTGACCCGTCTTGGGGTAGACGGCGCAGTCCAACGTGCCTCGCAGAAAAACTCGCCGTCCGTTGACCAAAATGTGTCGGCCCTGTCGCCGAACGTCTCGAAAACCAAACAGGCACGCCGAAGTGTCGGTTTCGTCAAGCCGGTCGTCGACCGTCTTCAGTTCGGTGCGCAACTGGTAAAGCTTCGGGTGGAACTCGTCCCAAGGCTCGGCTGGCTGAGAAAGGACGACCGTCTGTTCGAGCTCAGTCGAGCCCGGTTTCAGCTCGAGCCGCGAAGAAGCAGTTCCAAGCCGCTGCGAGCTCTGCGGGTCGACGACCTCGCACGTGACTTTCACCGTGACCGGCCGTTCGTGCTCGTTGGCCAACTCCAGTCGGACGCGCGCCGACCGACGGTTTGGGGCCGGGTAGACGTCGACGTGGCGCACGTGGACCTGGGCGCGAGCCTCCAAACGGACAGCGCCGACCACGCCGTTCCACCGAGACTGCGTCTCGGGGCCGTACGAGTGGCTCAGGGTTCCAATGTTGTAAACCATTCGGTTGTCGACGCGCAGAGTCAGGCGGTGCCGTCCCGGCGTCAGCACACCCAGCTCGTAGCGGTGTGGCGTCGCCAAGCTGTCGCGCCGGCCCAGCGGCCGACCGTCGACCCAGGCTCGACTTTCCCAAAGCACCCGCTCCAAATGCAGCGTGACCGTCTTGCCTCGCCACGACTCGGGAACCGTCACCTCTCGCTGGTACCAGGCCGGCCCAATGTACATGTACGGCCGAACCAAGAAGCCTCGCTGGTCAATCCGTTCGGTCAGTCGTCCCTTGGGAAAGCGCGTGTGCAGAAAGGGGACCGGGTAAGTCATTGTTTTTCGGTCCAGGCGGTAGCCGAGTTTGGCTTGGTCGGTGGTTCCAGGCAAAGGCATGGTTGGACCGGCAAACGCTCGCTGGGCCCAGCCGTCGGTCAGGCCTTTGTCCTCCGGGTCGAGCTGGACGAACCAAGGGCCGGCCAGGTTGAGCGTCTTCGGGTCGGTCCCCGGAACGGTTTGGCGAGCCGTCGGGTTGGACGGGTTCGACGCCCGTTGCGGCTCCGCGCCGCGCGAAAGGGAACTCGACACAAGAAACGACACACACAAGACGACACTGGCTGGACGCATTGACGAACTCTCCCTTCGAACAACCGGGTTTGACACGCGCAGCCCTCCGCTCGACAGCCGCACGGCCACCGAACGGCAGCCGCGCCTGCGCGACGACTGGGCGGCGAGCTTGCACACGCTGGCCTCGGAGCCACACGCCAGACGGCCGTCCTCGGGTGCCGACGCCGCGTGGAGCTGACGTGGTCGACGCCGAAGCCACCCAAGCGGACGCACGTGCGCGACGGCCGTCGGCTCTTCGAGCTTGTCGCTGGTCGTCGGTCACCGGCTCGCCGCCGACGTCACTCGTACACGAACCAAGCCGTTGCCGTGCAGTCGCGGTCGGCCGTGAGGCGAACCCAGTGAGCTTGGAAGCCGAGCGGGAAGCGGTGCACCAACGTCTGTCCCGGCGGAACGGTCAGCTTTCGGTAAACGTGGAAGCCCGTGTGGTCGAAGTCGACCTCGACGGTGAACGTCACCGGCTGGCGGCTGTCGTGACCGAGTTCCAGTCGCTTGCGGTCGTAGCCGGTCATGAGGAACGGGTCGGACGGCACGCCCGCTCGAACGGTCGACTCCTTCCACGGCCCGCCGTGCCCGACCGGCTTGCCCAACTTCCACAGGTCGTCCAGCACGCCGAACCACAGGCCGCGTCCGCTGGCGTCGGCAAAGACGTGCCCGTCCGGACGGGCTCCGCGCCGCACGCCGCTCAGCACCAACAACCCCCGCCACGAGCAAAAGTCGACAATTAGTTTGTTGTGGCTGCAGACCGGCTTCAGACGTTCGAAGTCCGGCAGCGCGGTCGTGCCCACCCGCGGAATTTCGTAAAAGGTGCCGTGAATGTTGGCCAGGTAGCGTTCGGTGGCCACCTCGCGAATGCCGCGTGGCCAGCCGGTGGGGAACGGGCGGTCGAAGCAAGACGGCCCTTTGGGCAGACGGAACCGACGGCCGCGGTGGTCCGTGACGACAACCGACGCTGCGTCGACGCGGAAGTCCCAGCGCACCGCCGCCACCTGCCGCACCTCGTCCGCTCGGCTCGGCACGCCGTCGTCGAACCGCAAAGCGTGTCGGCCTTGCAGGTCGACCTCGACGTAACGACCCCGCTCGACCAGCCGGCCTTCGGCGTCCACGACGTCTCGCAGCCACTGCAGGCTGCGGTTGTGAGCGGCCGGCCGAATCAGACCGCCCACGTAGTCGACCGGGCGGTCGGCGTCGGCCAGTCCGGCGAAAAGGCGAGGTTCGTCCCGACGGCTGGCCGCGGTCGACCCGTCGGCGCCCGACGGCTTTCGCTTCGGGGCTGTTTGCGGCGACGGGGCCGTTCGCGGCGTCGCACGCGGCGACCAGTAGTGGAAGTAAGCCGTCAGCCGGCAGTCGCGGTCCGTCTTCAGCCGGACCCACTCCGCTTGCAGCTCGGGCGGGAAAACTTCGAACGCGTACCCCTCCGGCGGCACGACCAGCGTCTTGTACGTCGTCCACGTTCCGTCGCCGCGTCGGTCCAGCTGGACCGTCACGCGAACGGGCTCCGGCGAGCTGAACTGTGCTGCCGCCGGCACGCGGGTGAGGGTCGGCTGCAGGTTGCGCGGAAGGTCCGTCAGGTGCAGGTCCTGCAGTCGCCCGGTGGTCGGTCGAACGAAGACCAGGTTGGGCAGCGGGTAGGCGCCGGGCCGGTGCGGCCGGCGGCGGCCGGGAACCTCGACCCGTCCGGCCGGGAACGTCTTGCGGTAAACCGTGTCGGTGTAGCCGTTCCAGCGCAGCTTCAGGCCCGTCGGTTGCCACGAGCCGTCCAGCTCCGGCTGGCCGCGGTCGTCCACCGCCAGAAAGACCACCACGTCGCGGTCGACGCCGAAAGAGTAACCCGGGGCCGGACGGTGGTAGTCGCCTCGTCGCACGGCCAAACTGACCGTGCCACACAGCTCTTCCGGAACCGGCTCGACGGTGAACTTCTCGGCGCAGCGAGGCACTCGCAGCGTCGAGGGCGCCCTGGGTCGCGTCGTCAGGTGAAGACACCGCCACCGGTAGCCGGCAAACAGAAACGGGTCCGACGGCTGCCCGGCCTGCACCCGGTCGTCCAGCCACGGTCCGCCCCAACCGGCAGCCGGTCCCCACCGCCGGAGCTGCTCGACCGTTCCGAACCACAGGTTGGACTGAGCTTGTCCGCACAAAGGGTTGTTCATCATGGACGCGTCGTCGGCCGCCAACACGACCCGACCTCGCCAGTAGCAGAAGTCGGGAATGACCCGCAGGTGCGTGCAAAGCGGTCGCACGCCCGCCGTGTTTGCGCGGCAAAAGCCTTTCGGAAAGTCGAACAACGTTCCGTGCATGCACAGGGCGAGCCGTCCGGGAGCCAGCTCGCGAATGCGAGGCCACTCCGTGTACCAGCCGTGCTTCGGGTCGTACGTGTGACTGGCCTTCGGCAGCCGGTACGTGTACCACCGGCCGTGGTCGAGCAACTTCAGAATGACCGAGCGGCGGTCCCAACCAATGGCCCAAACGGGAGCGTCGTCCGGGTTGCCGTAGAGTCCGCCCGGACCGGTGACGTCGCAAAACTGTTTGCGTTCGACAATTCGCCACGTGCGGCCGTCCCACTCGGCCAGCACGCCGGCTTCGTCGCCTCGGGCCGGTCCGCCGACCAGCACGTGCTTGTAGCCGTCGGCCGGTCCGAGCTCGCCGTTGTTCGCCAAGACCACTCGACCCTGGCCCGTGTAGCCGCCCTTGCCGTGCCAGCCCGGCACCGGCTTGTCGAAGAGTTTGCGTACCTGGAGCGTCCGGACGTTGACCTCGTACAGTGCTCCCTCCATGTCGTAGAAGTACACCCAGTTGGCTGGGTCGGTCAGGTGGCGGAAGACGGCCGTCATTCGTCCGCGCAGCTGGTGCAGGTCGACGGCTCGCACCCGCCGCTGCCGGTCAATGAAGTAGGGGCCGAGAATGAGCTGCTGGGACTCGCGGTGAATCATTCGACAGGCGTGCGTTCCGCCCACGCTTTCCGGACGGACCACGACGTTCAGCTGGGCGTCGACTTCGTACAGCTTGTCGTTGCTGCCGGTGGTCTTGTGCTGGGGGTAGGTGAGGAACCAGAGCCGCTCGGCCCAAGGGACGACGGCTCCAATTCCGGCCTCGCCGTGCCGCGGCCGCTCCTTCGGCTCGTCCGGCTGATTGAACGCAGCCAAGTGGGGGTAGACGCCGCTGATTTGCAACGGGGGTGCCGGAGAACCTGGCGGCGTCTGGGCAAGGACTGCTCCGGCCGCGCACCCGGCCAATGCGAATGCCACCGCAGCAACCAATCCGAACGCGTGGTTCAAGCGCCCGCTGGGCGAACACCCCAGCGGCCGCCTTTTGCAGCGGCCACCGGTCAGCGGCAGGTGAACGGCCCTAACCGAACGCGTTCCCTCAGCCGTTTGGCCGTCTTCGGAACGGGCCGCGCCTCCTGAGGTCTCCACGCGTTGGTCCTCGCTGCTCACCGTGCGTCCTCCCAGTCTCGTGCTGAGTCGCCGGGGCCTTGCGAGCCCGGTCCGCTCGCGGGGCCCGGCTCGAGAAGCCGTTGGCACGACCGCCGGTCTTGCCCGACCGCTCTAAGTTAACCGAGGCTGTCCGAGAATTGGAGGGCCACGCTTTGTCGTGGCCTCCGCGAGCGTCTGTCTCGAGGCGAGGCTAGCGGGGCACGCTCCAACCCCTTCCAGACGCCCAAGTGCCGAGAAAACGCGGACGAATTCCCGGACACATTCTGGCAGCTTCGCGGGGTCGAGTGTTCCACGGACGGCGGGCAGCGAACCGCTCTCGAGCTCTCAGCTGTTCCGGCTCCTTGGACCAACAGGGTCCTCGCTGCGTGGTACCCCCGTCAAGCCGTCGGCACGGGTGGTCCGGAAAGCACGCGGTCCAAGCAAGCGAACGTGGCGCAAGCCGAAACGAGCACACGCGGCGTGCGAGTCCCGGCCGGGTTCGAGACGGACTTGCGAGACGTTCGACAGAAGTGAAGAGCTTCTGCCGCGGCCATCTGAGCCCCGTTGCTGATCCCAGTTGCCAATCGGCGTGGTGGTTTTCGCCCCGTGAACGGGCACGAATGCAAACGAACGGCCCGAGTTTAAGGCTCCGAGACCGGACGTACCGTCGCGCGGACATCGCGACATATGAGCATGTCACACTGTCGATCGCAGGAGGGCCGGAAAGGCTGTTGTGTCACACCTGACGGTGTTCAGGACTATGAGCCGACGGCACTAGCCGCGGACGATGGTTGCGCGGTCGACGCTAACACGTTCGGCTCAACCACAAAATCAATCTGCGACAGAGCACTCGGAGCCGAATGGCCGAATGACCAGACTGCCACCGTCGTGGTACCCAACATTCGCATTGAGTTGACAGGCGCGCATGGAACCGGTTATTTCTGGTCGCACCAGTGACGATCACCGAAACGAAGGGCTTGCCGATGAACGAAGACTACCGGCATTGGTTCGCGAAAGTCACCGGGTTCCCGAGCGGCCCACACGACTGGCAGCGGCGGTTGGGCCAGGACCCGGCCTGCCGTAGCCGCCTGATCCGCATTCCTACCGGGTTGGGCAAAACGGAGGGAGTGCTCGGGGCCTGGCTCTACCACGCCGTCGAGAAGCGCCGTCCCGACTGGCCACGCCGGCTGGTCTGGTGTTTGCCGATGCGCGTCTTGGTCGAGCAGACGGCCGAGCGGGCACGCAAGATGATCGACCGCTGGGCCGAAGCGTCCGGCCGCTCGGACAAGCCCCAGGTCCACGTCTTGATGGGGGGCGAGGAGGCCGACGACTGGGACCTGTGGCCCGAACACCACGCGGTCTTGATTGGTACCCAGGACATGCTTCTGTCGCGTGCACTGAACCGCGGGTACGGCATGAGCCGCTATCGATGGCCCATGCACTTCGGCCTGTTGAACAACGACACGCTGTGGGTCTTTGACGAAGTACAGCTCATGGACGTAGGCGTGGCGACCAGCGCGCAACTGGAGGCGTTCCGTCGCAAGCTGGGAACGGTCCTGCCGGCACACTCCATCTGGATGTCGGCCACGCTCGACCCGCACTGGCTCCAGACGGTCGACATGGATCCGAGTTGGTTGGGCGAGCCACTCACGCTGAGTGCCCCAGAAAAGGGGCAGGGTGAGGTCGCCAAGCGATACGCGGCGGCGAAGGCGCTTTCGAAGGCATCGGCATCGATGGGCGATGCGAGCGGCCTTGCCGGAGAGATCGCTGCGGCCCACCAGCCGGGGACGCTCACGCTGGCCGTGTTCAACACGGTTGCGCGAGCACGCGCCGTGTACGAACAACTGAGGAAGTTACAGAAGAAAAAGAACGCCGCCGTGCCGCAAGACGTTTCGCTGGTGTTGATTCACTCCCGATTTCGGCCTCCGGACCGGGCGGAAAAGGTCCAGCAACTATTGGCCGCCCCGTCGGAAGCGGGCACGATCGCCATTACGACCCAGGTGGTGGAAGCCGGCGTCGATGTCTCGGCCAAGACGCTGTTTACGGAGCTGGCACCGTGGGCCTCGTTGGTGCAACGCTTCGGTCGGTGCAACCGCCGCGGCGAGTTTGACAGCGACGGGGGAGCTCAGGTTTTCTGGATCGACCTGTCTGACGATTCGAAAACACAGCAAAAGCTGGCTGCACCGTACGCCTTGTCCGAGTTGCTCGAAGCCCGAGAAGCGATTGCAGAGTGCCAGGACGTCAGTCCGCGCTCGCTGGAAGCCATCCCCGTGTGCCTGAGACTGGAAGTCGACCACGTCTTGCGTCGGCGCGACTTCATCGATCTTTTTGACACGACGCCGGATATAAGCGGCAACGACATCGACGTGTCGCGGTTCATTCGCAGCGGCCAAGAATTGGACGTGCACGTCTTCTGGCGTGACGTGCCGAAGGACGTGAGCCAGCCCGAGACTGCAGCAGGCTATGCGGCCGCACCGCGACGAGACGAGTTGTGCGCCGTGCCGTTCCACGAATTTCGCGACTTTCTCGGCAAGCACCGTGGCGACGTCTGGCGGTGGGATGGGCTGGAGGAACGGTGGGTGAACGTTGATGACGAGCACGTTTTCCCCGGTCAGACTTTCTTGATTCGAGCTAGCGCGGGCGGATACAACGCCGAAATCGGCTGGGACGGCAAGGAGAAGGAAGCGGTCACGCCCATTCCATCGCTCCCTGCGACACCGGAAGCGTATGACCACGATCGGTTCTGCGCGGTCTCGAAGTGGCAGACGCTGGCCGAACACGCGGACGAGCTTTGCCAGGTCGTCCAGCAGCTTTTGATGCAGCTCGGCCTCGACGCTGGATTTATTGACGTCCTGTTGCTGGCGGCACGCTGGCATGACTACGGAAAGGCTCATCCGGTCTTCCAGAACGCGCTCCCAGACGCCGCGCCTCAGCCCGCGAGCCTGGGCGCTGTTTGGGCGAAAGCGCCCGGGGCCTGGAAACGATATCAGCGAAAACATTTCCGCCACGAATTGGCTTCGGCCCTGGGGATTCTGGCTCAGCCCCACAATTGCTTACAAGAGCTGTCCCCGGAGGATCTGAGTCTAGTCGCGTACCTGGCGGCTGCCCATCACGGCAAGGTGCGTCTGTCGATTCGTTCCTTGCTCGGCGAGAACGTGCCGGATCAGCCGGAAGTGCTTTACGCACGCGGCGTCTGGGACGGCGACGAGCTGCCGAAGGTTGATCTGGGTGGCGGCGTGGCGGTCGAGCCAATCAAGCTGTCCTTGCAGCCGATGCAGCTCGGCCGGGGCCCGAACGCCGAGCCGAGCTGGTGCGAACGGATGCTCGCTCTGCGCGATTCGGAGCGTCTGGGGCCGCTCCGTTTGGCCTACCTGGAAGCTGTGCTCCGTGCGGCCGACATGCGTGTGAGCCGCGCCGCGACTGAACCGAAGGACGAAGAAAACAACCGATCCGCTTGAATGCCGGAGAATGGGAAATGAACTATGAAGTGGAATTAGCCGGCTGTACCCCGGAACCGCTCATGAGCTACTTGAAAGCCCTGGGCGTTTTGCGTCTGGTGGCCGAACAAGTCGATCCGGACGCCACCGCCTGCT
>CAYSAG010000127.1:0-13652 GCA_964428935.1 uncultured Planctomycetaceae bacterium | reverse complement strand
TCGGCCCCGGCAGACATTCCCGACACAAAGGGGCTGAAACTGGCTGTGCTGGGACCGCAACACGGCTTCGGCGCCAGTGCCACCTCGGCCTTCGTCGAGGAATTGCTCACCAAATGCGGACAGACTTTCCGGGTCTATCAGAATTGCTTGCTGGTGCTGGCACCGGACAGCAGCGAATGGGGTTCGCTGCGTGCTCAGGTCAAACGCTGTCTGGCTCTCCGCTCCATCAAGGACGACAAGGCCCTGCTGCGGCAACTGAGCCAAGAGAACCGGAAGACGTTAGAGAACAAGCTGAAAGACGCAGAAGGCGGGATCGGCTTCCGTGTGCTCGCGGCGTACCGGCATCTGTACAAGCGCGGCGCCGACGGAGTCGACCACCACGACCCCGGACTACCCACAGTCGGGGAACGGCTCGCCCTGGCCAATCGGGTGCGCGAGTTCTTGATCGGCCAAGAGCTGCTGGCCGACTGCATCGACCCCGAGTTCATCGTGAGGAACTGCCTGCAGCCCGACGAACCGGACAAACCGATCCGCGACATCATCGAAGCATTCCTCAAGTATCCCCATCTGCCCATGCTGACGTCGGAAGAGGTGATCTGGCAGGCGATCGAACGGGGCGTTCGGCAAGGACTGTTTGGGGTGCGTCTGGGCGAGCGGCTTTACGTTCAAGAGCCTCTGCCCAGCACGGGCCGGGAAGAAGCGGTGCTGGTGCGCGAGGCGCCCCCGCCTCCGCCACCGGGTCAGATCACTCCGCATGAAATTGCGGCCGCTCTCAACGCCGACCAGCCGGTCGCCGTGGCGTCGGTCTACGAGGATTTGTGGGAACGACGGGGCAAGGAGTTCTCTGACAAGGCCGCTTTCGACCGGGCCTTTGAGCGGGCGCTCCAGGACGGGGTGGACCAAAAGCTGTTCACTGTCGAACCTCCGGTGGTCTCCGAGGAGTCTGCGCTGTCCGTTCTGCTGGAGAAGTGCAAGCTGAAGCGAATCGGGGCGACTCCTCCGCCGCCACCGCCTCCACCACCTCCGCCGCCCCAGCCGGCCGGTTACCGGCCTCACGCCCGCGTGCCGTGGGACAAGCTGTCGGACTTCATCCGCGGCGTGGTCATGCCGCTCCGTACCGACGGCGCCAGCTGACCGTGGAGGTGATCCTAGAAGCCAAAGGGCCGATCAAGAAGCAAACCCTCGAGCACAAAGTCAGTGAGACGCTGCGGCAAATCGGAGCGGAAGTCAAAGAGGAAGGCGGAAGCGAGTAGAGAGCGGTCGACGCGTGCGGATCACGGCGGCGAGGAGGCCCGAGCCTGCTCGCTTCTGCGCGGCACGCCGAAGAAGGAAGGACGACGGCCGCGGCAGGCTGCCGCTCCGGTCGTGCTCCGGAAGGCCTTCACCGGCTGACGAATGGGCAGTCGCGAACGAAGAAGCGGAGCAGTTGGTCCTGGGCGCTGGTGACGCCCACCCGCGGTGACCGCTCCACCCGTTCCGACTCGACCGGGCGCCCCGGTTCCAGCCACAGCTTCTCGCCCCGCGTCACGTCCCACCCGTCCAGCGTCCGGTCAATGGCGAAGGCCTCACACAGTCGGGCCGGACCGCGGCAAAGGTCCAGCACCCGCTCGCGCCCGCGGTTCCGCTTCATTCGCTCGACCCCTTCCAGCGGTTCGACCGCGCGGATCAACACGGCGCTGGCCACGCCTTCCGGTTCCGTGACGACGTTCAGGCAGAAGCGAGCGTGAATGGCGTAGACGTAGGCGTGGCCGGGCGGTCCGAACATCGACGCGTTGCGGCGCGTGCGTCCGCGGTGGGCGTGGTTGGCCGTGTCGCCTTCGGCCAAGTACGCCTCGGTCTCGACAATGCGTCCCGACAGCCGGCAGCCCTCCACGTCCCGGACCAAAACCGCTCCCAGCAACTCCTTCGCCACCACCACTGGGTCGCGGTCGTAGAATGGACGGCTGAGCACGCGACTCACCTGGCGTCCTCCGGGTACACCGCCACCACTCGTCCGAGCCGGTCCAAGCGCACCGCCAGCCAGTCGCCGACCGTCTGGTGGCCGGCGGCCTCCAGCCGTCCGCCGTCGCGGCGACGCAGCACGACGACCAGTTCGCCGTCGGTCAACCGAGCTCGCAGCCGGTAGCCGTTGGAGGTTGTTTCGAGCGTCGCCTGGTCGGGCACTTGGGTGCCGGAGCGGAACGGTCGAATCAGCGTGACAAACTCGACGCACCGCTGCGGCTCCGTCGTGCTGGCGGTCAGGTGGTATTCGACCAACTGAATTCGCGGACGCGGCGGCGGGTCGAACCGGTCGGTCTGGCTCAACGTCAGCTCCGTCGGTTCCAGAAAACGCACGCGACAGGCCGCTCGCCCGTTGGTCACCTGCACCGACCTTTGGTCGAGGAAGGTCATTCGAGTGGGAGCGTGCAACCACCATTGGAAGGTGGACGGTTTCGGAGCTTCCAGGCGGTCGTACACCACGACCAACTCGGGCTTGGCAAACAGAATGGTTCGGGTGAACCGGTTGAGACGTCCGCCGTAGGCCTCGGCCGCCTCGCCCACGACGCAGTCGAACTGGGGCGACGTGTAGAACTGCTCGATTCGCCCGCGGGCCGCCGCCGAGTGTTTGACCTGACCGACGCCGTCGACGGTGATCGAGTTGACCGACTTGGTCTCCCACATCCAGTTGCGGTGGTGTTCGCTGCCGTAACAGTCGCGGCGTCCAGTGCGAATGAGCAGCCGCTCGCCGAAGGCGTACAGCAGGAAGGCATTTTGAGCCTCGTAGCCGTGGCTCTGGCTGCCGAACGGGCTGCTCTTGAAAATGACCTCCACGTTTTCGCGGGCGTCTTTCAGGTTGACGTTGAGCATGGCTTGGCCAATGCCGTGGAAGCAGCGTGAGGTGGGCAAGTCATCCGGCGGCCGGGGCGTCACGCGCGGCAATGTCCCGCGGACAAAGCCAATGTAACCTTCCGGCTGGGGCGGGCCGCCGTGCGCGTCGACGTACCACTGCCAGTACGGGTTCCTGGCTTGAGCGGCAAAAATGCTCATGAGCGCCACGTTTCCGCGCGAGTCCAAATGGGCGGTCAGGTCGCCAAACCCGCCACCCTTCGTTCCCGGCGGCTGCAGGTACAGGGGGTAGTAGCCAATCTTCGAGAAGTACGGTTTCCGGTAGGCGTTGATTCCGAACGTCACACGCATGATGTCGGCCCACCAGGTGAACCGGTTGATGTAACTGCGCCAGTACGCGGCGCCCTCGTGCCAACCGCCGTCCGAGTCGCACCAGACCGGGTAGACGTTGGCGAAGACGTTCATGGCGAACCAAAGCCAGTCGTCGGCTTCCGGAATTTCGCCGTGAAAGGCGACGGCAATCTCTCCCAGGAAATGCCAGGCTCGGTTCGAGTGGCTGGCGTACGGACGCCACAAGTGCCGCGGGCACAAGTGCCGGTACATTTCCTGGCCGCGAATTCGCATGACCTGCTGGCACTTCTTCCGCTCCGCCTCGGTCAACAAGTCGTGAACCCAGCTGTAAGTGCGACTGAAGTAGTAAGCGTAAGGCATGCCCGCTTCGTCGTTGTAGCGGTAGCCGGTTGAGCCTTTCGGGTCCCACTCGGCCGCGGCCAGCAACAGGCGGCGAGCGAGTTGGCCGTACTGTTCGTTGCCGCTCAAGAGTCGAGTGAAGGCCAAAGTCGCGGCGCCGTTGAGCAGCCGAATGGTGTAGGTGCGGTTGCCCCACCAAATCTTCATCCACTCGTCGCTGCGACGCACCACGTCCGGCGGGTACTTCGGCGGCTCGGCCGTCGGTGGCGGGTTCTTCACCAGCCGCTCGCACGTTGCGACGAGCTGGTCGTAGAGCGGCTTCAGGTCGGTCTGCGCCCGCCGACGCAACTCCGGCAACTGCTCCGGCCGCACAAACAGCCGCGGGTGGCCTTTGGGAATGCGCGAGAGCAGCTCCTGGCGCGTCGGCAGCGGAAAGGGTTGAGCGTCCGGGGCCACCTGGAACGACCGCGCTCGACTCCACGCCGACACCCGCCCCTTGCTGTCGGTGAAGCGAAAACGCCACCACCAGCGCCCGGAGGCGAACGTCCGCGGCGGACAGTGCACGTTCCACTCCAACCCCGAAACTTCGTACTCGACCCGTTTGAACTCCGGGTCCCGAGCGCACTGGAGCTGGTAGGCACGAGCGTCCCGTTGCGGACGCCAGACGAACGACGGAGGCGTCAGGACGCACCGCTCGCCTTCACGCGGACGAAACCCCCATTCGCCCGGTTCCGCCGGACGCTCGTCGACCCGAAGGCGAGCCGGAGTCGACGCACGGGCTGGCTTCCTGTCGCGCTGGCCGGTCTGCCCGGCCAACGCCCGGTCCGCTCCGCCCGTCAACGCCACGACGCCGCACACCACCAAGCCGACCAGCCCGGCCAGCAGCCGACGGTCGGCAAGCGGGCCGAACCTCCAGCCGCTCGCCGCTCCCTGACTGTCCTCGGTCCACGCCACTGACATTTCGCAGCTCCTGTTTCAGCGGGGTTGCAGAAAACGGTGGGGCCAATGCTGGGTGGGTCGGTGCGTCGGACGGTCGGCGCAGCCAGACTGACCAAGAGCACGCCGCGGCTCCTCCTCCCAGTCGCTGTGGGACGCACGTTCGGCTCGCCGTCAAACACCCCGGCCGCACGTTGACGGCGGCGGTCCGTCCACGTGGTTGCTCGTGCCACCGGCTCTTGCAGCGGCCAACCGGTCGGCCGCTGCCCTCTGGCCGGGCAGCCCAAAGCGCCGGCCGACGCGGACGTCCAGACTACTCGCCAATAACCGTCACGGCAATCGTGCGGCGACGGGGCCGCACGTCGCACTCCAAGTGAAAAATCTGTTGCCAGGTCCCCAGCACCAGCCGCCCGTCCCGCACGGGCACGGACAACGACGGCCCAAGAAGCGTGGCCTGCAAGTGGGAATGTCCGTTGCCGTCGTGCCAGGTTTCTTCGTGAGCGTAGTCCAGGCTGGCTGGAATCAATCGGTCCAGCGCACTGGGCAAGTCCTCCTTCAAGCCAGGCTCGAACTCAATGGTTCCCACGGCCGCCGTGCTGCCGACGTTGAACAGGTGAACGACTCCGTTCTGAATGCCCGACCGCTCCACGGCTTGCTGAACCTCGCCGGTAATGTCGTGCATGTCTCGGTGTCCGCGAGTCGCAATGTGGATTTCGTCGTGGACGACCATGGATCTGGCTCCTTTCAACACAGCCTCGACGCTGCGGGCCAAAGCGTTCTTGTCCGACCGCCCTCGTCTTGTCCGAAGCCGCTTTGGTGGCCTGCGGCTGTTGGTTCCAGAGCAACCGCTGGCACGTGCCGCCGCTCGGCCAAGACCGCTGGCCACGAGAGCGGCTCAGTCCCGCTGGCCTGCGCCGTCCCGGCCGGACCACCGCACCACGCCGTCCCGCCCGGGTGAGACCCGACGACGCCCGACCAACAGCCGTCGGTCGGCCAAGAAGTAGCAGTACGCTGGCGTGTGCCGACCGTCGTCCGTCTGACACTCGACCACCCGCCGTTCGTACAAGTTCCTCTTGGCTCCCGGGTAAAAGCCCTCGACTTGGTCCAGCCGCTGCAAGACCGGCTGCACGTCTTCGGGCCGAAACGTCCACAGCTCGCCGGCCACCCGGTCCGGCCCGTCCACCAAAGCCGGGTAAGGTCCCAAGTCGTACAACGCGCCGCGCACGGTTGCTTCCGAGACCTGAAGCGGCCGCCGCGGCCAAAGCCGGCAGCGACACTCACCTCGCTTCAGAGTCCCGTACACGAACACCGCAAAGACCGACACGGACATGGCTGACAGACCGAAAGACGAACGTCGGACCGGCCGGCATGCGTGGCCGAGCGTGTCCGTGCCGGACAGGGCCCGACGACAACGCTTCGCGAAAACGCACGGCTTCGCGTGACGGCTACTCGACCAGCTCGCACGCGTGCGAGTCCCGCTCGACCTTTGGCAGCACCTTCGGCTTGTAAATCTCCTGGTAGGCCTTGGCCTGCCGGTGAGCGTCGAGAGCCTCGTCCGACTCCCAACGTTCAACCAGCAGGAAAAGCTGCGGGTCCTTCTTGGAATGGTAGACCTCGAACCGCAGGCAGCCCGGCTCCTGTCTGGACAGCCGTCCCTGCTCGGCCAGCAAAGCCTTCACTTCGTCGACGTCGGACGGGTCCTTGACTTTGAGAATGACGTTGTTGCAAATCATTCGCGGCCGTCCCCTTTTCTGCAAAAACGCGTTGTCAAAATTTGAACGCCCGGCGTCATTCTGATATCGTCGCGCAGGGCCGAGACGTGTCGGTCTGGTCCAGCGACGCAGTCGAATTGAAGTCTTACCACTTTACCCAATGGAAGCCGTCAGCAAAAGGACAGGGTGTTGGGCGTTCGGTGGTTTGAACTGAGCGGGTTGTTGGAGCGGGACGCTGGAGCGGAGACGTGGCGGCTGTGCCAGCAAATGTTGCGAAGCTGGTTGGGCGAGGAGCCGCTGGAGGTGCTCCGGCGTCAGTGGTTGGCCGAGCTGGCCACGGCTTTGTCGGCCTCGTGGGCGGCTCTTTGGCAGGCCGAGCCGGACTGGGTCGAGCGAGAACAACTGGGACGCCGTCCGGTGGACCTGCCGGCGGTTCCGGTGCTGAACGAGGCCTTGGACCGCGAGGCCGTCGGACTGTGCCGGCCGGACGGCTCGGATCGCGAGCTGCTCGTGGTTCCGCTCTCGTGTCCCCGAGGCCATTCGGAGCTCTTGCTTTTCGCCCGCACCAGTTTTTCCCCAGACGACGTTGTCCGTGCCGGCCACTTGGCTCACACGCTCAGTTGCTGCGTCCACCAGCGGCAGCAGCGCGACCGGCTGGCCAGTCAGGCCGAGCTCTACCGACGGCTTTCCCACGTGGTTGCTCGTTTTCCGGCCGCCAGCAAGACGCCGGAGCTGCTTCAGTTGATTGCCGAAGGGGCAACGGAGCTGCTGTCGTGTGAACGGGCCAGCATTTTCATTTGGGACCGCGAGCACCGGCAACTGGTGGCCTGTCCGGCGCTGGGAGTGGAAGGAGGGACGCTGCGTCTGCCGGACGACGCGGGCATTGTCGGCCAAGTGGTTCACACCGGTCGGCCGGTGCGAGTCGACGACGCTTACCAGCACCCGCAGTTCGACCGCTCCGTCGACCAGCGCACCGGCTACCGGACGCGAACGATTCTGTGCGTCCCCATGCGAGACGCGGAGGGACGGTTGCTGGGAGCCTTTCAGGCTTTGAACAAGCGGCAGGGTCGGTTCACCGAGCAGGACCAGGAGTGCTTGCTGCTGTTGGGGCAACAGGCTTCGGTAGCGCTGAAGTCGACCCGGGAAAGAGAACGGTTGCTGCGGAGCCACCAGCAGTTGACCGCTCAGGCCGCGGCCGGCGTGCAACTGATTGGCCAAAGCGCGGCCATTCAGGCCATTCGGAAAACGGTCGAGCGGCTGGCGGCCACCGACCTGCCGGTGCTGATTTTGGGGGAAAGTGGGACCGGCAAAGAGGTCGTGGCTCGGGCTTTGCACTACTGCGGACCGCGAGCCGACCGGCCGTTCGTCGCCGTCAACTGCGCCGCGTTGACCGAGTCGTTGCTGGAGAGCGAGCTGTTCGGCTACGAGAAAGGGGCGTTTACCGACGCTCGGGAAACGCGGCCGGGCAAGTTCGAAGTCGCCGACGGCGGGACGTTGTTCCTGGACGAAATCGGCGACATGAGCTTGGCCGGACAGGCCAAACTGCTGCGGGTGCTCGAACAGAAAGTGGTCAGCCGAGTCGGGGGGAACGAGGAGATTCCGGTCGACGTGCGAGTCATTGCCGCGACGAACACCGACTTGGAAAAGGCGGTGCGTGAGAGGCGGTTCCGCGAGGACTTGTACTACCGTCTGAACGTGGTCGCGCTCGAATTGCCGCCGCTCCGCGAAAGACCGGAAGACATCATTCCTTTGGCGGAGCATTTTCTGGCCGAGTTCGCTCAACAAGCCGGACGACCGCCGCTGCAACTGACGGCCGAGGCGAAACGGCGGTTGCAAAATTACGCGTGGCCGGGCAACGTGCGCGAGTTGCGAAACCTCATGGAGCGGTTTGCGTTCTTGTCACCCGGCCCGCAAATCGAGGCCGAAGACGTGGGCTTCCTGCTGACGTCCGAACGCGACACCGACCTGTCTTTGGCCGCGGCCACTCGACAGTTCCAGCAGGAGTACATTCGGCGGGCCATCAAACGTGCGGGCGGGAACATGAGCGAGGCGGCCAAGCTGCTGGGACTGCACCGAGCCAACCTGTACCGGAAAATGAAGCAGCTGGGCATGACCGAAGGCCGCCGCAGCAGGGAGGAAGGAACAGACCGAGAAGAAGGAGACGCCGCGAGGCTCAGCCGGCGAATTCCTCGCTAAGCGTCTCCTTCCCGTGCCTGTGTCGGCCGGTTTGAATCCAACCCGTCTACGGACAACAGAACCCCCGGTACCGGTAGCGGTGCCCGCGAAACGCCGGGTGGTGGTAGTAGCCGCTTCCAATGCTCAAGCTGAAGCCGGGCGTGTAGACGCTGAAGCCCCGGTAGCGGTAGTAGCTGCGTCCCAAGCCGTAGTAGTGGTGGCTGTAGCGGTGGTGGTAGCCCAAGTCGTAGCGGAAGCCGTAGCCGAGGTGACCGTGCTCCCAAACGTGGCCCGCGTGGTGGTGACCGTGGTGGTCGGCTCGGCTGACCTGCGGAGAACCGAACAAGGCCAGGGCACCGACGGCCGCCGCGAGCAGCAGTGACTTCTTCATTGGTCTGCCTCCCTCCTGAATTCCTTTGCCGACAAAGGGACTGTTGGTGGCAAACGGCCCGCCAGCCCCGCCTCGTCAGCCCGGCCGGTCCTGTGGTGAGCCGTTTGCGACGCATGTCGTACTGAGCCGGCAAAATTTGCAGATTTCGTGCCGTTTCGGCGACACGTAAGCGAACGAGGCGTAACTCGTTGGCAGCGCAAGCGTTACAGCACCCAACCCAGCTGGCCTGGCTGGGCCCGCTTCCCCCAAGTGACCTCAAAGTGACGACTGCCTGACGTCTGTTTGACGACACACGGCCACCCGCCAGAGGAACGCGGTCCCTCGCGCCCGCCTCCCGCGTCCCGAATCCCGAATTCCGAATCCACGGCCAACCGTAGGGGCACCCCTTGTGGGTGGCCGGCACGCTTGTCAAAACTCCCAGTAGTGCAAGTTCTTGCCTCGCCCTGGCTCGGTTTCCGACCACCCAATCAGCCAAATGTCTGAGAACTCGAACACGCCCGGCCGGTTCGCCGGGTCAATGCGAAGCCGGGTCAAGCGGCTGTCTGTTTGGAACTCGACCTCCACCTCGTGCCACTGTCCGTCGCCGGGGACGTGGAACGTCCGCATTCGCTGCCGGGCGAAGCGCCCCTCCTTCTGCGTGGCGTAGTAGACGGCACCGCGAGCGTCGACGCTGGCCCGCATTCGGAACCGGACGGTGATTCGTCCTTTGGCTGGCGAGAAGAAGTCGGTGGCCATCCACGGGTCGTTGCCCGTCGACTCGACCCGCATGACTCCTTCGGCCCGCGAAACTTTCGCGTCCTTGTTGCCGACCCAACCAAGAGCCGAGGGGCGGTAGTTGGGGTTGGGCAGCGGCACCAGACACTGGGTGTCGGCCAGGTGCTGTTCGAGCAGCTGGTTCAGCGTCGCCGTCCGCTCCGGCTCGGCTGCCGCCAAATTCTTCCTTTCCCCAATGTCTTGCTGCAGGTTGAACAGAACCAGGCGGTCCTGCCGGTTGCAGGTGGTTTTTTCTGGAGCCGCCTGACCGGTGGTCTGGCCACGACGGCCACCCCGGGCCTTCGCGTGCGCTCGCCCGACGTCTCCCCGCTCGGCCTGTTTCAACTTCTGGTCGGCCGTCGGCACGGTGACGGCGTTCTCGACGCACCCGTCTCCGTAGAACCGAATCAGCTTCCACGGCCCCAGACGGACCGACGTGGCCGGCAACGAGCCGGTGGCGACGGGCAAGTGGGGAAAGTGGCAGAAGACGGGCCGCGCGTCGTAGGGCTTTCGAGCTTCCGCCAGGGCCCCTTCGGGCTGTCCGACTTTCAACGCCTGCAGCAGCGGCCACAGGCTGACACCGTCGCAGACCTGCTGTTGGGGCCTCTCCAGACCGACCACGTCCAGTAAGGTGGGGAAGTAGTCGACCGACGAAACGACCACGTCGCACACACGGCCGGCGGCCAGCGTCCCCGGCCACGAAATGATTAGCGGCACGCGGTGTCCGCCCTCGTAAATGCTGCCCTTCCCGGAGCGCAGCGGCCAGTTGTCTGTCACGACGGTTCCCTCCACGTAGTTGTACCGGTTGCCGCCGTTGTCCGACGTGAAAATGACCAACGTGCGCTGTTCCAGCCCCAAACGGTGAAGGGCGTCCAGAACGCGGCCGACGTTGTCGTCCAGGGTTTCAATCATGGCTCCCATGACCGGGTTGCGCTGTCGGCCTGGTCCGAGGGCCTTGGCCTTGCGCCGGTACTTCTCGACCAACTCGGCCTTGGCTTGGAAGGGAGCGTGGACGGAGTAGAACCAGAGGTTGAGCAGGAAGGGGTGGTCGCGGTTTTCTTCCATGAACCGAATGGCCTCGGTTGTAATGACGTCGTCGATGTGTGAGCCCGGCGGGGCTTGGGGCAGAGTGTCGCAGGGCCAGGGAGCGAAGTAGCCGCCGGGCGGTCCGGGGTGGTGTCGCCCTCCAACGACGACGTCGAACCCCTGGTTCTCGGGCAAGTACGGAGCGCGTCCCAAGTGCCACTTGCCCAGGAACGCCGTCCGGTAGCCGGCCTGCTTCAGCACCTCGGCGTACGTGACGTACTCGTTCGGCAGTCGCGTTCGCGTTTGAGGCACCGTCACGTGGTAGTTCGGCGAGGCCCGGTCGGGAACCTTCGGGTCCAGCACGACCCGCGGCACATGCCCAGACGGTGTCGTGAACCGCAAACGTCCCGGGTACTGGCCGGTCAAAATGCTGGCTCGGGTGGGCGAGCAAAGCGGGCTGGCCGAGTACGCGTTGGTGAAGCGAATGCCTTGACGAGCCAGCCGCTCGATGTTCGGCGTTTCGTAAAACGTGCTGCCGTACGGGGTGGTGTCGGACCAGCCCAAGTCGTCGGCGAGCAGGAAGACAATGTTGGGTGGCTGGGACGCGCCCCGCGGTCCGGGTTCGGTTGGCCTGTGGTCGTCGCTGCAAACCGCTCGGAACGGCCAACCGAAAAGGCCGGTCAGCAGAAGCACCCCCACCAGCGCGAACCAGAACGTTCTCCGTTGCGTCGACGTGCCGTTTGAGCTGACTCGTTGCATGGGAAGGCTCCCCCCGTCCGAAAGAAGGCTCTTGCGACGACTGCTGGGTTCGGTCAAGATTCGTGCGGCCGCGGCGGCCCCCGGTGGAAACGCCGCGTCGAGGAATTCCCAGTGTGCGGCGACTTGGACCGCTTTGCAAGGCAGGGTCCATGTGTGGAATTGCTGGAGCAGCCTGGACGAACGAGGCGGAGCCGGTTGCGCCCGAGACGGTGCGACGCATGCTGGCCGTGTTGTCGCACCGTGGCCCGGACGACTGGGGCCTTTACGTTTCGACGGTCGGCGCGGACGAGGCCGAGCTGAGGCGAAGGCCGTCGAGCCGGACCGGGCCGTCTGGCAGCGCGGCGGCTGAGTGCGAAGTCGGTCGCTCCAGCTCGCCGCCGGCGCCAGCCGCCGTGCTCGGACACCGTCGACTGTCCATCATTGACGTGGTCGGCGGACACCAACCGCTTCCCAACGAAGACCGAACCGTTTGGCTGGTGCTCAACGGCGAGGTTTACAACTACCGGGAGTTGCGTCAGGAGCTGCTGCAGCGAGGACACCGGTTCGTGACGCGGAGCGACGCCGAAGTGGTCGTCCACCTTTACGAAGAGCGGGGCGCCGACTGTGTGCACCGCTTGCGGGGCATGTTTGCCTTTGCCGTGTGGGACGACCGGCGCAAGCGCCTGCTGCTGGCTCGCGACCGGCTGGGCCAGAAGCCTCTGTTCTACTGGCACCAGCCCGGACGCGTCGTGTTCGCCAGCGAGCTGAAAGCCTTGCTGCAGGTTCCCGGCTTCGACCGGCGTCTGTCCTGGACGGCGTTGGACCTGTACTTGGCCTACCAGTACGTGCCGCACCCGCACTGCATTTTCGAAGCGTGCCGGAAGCTGTCGCCAGCTCACCGCGCGGTGTTTGAGGGCGGTCGGTTGCGCGTCGAGCGTTACTGGTCGCCGCCGGGAGTGGACGGGGTGGCCGTCGAGTCGGAAGGGGACGGTCGAGGCCAGGCGGTCGGGCGCAGCGGCGAGTCCACCCGTTGGCTTCGACGAACGCTTCGTCCGGACGACTGGCTGGAGCGGCTGCGCCACGAGCTGACGGAGGCCGTCCGGCTGCGGCTGCGAAGCGACGTTCCACTGGGAGCGTTTCTGTCCGGCGGCGTGGACTCGACCGTCGTCGTCGGACTCATGCAGCGTTTGTGCGGCGAACCGGTCAAAACGTTTTCCATTGGGTTTCCGGTCCGTGAGTTCGACGAGCGGCGCTACGCGCGACAGGTCGCCCGGTTTCTGGGCACGGACCACCACGAGCAGCTGGTGGAGCCTAACGCGGTGCTCATTCTGCCGCGGCTCGTCTGGCACTACGACGAACCGTACGCCGACAGTTCGGCCATTCCGACGTTGCTGCTGGCCGAGCTGACTCGTCAGCACGTGAAGGTGGTTCTTTCGGGAGACGGGGGCGACGAACTGTTTGCCGGCTACGAGCGTTACGCGGCCGTGCAGTTGTCCGAGCGGCTGAAACGGCTGCCGCTGGACTTTGCCCGGCTGGCCTCGTCGCGACTGCTGTCGCAGCTGACCAGCTCGCCGCGCAAAAAGACCTGGCGGCGCCGCGTGCGGCGGTTCCTGAAAGCGTTGCCGCTTCCGACCGAGCGACGCTACTACCAGTGGATGAGCATTTTCGACGACGAGCAACGGCAACAACTCTACTCGGCCGAACTGGCGGCGGAACTGGACGGGCAAGAGGCAGCGGACTTCTTGCTTCAGAACTTCGCTCGGTGCGCCGGCGACCCCGTGACTCGAACCCTGTTGGCCGACCAACTGACCTACCTTCCCTGCGACCTGCTGACCAAGGTCGACGTGGCCACCATGGCTCACGGACTGGAGTGCCGAAGTCCGTTCTTGGACCACCAGGTGGTCGAGCTGGCCGACCGAATGCCGCCAGAGCTGAAGCTGCGCTGGGGCCGGGGCAAGCGGGTTTTGGTCGAGGCGTTCCGCGAGCTGGTTCCGCGAGCGGTCCGGCGCCGTCGCAAAATGGGCTTCGGCGTGCCACTGGACCACTGGTTCCGGCAAGAGCTGCGGCCGCTCTTGCTCGACGTGGTCCTCAGCCCACGAGCCGTGCAGAGAGGCTTTTTCCGTGAAGAAGCCGTGCGTCGGCTGGTCGACGAGCACCTGGTGGGCGTGGACGACCACAGTCCGCGGTTGTGGGCGTTGCTTTGCCTGGAGCTGTGGTTGCGGACGTTCGTCGACCCGGCGGTGCCTCCCAGCCAGCCGCCGTCCAGCGACACGCGCTGGTGAGCCGCTGCGGCCTGGACCGCGTCTCGCGTCCCGAACCCCGAATTCCGAACGAACCGCGGCCACGACAGAGCGTGGCCCTCCGGAGGGACGCGGTCCCTCGCGTCTCGAACCCCGAATTCCGAA
>CAYSAG010000126.1:0-13691 GCA_964428935.1 uncultured Planctomycetaceae bacterium | reverse complement strand
ACCTGCACCCGCCGGCCCCCGCGCTCCGGCCCCGCTTCCGCCCACTACCGCCCTTCCCACCTCCCGTCCGCGCGGCGCGTCCACCGCGTCGCCCTTTCCCAGCCCGTCTGCGCGACCGACCCGCTCGGCCGGCCACCCGCCGGACGACGCCCGCCGCTCGCGCAGCTGCGAGCCCCCAGCCACCTCGACTGTACCGCATTGTCTTTGGTTTTTGAAACCAACGGCCCGGCCGCGTGAGCTGCCTGCAGGTGTTCGGCGTTCCCGCCCGGCCGGCCTGGCTGAAGCCGCGCGGCTCAAGAAGCTGAGCGGGTTGTGCCGATTTTAACAAGAGAAGGGGCCGGACGGTCTGCGCCGAGTTTTCGGGCGTCCCGACTGGACGGCCCACAAGCTCGACCGCCGCCTCTTGCGAATTTGGCTCGGAGCATGCTTCGCCACAGACTGTTCGTCCTGGCCGTCCTTTTTTCGCTCACCGGTTGCCAGTTCAACCGGCGCTCGGGGTTTGTGCGTTTTTGGGCCGACTACAACACGCTGGGAGCACCGGCCTTCTTCGTCGAAGAGCAGAGCAACCGGGCGTACGTGCCGGACAACTGCTTCAAGTACCACAGTTGGATTGACAACCGCCGGACGCGGCCACCGCTGGGATTTTTCGACGCTCGGGCGGTTCCCGAGTGGCAGGCGGACGAACGCTCTTTCCGGTCGCTTGCGTCCGCGCCCCAACAGCCCGACGGCCTGCCGCAGCCGCTTCCGCCGGAGACGCCGCCGCCCGCGCCGGAGTCCTCGCCCGGGCAGACGGCACCGGGCCCGTCGACCTCGTCGCGGCCCTCGACTTCCGCTCCGCCGCCGGCTCCCGTGCCCGAGTCCGTCCAGTCGGCTCCCGACACGGCCGCAGGGGCCCGCGCGAGGCGACGACAAAGCTCGCCGGCTGCTCCAACGCCGCTCCAGCCCGCCCGGCCGGTTCCCACCCCGCCGGTTCCCGCTCCGCCGGCCGCCGACGACGCGCTGCCCGAGCCGCTTCCGGTGCCCTCGAACGACGGAAGCTCGGCCGACCGTCCGCCTCGACCGACCGCCCCTGAAGCTCAGCCCGAGCCGCCCAACGCCGTGTTGCCGCACCTGGAAACGCCGCCCGAGTCGGAGCGGGGCCGTCCTTTCGGTCAGCCCGTGGGCCCTACGGCGCGTAGCCCTTCGGCCGTGCGTCGTTCGGCCTTTTGGACGGAGCAGCCACGGTCGTTCCCGTTCGCCCAGGCGTCGCCCGTCCCTGGCCCCGCCGAAGGTGCTCCGACTGGCCGCCCGACGGCCGCGTCGGCCGCTCAGCAGTCGGGGTCGGTCGGCTCGCCGACCGCCGTTCGTCCGCCCGGCGTGTGGCTGTTCTGGTCGCCGTAGTGACGCGGAGTCTGCCCTAGCGACGCTCTGGCTTTCGGCCCAGCGGACGGTTTTTCGGCGTCCCGCCCCGTTGGTTGCCGTTCTCTCGGCGGCTAAGATGGCTGCAGGAAAGGCACGCCAAGCGCGGAGGCCGGCACAGGCTGGCAGGGCAACGGCCGGCGTGCGGGCGTGTCGCGTTTGCGTCGCTCGGCTGCGACCGGCTCGTGCCGACACGCAGTTGCAGAGGGACGGAGGTGCCCGGCTGCACGGAAGCGTTGCGACGTCAAGCGGCCGGCGTCTGAAAGCGGTGGTCCCCGTAATTGGAGGCCAGAGCCATGAAGTGTCCTGCCTGCGGTCACGAGTGGCTGGACCGAACGGCGGACGAAACGGTGCGAAGGGAGCCCGAGGTCGGCGGCCCAGCTTTGGAGCCGGGCGCCGACACCGGCGACCACCGTCGCTTCGTGTCCATTGCTCGGTTCAAGTACGCAGCCGAGGCGGGCTTTTTCGAAAGCGAGCTGGCGGCACAGCTTGACGTGCCCACGCGGATTGTCGAGCAGAGCTGCTTCGACGCCATGGCCGGCCTGTGGTTGACCTGGTTCGCGCTGTGCGTGCCGGAAGAGCACGCGGTCGAGGCGCAGCAGGCTTTGAGCGAACTGGTGGCTCGCGAAGAGGCCAAGGAGGCGGAAGCGGCTGCCGCGGTGTTGGAAGACGACGCGGAAACGGTCGACAGGCCGGCGTCCGAAGACGAGTTCGACCAACCGACGGGAACGGCCGCCTGGACCGGCGGTCCGGCTTGGGAGCCCGTCGACTTGACCGAGGTGGCGGCTGCCACGCGCGGCGGCTCGGGCGGCTCGCCGGCCTGGTGGGCGTTGTTCGCTGCGTTGCTGGCCGGGGCTGTGGGGTTCGGCGTGGCCAGGCTGGTTGCCGCTCGGGCCGACCAAGGTCGGGTCACCCTGGACGCTCCCGCCGCCGAGCGGCTTTGGCGTGAGCTGTCTCGTCGCCCGTGGTTGCAGCCGGTCGACGGCCGCGGGGTGCGCGTGCTGTGGGCGGACCCGAAAACGCGAACGGTCCTCATTCGCGAAGACCTGGACGGCGACGGGCAGGTCGACCGAGAGCTGGAGCTGCTGAAGCTGTAGCCCGACGCGGCCGTTGGCCACAACCGAATGCGTTGGGCTTTCCGGCTGGCGGCCCGTCGGCGTCGAGAGGGCGACCGGCTGACCGGCGTACCTGCAGGGCCTGACCCGCGACCTACGACACGCGAAGCAAGCCCCGGGGGAACCGGAGCGTGCTCTCGGCCGAAGGCCTCAACAACGGCTTGCTTGCTGGCTCGGCCAAGGCGAGCCCTACGGCAGCTCGGTTTCACCCATTAAGAACCGGTCGACTTCTCGGGCCGCTTCGCGACCTTCGTTAATGGCCCACACCACCAGGCTTTGGCCACGGCGGCAGTCGCCGGCAGCGAAGACCTTTTCAATGTTGGTCGCGTACTTGCCGTACTCGGCCTTGAAGTTTGAACGGGCGTCGGTCTCCAAGCCCAGTTGCTCGGCCAGCGTCTGCTCGGGTCCGAGGAAGCCCATGGCCAGCAGCACCAGGTCGGCCGGGACGACGCGTTCGGTTCCGGGAACGCGACTGAAGGGGGGGCCGTCCGGCGTGGGCTTGCTCCAGTCGACCTGACAAACTCGGACCGCCCGGACGTGCCCGTTCTCGTCGCCCAGGAACTCCAGCGTCTCGACGCAGTACTCACGCGGGTCTTTTCCGAACACTGCTTCGGCTTCGACGTGGCCGTAGTCGCGGCGGAAAATGCGCGGCCACTGCGGCCACGGGTTGCTCGGTGCTCGCTGCTCCGGCGGCTTCGGAACAATTTCGAAGTTGACCACGCTGGCACAGCCGTGCCGCACGGCCGTGGCAATGCAGTCCGTGCCGGTGTCGCCGCCGCCGATGACGACCACGTGCTTGCCCTTCGCACTGATGAATTGGCCGTCCTGCAGTTTCGAGTCGAGCAGGCTCTTGGTGTTCTTGGTCAGAAATTCCATTGCGAAGTGAATGCCCTTCAGCTCGCGGCCGGGCACTCGCAAGTCTCGCGGCCGACCCGCTCCGACACACAACACGACGGCGTCGTACTCGTCCAACAACTGACGGGCGGGAAGGTCTTTGCCGACCTCGGTGTTCGTGACGAACCGGACACCGGCGTCGGCCAGCAGCTGCACGCGCCGCTGCACGACCGACTTGTCCAGCTTCATGTTCGGAATGCCGTACATGAGCAGCCCGCCGACGCGGTCCGACCGCTCGTAAACGGTCACCCAATGGCCGACGCTGTTCAGCTGGTCCGCGCAGGCCAGCCCGGCCGGTCCGGAGCCGACCACGGCCACCTTCTTGCCCGTTCGCTTCTTCGGAACGACCGGCTCAACCCAGCCTTCCTCGAACCCGCGGTCAATGATTGTCTGCTCGATTAGCTTGATTGTGACCGGCGGGTCGGTAATGCCCAGAACACAGGAGCCTTCACAAGGAGCCGGACAGACTCGACCGGTGAACTCGGGGAAGTTGTTCGTCAGGTGCAGCCGTTCCAGCGCGTCTTTCCAGCGACCCCGGTACACGAGGTCGTTCCACTCGGGAATCAGGTTGTTCAGCGGACAGCCCGAGGTCATGCCGGCCAGTAGCATGCCCGAGTGACAGAAAGGAACACCACAGTCCATGCAGCGGGCCCCTTGCTCGTGCAGCAACGACTCGGGGGCCGGCTGCTGGAACTCGTTCCAGTCGTGAATGCGCTCCAACGGGTCGCGGTAAGACGGGGTTTGCCGCTTGTACTCCAGAAAACCAGTTGGCTTGCCCATTGTTTGAATGCCCCTTCTGAAAGCGAAGAGGAAAACAGGAGTCGGTTGTGTCGACGCCGCGCGACGAGCCGCCCAGGCCGCTGCCGGAGCTTGCGCGCCCGGCGGGCCAGAATGGAACCTCTCGCGTGCCGTTCCGCTGGTCGACGGGCTGCTCTGCCCGCGTGGCCTGTCCGCGTTGACGCTTACAGGAAGGGCCGTCGTCGCGCCTTCGCCCGCTCCCGGTCGGCAGCGGTCCGTCAAGGCAACACGGTGGCGTCTTCGGTTTGGTTCTGGACCGAGGTCCGGCTGGAGCGGCTGGCCGCCGGCTGGCGGGTTCGAGACGGAAGCCCGTCCGCCGGTTCCGGCCCGTCCGCGCTCGTCGGCTTGAGCCGTCCGGCGTCCCGTGCCGTCAGTGCACGCCGGCCGGCTCGCCCGCGTCGCGAGACTGTTGCTGCTGTTCCGCCGCCAGCTCGGCCAGCGCTCGCTTGTACTCAATCGGCATGACCTTGACGAACTTCGACACCTCGTTCTGCCAGTTGCTCAGAATGGCCGCGGCGACCGTCGAGCCGGTAAAGCAGTGGTGCTTTTCAATCAGCTCGCGCACCTCGGCGATTTCCGCTTCGTCCTCCAGCCGTTCCAGCTCCACCATTTCCAAGTTGCAGTTGATTGGGAAGACGTCGTTGGGGTCGTAGACGTAGGCGATTCCGCCCGACATGCCGGCGGCGAAGTTTCGGCCGGTCGGACCCAAGATGACCGCCCGTCCGCCGGTCATGTACTCGCAGCCGTGGTCGCCGACGCCCTCGACGACTGTTCGAGCGCCGGAGTTCCTCACGCAGAACCGTTCGGCGGCCACTCCACGGAAGAAAGCCTCGCCCGCCGTCGCCCCGTACAAGACCACGTTGCCGACAATGATTTGTTCCTCCGGCCGGAACGTCGACTCCTTCGGCGGGTACACAATGATTCGTCCGCCGGACAGTCCTTTGCCGACGTAGTCGTTGGCGTCGCCTTCCAATTCCAACGTCACGCCGTGAGCCAACCACGCTCCAAAGCTCTGCCCGGCCGAACCACGGAACTTGATGTGAATCGTGTCGTCCGGCAGCCCCTCGGGGCCCCACCGGTCCACAATCTTGTGGCTGAGCATGGTGCCGACGGTTCGGTCGGTGTTTTGAATCTTCAGCTCCAGCCGGACCGGCTCCTGCCGCTCCAATGCGGGCTGACACCGGGGAATCAGAACCGTTCGGTCCATGACCCGGTCAATGCCGTGGTCCTGCTCGCGGCAGCAGTACACTTGCACGCGTGGGTGCGGTTTGGGAGCGGGTGTGAGGAGCGGAGTCAGGTCCAGGCCCTTCGCCTTCCAGTGGCTGGTCAAGTCCTCGACGTCGAGCACGTCGACGCGGCCCACCATTTCGTCGATGGTCCGGAAGCCCAATTGAGCCATCAGTTGACGAACCTCTTCGGCCAGAAGGACGAAGTAGTTCATGACGTGCTCCGGGGCTCCTGCGAAACGCCGACGCAGCTCGGGGTTTTGAGTCGCGATGCCGGCCGGGCACGTGTTGAGGTGGCACTTTCGCATCATGATGCAGCCCATGGCGATCAGCGGGGCGGTCGAGAAACCGTACTCCTCGGCGCCCAACAGCGTCGCGATGACCACCTCGCGCCCCGACTTCAGCCCGCCGTCGACCTGCAGGCGCACGCGGCTGCGCAGGTCATTCATGACGAGCGTCTGGTGCGTTTCAGCAATGCCCAGCTCCCACGGCAAACCGGCGTGCTTGATGCTCGTCAACGGCGAAGCCCCGGTGCCTCCGCCGTCGCCGGAAATCAGAATGTTGTCGGCATGCCCTTTGGCCACGCCCGCCGCAATCGTGCCGACGCCGATTTCCGAAACCAGCTTGACGCTGATCCGGGCTCCCGGATTCGAGTTTTTCAGGTCGAAGATCAGTTGAGCCAAGTCCTCGATCGAGTAAATGTCGTGGTGCGGAGGCGGACTGATCAGACCGACGCCCGGCGTGGAGTGACGCGTGGCAGCGATGATTCGATCGACCTTCCGACCGGGCAGCTCACCGCCTTCGCCCGGCTTCGCTCCCTGAGCGATCTTGATCTGAATCTCGTCGGCGTTGGTCAAGTAGTAGGCGGTGACGCCGAAGCGTCCCGAAGCGACCTGCTTGATGGCCGACCGCTTGGAATCGCCGTTCGGCAGCGGTTTGAAGCGCCTGTAATCTTCGCCGCCTTCGCCCGTGTTGCTTCGACCGCCCAACCGGTTCATGGCAATGGCCAACGTTTCATGGGCCTCGGCCGAGATCGAACCGAAGCTCATCGCGCCGGTGCAGAACCGCTTCACGATTTCCTCGACCGGTTCCACCTCTTCCAGCGGAACGGGGTCCCGTTTCTTGAATTTCAGCAGTCCACGAATCGTGCCCAGCCGGTTCGCTTCGTCGACACTTCGAGCGAACTCGTGGTACGCCTCTCGCGCTCCCGTGCGGGCCGCCTGACGCAGATGGGCAATCGTGTACGGATTCCAGCCCCGCACCTCGCCCTTTCGCCGCCAATGAACCAGTCCGTAGTTCGGCAGTCCGTCCGCAATCGGCTCGCCGCGGTCCGGGTAACCGATCTGGTGCCGCCGGAACGCCTCTTCGGCCAACACGTCGAACCCGACTCCTTTCAGCCGCGACGTCGTTCCGGCGAAACACCGGTCGATCACCTCCTGACTCAAACCCACTGCCTCGAAAATTTGGGCCCCTTTGTAGCTTTGCAGCGTCGAAATGCCCATTTTGGCCATGACCTTCAGCATGCCCTTGGCCACGCCCAACCGGTACCGGGCCACGATTTTTTCGTCGGTCCAGCTTTCGTCCAGCAACCCGTCTTCGCGAGCTTGCGACAAAGCCTCAAACGCCAAGTACGGGTTGATGGCGTCCGCCCCGTACCCGACCAACAGGCAGTGGTGGTGGACCTCGCGAGCCTCACCCGACTCAATCACAATCCCAATGCGCGTCCGCAGCTCCTTCCGCACCAAGTGATGATGGACGGCGCCGCAGGCCAGCAACGAGCTGACGGCGACGCGGTCGTGGTCCAACGCGCGGTCCGACAGGATGACCAGCGAGTAGCCGTCCTCGATGGCCTGCTCGGCTTCCTGGCAGATGCGGTCCAGCGCGGAGACCAGCCCGCCGGCACCGTCGTCACGCGGGTAGGTGATGTCGATGGTCTTGGAGCGCCAGCCGCGGTAGTCCATGTGCTTCAGCGCCGCCAGCTCTTCATTGGTCAGGATCGGGTGCGGGACCAGCAGCCGGTGGCACTGTTTTTCTGTCGTCTCCAGCAGGTTCCCTTCCGGCCCGATGTAGCACTCCAACGACATGACCACTTCTTCGCGGATCGAGTCGATGGCCGGGTTGGTCACCTGGGCAAAAAGCTGTTTGAAGTAGTCGTAGACCAGCCTCGGCTTCTGGCTGAGGCAGGCCAGAGCCGCGTCTTCGCCCATGGAATGGATGGGATCTTTCTTCTGATGCAATAACGGAATCAGCATGAACTGGAAGGTCTCGGTCGAGTAGCCGAAGGCCTTCAGTTTCTTCAGCAGCGACTGCGTGTCGTGACGCGGGGGAACCGGCGCACGAGGAATCTCCTTCAGCTCCAGTCGCTGCTTCTCGAGCCACCGCTTGTAAGGCCGACGGTTGGCGACGTCGTGCTTCAGCTCTTCGTCGGGCACCAGGCGCCCCTGCTCGAAGTCGACCAAGAACATGCGGCCGGGCTGCAAACGTCCTTTGATCTTGACGTTGGCCGGGTCGACGTCGAGCACGCCCACCTCGCTGGCCATGATGACCCGGTCGTCGTGGGTGACGTAGTACCGGCTCGGACGCAGACCGTTACGGTCCAAGACCGCGCCGATGTAGTGGCCGTCGGTGAATGAGATCGACGCCGGACCGTCCCACGGCTCCTGCAGTGCCGAGAAGTACTCGTAGAAGGCCCGCTTGTCCTCGGGCATGGTTGGGTGGTTCTGCCACGCCTCGGGGATCATCATCATGATGACCTCCTGCAGCGTCCGACCGCAGTGGTAGAGAAACTCCAAGGCGTTGTCGAAATTGCCCGAGTCGGAACAGTGGGGCTCGATGATCGGGAACAGCTTTTTCAGATCGTCCCCGAACAGTCGGCTTTTCATCACCCCTTGCCGAGCGAACATCCAGTTGATGTTGCCGCGCAGGGTGTTGATCTCGCCGTTGTGACACATGAAGCGGTTCGGCTGAGCCCGGTCCCAGCTGGGGAAGGTGTTGGTCGAGAATCGCGAATGGACCATGGCCAAGTGGCTGGCGTAGTCCGGGTCCTGCAGGTCGAGGTAGTACGGCTGCAGTTGCGAGGCCGTCAGCATGCCCTTGTAGACGATGACTTTGGTCGAGAGCGTGCACACGTAGAACATCAGGGCCTGTTTCAGGTTGCTGCCTCGCAGTCGGTGGCTGGCCACTTTTCGAATGACGAATAGCTGACGCTCGAGCGCCTCTTGGTCCAAGCCGTCGGCCGCGGCGATGAAGAGCTGTTCGATGACGGGCTCCGACGCTCTTGCCGTGGGACCCACGTCGGCTGCGTCCGCGTCGGTCGGCACCGGGCGCCAGCCGAGCAGTCGCTGCCCCTGCTCGCGGATGATGCGATTGACTTCCTCCTTGCACATCCGCCGCTCTTCCGGATCGGTCGGCAGGAACACGTTGCCGACGCCGTACAGGCCAGGTTCCGGCAACGAGACTTTCAGGTCGTCCCGGGCCACCTTCTGCAAGAACTCGTGCGGCAAAGCGGTCAAGATGCCTGCGCCGTCTCCCGTGTTCGGCTCGGCCCCGCAAGCTCCGCGGTGCTCCATGTGCACCAAAATGCGAAGCGCGTCGTCGATGATCTGCCGTGACCGCTGGCCCTTGATGTGAGCGACGAATCCGACGCCACAGTTGTCATGCTCGAACCGCGGGTCGTAGAGCCCCTGGGCTCGTGGAAGACTGCATCCGAACGCGTTCCCGTCTACCATCTGCCTGCTCATTCTCGCCTCCGCCTTCCACAATGGCGGTCTTGGATTTCTTTGCCTGTTCCGATTTTCCGCGAGCTTGCGCTGCGCGACGGGTCCTCCTGCCAGACCACGCCACGCTCTTCTACCGCCGTCGGGCAAAGGGAACGTTGCTGCTTTGGAGGGAGCCGACCGGTGGGGTGATCCAGCCGCGAGCGGGCCTAACGGACACCAGTCAGCTCGCGGTCCTCCGTCACCCCTTCGTCCCGCTCCGATTCCAGAAGCAGTTCGACAAACTTGCGACAGGGAGTCGTCAAGGACTGCCGACGTTTGTGAATGATTCCCAACGGCCGGTACCACTCGACGTCGCTGAAGGGAATGGCCACCAAGGTGCCGCTTTCCAGCTCCCGTCGAAGCGTCGGGAGCGGCAGGATGGTGATGCCCGCTCCAATCTCCACTGCCCGCTTGATGTACTCGATGCTGTCGAACTCATGCACGATCCGAACCGACACTTTGGACCGTCGCAGCCAAGTGCCGATTCGTTTTCGGATTTTCAGGTCGTACGTGAACGTCACGAACGGTTGCCCGTCGATCTCGTGGACCGAGACCACGGACCGACTCGCCAGCGGATGCTCGGGCCAAACCACCAACACCATCGGCTCGTTTCGCCACGGGATCACGGCCACGTCGGTGCCGCCTTGGGGAAACGAGACCAGCCCCAAGTCGGCCGCGTCGCTGAGCACCCGTTGGTACACTTCGTCCGGGTGGAGGTACTCCAGCGACAGCTCGACGTCCGGATACAACTCGCGGCACCGACGCACGTGGACGTGCATTTGCAACAAACCAACCGAGTAGATCGCGGCGATCCGCACCCGCCCAGCCACTCGGTGCCCCAGCTGCCGGACGCGGTCCTCCAGCTCTCGGAAGTCGGCCAACAGCCGCCGGCAGCCTTCGTAGTAGAGCTCGCCGGCTGGCGTCAGCTCCAACGGCCGTTTCGAACGGTCAATCAATTGGACCCCCAACCGAGCCTCCAACTGGTGAATGGCCTGACTGACGGCCGGCTGCGACACACCGTGCTCTTCCGCTGCCTTGGAAAAGCTGCGGCGAGCAGCGACGTCACAAAAAATTTCCACGCTCCGGAGGTACATGGTCGGGTCGCTTT
Organism: uncultured Planctomycetaceae bacterium; assembly: GCA_964428935.1. Classification (GTDB taxonomy): domain Bacteria; phylum Planctomycetota; class Planctomycetia; order Planctomycetales; family Planctomycetaceae; genus JAADHY01. Next base: position 3,394 of record CAYSAG010000126.1, on the reverse strand, counting down.
ATCCGTCAGTGTGTCAACTCGGCTTCTCGGAAATCCGCATCTGGGACTCACACAGCGAGACCCGGCTGGCGTCTCAACGCCTTTTAGCGCCCAGACGGCCGGCCCGCCCGAACTAGCGTCCGCCCGCATGTGGAACAGGCAGACAGCTAAGTAATGCTAATGACTTGCCAAGAACAGCATTAGCAGTTGTCATAGTCTAACGTTGCGGGCTAGAGCGGGTCAAGCCAGTGGGAGCGAAAATGACACAAGCCGGGGCCGAGAGACGTGTACGCAGACCGCCTATGTACGGCTATCCCTGATCCGCCACCTTCTTGTTTTCGCCCGCTATGCAAAGGACAGCCGCCAGCCGAGAGTGGTCGTTCGGCTCACACCAACCGTCGCGTTTTTCGGCGCGCACGCGGTGGTGCCACGCTCGACTCTGTGCTGCAACATTGACCGCAGACCCCTTGAGAACGGGCTGCGGAGAACGTTCTGAGCTTGTCTTGCCGTGCTTGGTGGCACCGATGCCGAAACTGCAACGGCTAGCCAAGCCTCTACGCAAAGGCGCTTAAATTGACTTCGGTTGCTTGCAATGGGGCATCTGGCCGATTACAGTAGCGTGTGAGCCTGGGCCACCATCCTATCGACTGCTACCCACCCAGCAGTCGTGGTGTTGTGGCTATGGCGCTGCGATGTGAGGTGCGGGCCACCTGTTTCTGCGCCTTTCCCACCCTGCTTGGCTCTTGAGGTCCCAAGCCCGGTGCTTTGGCCGAGCGCAGCCGCCTGAGGTCCGTTTCCTGATGCTAGGCAGGCGTTGAGGGTGTGTACCGGTTGTGATTATCGCCTGTCTTGGACTAGGTGCTCGTTGGGTACGGGCCAGCGACCCGTCCCGGGGTTCGCTGGCTCTGAAACTCCTCGGCGGCACGTCTGATCGTTTCATCGTTGGTATTTCGTTGGAGGGTTAGAGATGAGAAGACGCTCTGGTTTCACCTTGATCGAGCTGCTGGTCGTGATTGCGATCATTGCCGTCCTTGTGGCGCTGTTGCTTCCGGCCGTTCAGCAGGCGCGGGAAGCGGCTCGAAGGACACAATGCCGCAACAACCTGAAGCAGCTCGCCTTGGCCATGCACAACTACCATGACGTCCACAAGATGTTTCCCCCAATGATGGGTGGTTCGGGCAAGCGCTGGGGCAAACCGAAGGCTCAGCGCAACCGAATCAGCGGCTTCGCCATGATCATGCCTTTCATGGATCAGGCTGCTTTGTATCAGAAGATTGAAGAAGAGCAGCGTCCCCCGTGGCACAACCGGCCGCAATTCAACGTGATTCTGCCGTCGCTGCTGTGCCCGTCCGATCCTCAAGGGCGGGAGCCTCGGGGAGGCGCCAGTCGGGGTCTTTTGAACTACTGCATGTCTGCAGGTGACTCGATCCTGGACCCGCACACGGCTAGCGGTCCGACCCCACGTGAGTCGCGAGGCATGTTTGGCGTGCTGGTTTGCTACAGCATTCGCGATTGCCGTGACGGGACCAGCAACACGGCGTTTCTGAGTGAGCGAGCCCGACCGATGGCGACTGACGAACTCACCATGATCGCCAAGCCGGCGAGCATCGCGTCGCCGATTGCTTGCTTGGCCGAAGTTGGGAGCAACAGACGTTACATTAACGGCGGCTGGACAGGGGATACGGCGCCGGGCTACCGCTGGGCAGATGGCTCCCCCTATTTCTCTGGATTCGAAACCATTCTGCCTCCCAACGGCCCGCAGTGCTGGTCGACCCGGTGGCGCGGCCACTACGACCGAGCCTACGTGACCGCGAGCAGCCGACACACCGGCGGTGTTCACGTCGCCATGGCCGATGGATCGGTTCGGTTCATCAGTGATTCGATCGACACTGGAGACCTGTCCGTCCCGGCGCCCGACAGCCGACAGCTGCGTGGGAAGATGAGCGACCCTTCACCGTACGGCGTGTGGGGTGCTCTCGGGTCGAGAATGGGCGGCGAGACGGTCAGCGAATTCTGACCCGACCGTGGCTGCCTTCGCCGCGGCTGACGCTACCCAGCTCAGGGTGTCCGGGGACCGATTCGCGTTTCTGCACGGATTCGCGTTTCTTGGAGCGGCCGGAGGCGCCTTCTTCAGGTGGGCTTGAGACACGGCCACGACGGAGCGTGGCTTCCGATTCCTGGACAACCTCAGTCGGCCCGCAGGGCTTGGTCGCCAGCCTGGCGCGGCCAAGCTCTGCGCTGCTCACAACAGTCGGACGAACCATGCGGTTCCACGCTTTGCGTCGTCCGTGAGGTCCATTCGACGCCGTTTGCGGCTTCTTGGTCAGGCCGTTAGGGGGCGCGAACCGAGCGGACAGCCGTTGATCACTCTCACAGGACGACGCTCGCTGCAACAACGGGGTGATCGGTTCGCTCGCGGGCGCAACCGCCCGCGTCGACCGCCAATGTGACCGCCAGTTCTAGAGGGGAGAAGACACATGACCGGAAGGATTTTCTTGGCCTGTGCACTAGCCACGTGCGTTTCCGTCGTCGGGTGCTCGTCCAGCTCGGACGACCGCCCGGAGACTGTACCAGCAGAGGGCGTCGTGACGTACAAAGGGCAACCGCTGGCCGATGCAACGGTGACGCTGACGCCCGTGGGCGGAAAGTACGCCGCGTCAGGCAAGACAGACGCCGAAGGGCATTTCACCCTCCGGGCGTTCGCTGACAAAGAAGGAGTCGTGCCTGGCGAATACAGAGTGGCCATTCAGAAGCGCGAGGAGGGGGTCGACGTCGGGGCCGACGCGGGACCGGAAGCCTACAAGAGCAAGTCACAAGTGGCCAAGAGCCTGATTCCTGAAAAGTACGCGAACCCCAACACGTCCGGACTGTCGGTGACCATTCCCGACGGCGGCAAGACAGACATCCGGTTCGACTTGAATTGACCAGCTGTGGTGCCGGCGGGCGCCGACGTCGCCTTTGCCCTTCGTGACCTGTGGTCGCTCGACTCGTCCGTTCGGCCGTCCGGCTCGGCTGCCAAGGCTCGACAGTTTGCGACCACCGCGCGTCTGGCGCCCGACGGACCATCGGGCTCTCCGCATCGCTTCGGACAGGAACTGCGGCGGCCGCGGAGCCTACTCCACGGCCGCCGCTTTATTGACCACCGACCAATCCGACAGCTCGCAAAGTTCGAGGCTGGCCGTACCCTTGCGGACTGAATTCCGTGACGCCGTTACCGCAGCAAGAGCGGTCGCGCGTTTCGTGGCTGGTGGTGCGCGGTCCCGCGAGGGTCGAGCCGCGACCTGGTCGGTCTCAACTGGTCGCGAGCGCAACTGGCGCGAATGGCAAAGCGCTCACCGGAGCGGCCGGCACTGTCAATTCTCAAGTTCCCATCCCCGTCCGGAAAAAAGTTCCCCGACGCCTCCCAGGTTCAACT
>CAYSAG010000125.1:0-13878 GCA_964428935.1 uncultured Planctomycetaceae bacterium | reverse complement strand
CGCTGATCGACTGCCCGTCGTTGCGAGCGCCCAGGAACTGGAAGACTTGGACGTCGATGCTGTCGCTGATGAAGCGAACCGAGCCGTCACACAGCGCCAGCTGGACGCCGCCCGCGTGCCGCGACCGCGGCGGGAAGATGCCGTTTCGGTCGGCACACAACCCGAACGTGCCACCGAAAGCGCACGTGCGGTGCTTCCAGTTCGGCGGCGCCGTCGTGTTGAACGCCGACTCGTACGGGTAAGGAGCACTCCAGTCCCGGCCGCACCGGCTCAACGAATTGATGGCCCAAGTCGGACCGCTGGGCGAGGTGCTGTCGCACTGCTGCCCGACCGCCTCCAGCTCCTGCTGGGTGGGGAACCGTTCGTTCGCAAACTTCGTGGACGGACTCTGCACTCGGATGATGTCGGAATCCGAAGTCGAGTTCCGGTCGTTGTCTCCGACCAGAATCTCCGACATCATGGCCGTGTTGGACAGCCCGTCGGTGATGTCTCCGAATCTCACCGAATACCACCGATGGAATGCACCGTTCGCACCCTTGCTTCGGCTCTTGCGCCAAATGTACGGGGTCGACCCGGCGCTGACGACGTAGTTGCACCCCGGCTCCGCTCCAGGATACTCACGGTCGGACGGACAGAGGAAAACAGGGATCTTCGTGCGACGTGCCGGCCTGTTGTTCGCGTGAGTGTAAGTGCGGGTCATGTCCCAGATGTCGTACACGTTCCGCTGGTCCAGGTAGGGCAAAACCGAGACCCACACACCGTGGCCGTGCCAGGGCCGGCACGAAGTGCAGTTCGGCTTGTAGTGCAACTGAGGCAGCGCCTTGTAGGTCTCTTCGTAGTTGTGCATGGCCAAAGCGAGCTGCTTCAGGTTGTTGCGGCACTGCGTCCGTCTGGCCGCTTCGCGTGCTTGCTGCACCGCGGGCAACAGTAGCGCGATCAGAATCGCAATGATCGCAATGACGACCAAAAGCTCAATCAACGTGAAACCGTACCGTTTCATACCACTACTCCGACACCTCGACATGAGCCTTCTCCTTTCCCAAAAACGAAGATCAACACTTCCGACGCAACGGCAAGTGCCGCGAGCGGGCACGCCTGCCGCACTACGGTTGTTCGCAGTCCGATGGCTTGTATCTGTACACTTGCACCGCAGACGGCTGCCGGCTCACACTGTGAGCCGGCGAGCAGACCATAGACGCAGCTGAGTTCCTGCGGTGGGTAAAAAAAAGTAATCAGTAGGGATTCGTGGCCCCACGGCCTACAACGAGGGCCTAGCCCATCGAGTATTACGCTACCACGCAGCATGCGTCGTTGCAACCGGAAGAACGTAAAACAACTTGCCCGAAGTCGGCTTTCCGCCGCGCAACCCCACCTAGCTGACGGTTCCGCCTTGGGGGGGCCGGATCGGCACGCGTGCCGCTGGCGGGCGCCAGACCGGATGGAGTCGGCGGCGTGCGGCTCCTCGCACGTTGCCGCTCACGAAAAGGCCCACCGGTCTGGACAGTGCGTCGCGGCCACGACTTCGGTCGAGACCGGGGGACCCGTTGCGTGTAACGCTCAGCGGGAGTCGACACAGGCGGCCCCGGGGTCTGGGGGACCTCGGGGCCGTCGCGGTCGGTCGTCGCACCTTGTCGAGACCGGAGCGCTGGGGGTTACTGCACCAGCCGAGTGCCGGGACTCTGGATGATTTTCGTGAAAATCTCGATCAATTGTTGTTCGTACACGGCCGGATTGCCGGAGCCTCGAGGGCTCAAACCGCCCTCGTCCGTCTTGGCCATTCGTGCCACCCGGTCCATGAAGTCATAGTCCGCACCCAGACCCATGCCAACAGGGAACAGGTGCCCTTTGTTGGACTGGAACTTCACGGCTTGCATCAGCACGGCGTTGTACCAGGGGTAGGCCGGGTCGTACCAATCGGGGCTCGGGTTGGCCAAAGCGAAACTGTTGATTTCCAGCGTGCTGGTGTTCCAAAGGTTCGGCACGCCGTCGGTCAGGAGGACGATGACTTTGGACGTGAACGGCCGCCCTTGCCCGCCCTCGGCGACCGGTCGAAGGATGTCCTGTGCTTTGATCAATCCGTCCTCGGTCGCCGTGGTCGGACCAATGTCGCTCACGGCCTGCAACGTCGTGCACGCCTCCATGGCTGCGTCGTAGTCAGCCGTCAAAGGAACGACCACTTGCGGAGCGTGGTACCCGTCCTTCCCGTCAAAGGTCACAATGGCAACGTGGTCAGCCACCTGAGGACTGACGCCAGCGTTCTGCTCCTTCACCACCTGAATGGCGGCAATCAACGCGCGACGCACGGCGTGCATTGGTTGTTCGCGCGGCGGAAACAGGAACGTGCCACCCGCCGTGTTTTCCAGGTGGTACGGGCAGTCGGGGCTGAGCGTCGAGAGCGGGGTTTTGGTGCCGACGTTCGGATCGGCGTTGACGGAGTTGCTCGCGTCGGGACTGCGGTCCCGGCCCCAGTCCATCATGAACTGCACGTAAGTAATGTAGCCAATGATGTTGCGGTACTGCTTGGGTAGATTTGACGAAGCCTTCGGAAACGTGTACTTGTTCGGGTTGTTGAACTTCGTGATGCGGTCGGAGTCCTGCTGCGGGGGCAGCCAGACTTTTTTGGTCGAGCCGTTTCGAGGAAGACCGGGTCCGTAGCTGCTGGTCGAACCTCCCGTACTGCCACCCGACTTGCCACCGCCGGCGCCGCCTTTCCCGGAGCTGGTCCAACCGCCCTTGCCTCCGCCGCTCTTTTTCGAGCCGCCTTTGTTGGAACTGCCTCCTTTGGACCACCAGGATCCACCCTTTTTCTTGCCGCGCCGGCCCCATTTCCACGACTTCTTGGCTAGAAGGTCAGTCCGGGCGGCCCGGTTGTCGGCGGCTTGCAGTTGTCGGATCAGCTCGGGCGGCGCGACAACCTTGCCCGACGGTGGTTTCGGCGAGCTGCCTCCTCCACCGCCACTCTTGCTTCCACCACTCTTGCTTCCACCGCCACTCTTGCTTCCACCGCCACTCTTGCTTCCACCGCCACTCTTGCTTCCACCGCCACTCTTGCTGCCGCTTTTGCTTCCGCCGCTCTTGCTACCGCCACTTTTGCTGCCACCGCTCTTGCTTCCTCCTTTGCTGCCTCCCTTACTGCCACCCTTGCTACCTCCTTTGCTGCCGCCGCTTGGCGGTGAGTTGGACCCGACCGACGTGCGGTAAATGATGTAGTCAATGTACTTTTCCCAGTAGGTGTAGTTGATCGACGAATCGGGCGTCGGTTTGGCGTTCGGCATGATGGCCGCAATCTGGTAGTCGATGATCCAGCTGTACGCCTTTTGCTTGCGGACTTGTTCGCTGTCGGAGTTGTTGATTCGGTACTTGGCTGGAATGGACGGGTCGGTCAGCGGTCCGTTGTCCTTCGTCATTTCGGCGTACGCGTACTTGTTCTGCGGCACACCCAGCGGTTCGCCAATGTACTGCGTCGGGCCGGGAAAGGTGCCGAAACCGAAGTCGTCGTAAACCTGCTGCATCAGTTGGCTGCCGACCGTTGGGTAGCCCTCGGGCGCGAACTTGGCGTTGATCACAGACGTGGCCCAGCACGGTTCGGTGTCGTCGTTCATGGAACCGGACAGGTCGACCACAAAGACAATGTCGCGCGGGTTGATCATGCCGACGGCGGAGCGCTGCATGGTGAAGGTCTTGATTCCGAGGACTGGTGCGAAGAAGAGCGAGGCGTTGTTCGCTCGAGCCGTCACTCGGACCGCGTTCGGGTTCACGTTGGTTGGCGTGAAGGTTCGGTCGACCAAGTCGAACACACCCAGCTCGACATCCGTGTCGGCCAGTTGGACCGGCTGGCCAGCGGCCTCGTTTGCTGCAGCCACTTCTTGAGCCGTCTGGACGACCGCTTGGTCTCCGTTAGCCAACTCCATGGCCGCTCCCAGCGCAGCCGCGTCCGCCGCGTTCTGCAACTGGCTGCTGACCAAGGCCATGTAACCCACGTCGACCGTGAAGGCCAGAAATGCAAACAGCATGACCAACAGTGCGGCCGACAGAACCAAAATCGCCCCACGCCGCCTGCCGTCAAAAGACTTTCGTTTTCCTCTCGTTGTCGAACTCATGGTTGTGCACCCCCTGAGCTGGTTGTCTTGAGTCGTTCGCGTCTCAGTCGTTTCGGCGACCCGTTCAAGCAGCAGACGGCAAGAAGGACCGAAGTTTCTTGCCCAGAAAGGTTGTGCCCCTGGCTTCGAACGCCGGTTGAGGTGCTGTCCGTTGCTGAAACGTCTTGGCTGCTCTTCCGGACCCGCGGGGCTCGCCGCCTCTCTCTGGTCCGGCTGTCGCGACAGGCCGCCGCGGGCAACGTACAGCTCAACGCCGTACAAACCGTAGTTCACTCGGGCAACCGATCAAAAATTTCCCCACTCTTCCCACCGCCGTTGGATTCGACCGGTCCGGTTTTTTCGCGCCGTCGCGAAAAGGCAACACGAGCCGAAAAGCCGCCGTCGACGAAAGGCGTCGACCGTCGACCAGAAGCCACAGACCCCTTGCCGCAGACGCCCCGCCAGCTGGCGCGGCCGGACTCACTTCCCGCTGGCCGCTGGCTCCGGACGTTCGCTCCGCCCCGGTCCGACGTGCCACGCAGGCCGCGCCGCACGCACGGTTCTGCGGCTCGCGTGTCCGGCGCGCTTGCGACTGGCCAAGTGCTCTTGGTTCGTCTGGTGGGGAGGACTACAATCTGCCGCCGTTGTCGGAGGGAGTGTTCGCCGCGGCGGGTAAGTCGGCTTGCTGTGGAGCGGCTTCAGTCCGGCGGCTTGTCCTGCCTTGTGCTTTCTTTGACGAACTTCACCGGAGTCTCGGCAACGCGTCCGGTGGTCTGCTTGTTAGCCCCCAGTTCGAAGACTTCGAAACGCCTCGGGAGCCAACCTTGCGAATCGCCTACTTCGACTGTTCGACCGGAATCAGCGGCGACATGACTTTGGCGGCACTGATCGACGCGGGCGTCGACGTGGGTGCCGTCTCGGCCGCCGTCCAGTCGTTGGGCTTGCCCGGGGTCGAACTGCGTGTGCAGACCGTGCGGAAGAAGGGCTTTCGGGCCACGCAGGTGCACGTGGAACACTCCGAGCGGCAGCCCCACCGGCACCTCCACGACGTGCTCGAACTGATCAACCGGTCTCAACTGACGCCCCGTCAGAAGGACCTGGCCTCGCGCATTTTCCGCCGGCTCGCCCAAGCCGAGGCTCACGTGCACGGGCAGCCGGTGGAGCGAGTGCACTTTCACGAGGTCGGTGCGGTTGATTCCATTGTCGACGTGGTGGGCGCCGCCGTTGGCTTGGACCTTCTCAACGTCGACCGGTTTGTCGCCAGCCCCGTTCCCACCGGACGTGGCTTTGTCCGAATTGCTCACGGCGTTTGTTCGGTCCCGGCACCGGGAACGGCCGAGTTGCTGAAAGGGGTTCCGCTGGCGGACGTGCCGGTCGAAGCCGAATTGACCACGCCCACCGGTGCGGCCATTCTCACCACCGTCGTCGACCAGTTTGGACCGCTACCGGCCATGACAGTAGAAGCCATTGGTTACGGAGCGGGCAGTCGCGACTTGCCAGACCGAGCGAACGTACTGCGACTGTTCGTTGGTCGTCTGCAGGAGCCGGGTGAGGTCGACCAGGTCTGCGTGCTGGAAACGAATCTGGACGACGTCTCGGGCGAGGTGGTTGGTTACACCAAGCGTCGGCTTTTCGAAGCAGGCGCGTTGGACGTGTACACAACGCCCATTCAAATGAAAAAGGACCGGCCGGGCGTCGTGTTGACGGTCTTGTGTCGACCGGCCGACGCCGTCCGACTGGAACAAATCCTTTTCGACGAGACGGCCACGTTTGGCGTTCGTCGCTGGCTGGTCGAACGAACCAAACGGCGGCGACGGGAGCACGTGGTCCAAACGCCTTTCGGACCGGTTCGCGGCAAGCTGGGTTGGACGGGGCGCTCGTCGCCGGTCTTCGTGCCGGAATTCGAGTCGTGCCGTGAAGTGGCCGAGCGGCACGGGGTTTCGCTGCGGGAGGTGTACCGAGCGGCCGAGGCCGCGTTTGACCCGAAGAGCGTCGAGGAAGGCAGCCGAGAAACGGAGGCCGGCCCGGAGCGACCGTAGGCAGACGGTTTGCACCGCGCAAGCAGCGTGCGGCCGGACGTCGCCTGAGACCGCGGCCGTTCCGCCACAGCCGGCAGCAACCGCGTGCCGCGGACGTCGGCCGACAAGAACCACGACAAAGGAGTGTCGCCATGCTGGCAGCCCTGACCACCGGACTGCAGCAGCTGCTGCTCGGGTTGGGCATTCTGGCCCTGGCTTTCGCGTTGCGGCGCACGGCCCGTCGAGGTCGTTCCGGCTCGGGCAACTCGACGCGCGAAGTGGCCGAACGGATTCGCCAGCGAGAAAGCTCGGAGCTGCAAGCGGCGCGTCGAGCCGAAATTCGTTTGCACGAGGTGGCTCGCGAGTACGAAGCGCGACTGGCGACTCAAGCGGCTTTCCTGGAGCAGCTCATTCGCGACGCCGACGACCGCATTGCACGTCTGGAAACGCTGGCGTCCGGTCGGTCGCCGGTCGGCTCGCTTCCAGACGTCCGACTCGCCGGCTCCTCGAGCGGCGCGGCGACGGAGCAGGACCGTCCCGAAGAAACGCTCAACGCCGAGCTGCCGTCGCGGTCAGCGGCTGCAAGCGAGCGGGTCCGGCAACCGACCGACGTCGCTCAAGCGGCCGCCGTTCGAGCCTTCGTCGTCAACATGTCTTTGGCTGGCTTCACCAAGGAAGAAATTGCCCACTGCGCCGGGCTGCCGGTCGAGCAAGTCGAGTCGGTTTTGCACGAGGCCCGTCGGCCGGACGGTCAGTCGGGACAGCGACAGCCCCGCGCCGCTTGAAACGGAACCACGGCTCTTGCCGTGGTTCGTCTCGACGCAACGGTGCTCGGGCCGCCGGTGTCGGAGAACCGTCCACGAGTTCGAACGACCGCCGGAGCACGGCGACTGCGTTTACGCCAGGCTCGCCGTCTGAGTTGCTCATGCCGTTTCGCGTCGGGAACCACCTCCTCGCACCGTCCGCTCGGAATGCAGACGCTGCGAATGCGGACGCTGCGCACACCCCACCCGCGTGCGCGTTTGTGTCTTGAGGAAGGCTCCCGCCCAGACCGCTCAGCCGAACAGCTCGCGAATCGGCTCGTGCTCACACAGCGGCACGTCGCCGTCTTGGCGAAGCAAAGACACGCAGCGTCGGTCGACTCCGAGCGCGTGGTAAACCGTGGCTGTCAATTCGCCCGGGTGAATGGGTCGGTCGACCGGTTCGGCGCCGAAGCGGTCACTGCTTCCGACGACCCGACCGCCGCTCACGCCACCGCCAGCCACGACGGCCGACCAAACGCCCGGCCAATGGTCACGGCCCCCGCGGTCATTGATTTGTGGCGTTCGACCCATTTCGCCCGTCGCAACGACCAGGGTCTCTTGCAGCAAGCCGGAAGCGTCCAGGTCGTCCAGCAAGGCCGAGAAGGCGGCGTCGAATTCTGGGCCGAGCGAGTCTCGGTAGTCGAGCACCCGAGCGGGGTAGTGGGGTGGCGTCGCGTGGCAGTCCCACGTCAGCTCGCCGCTCAACCGCGTGAACAGGTTCACGACGACGACGCGAACACCCGTCTCGACTAGCCGAGCGGCTTGCCACAGCAGACGGCCGAAGCGCGTGTTGCCGTAGGTTCGCTGGACCCTTTCGGGCTGCTCGTCGAAAGACGGCAACCGAACGGACCGACTGACGTCGGCTGGCGTGACGTCGGCTGGTGGCTCGGTCGCCGACGGCTCCGCTGGCGACTCACTCGCCGACGGTCGGGCGGCTGCCGTTTGCTCTTGCGTCGAGCCGCTCGGCTGCTCGAGCGACACCGGTTCGAACGACCGTCCCAGCAGTCCGGCCGACTGGCCGCGGTAAGCGTTGACGCCCGTGTCCTGCAGCGGACGCGGAACCACCACGCACGGCGGCGTGCCGTTGCGGCTGCCCAGCATGGCGGCCACCACCGAGCCGAAGCACGGGAAGCGAACCGAGTCTCCGCTCAGCCGGCCCGTGTGCAGCAGTTGAAAGCCGGTTTCGTGAATGGGGGCCGCGTGGTGGTAGAGGCTTCGCAGCACGGCCAACCGGTGAGCTCGTTGAGCCAGACGCGGCAAAGCCTCCGTGAACGACACGCCGGGCACCGTCGTCGAAATGGCCCGCAGCGGGCCGCGAATGTGTCGAGGAGCGTTCGGCTTGGGGTCGAACGTGTCCAGCTGGCTGGGGCCGCCGGTCAGGAGCACCCAAATGCAGCTTCGGGCCGTCGCCCCCTCGTAGGTGCGGGCCAAAGCCGCGCGGTCCACGACAGACAGCCCGACCACGCCCAGCCCCCCGACGCGCAGAAACTCGCGCCGTGACACCATGAGTCTTCCTTCTCCACGCCCCACTCTGCGCATTGGCCTGTTGCCTTGAAAACGGTCGGTGCCTCGGGCACTCGTCCACCACGAATCTTCGTCCCAGCCAGAACAGCCGGAATTTCCAGCCGCTCCGTTCTAATACTCTACCGCCCCCCAGACCCGCTGAAAAGCGTGGCCCTGGCCAACGGCACTGCCCCACCTTTGCCACAGAGCGTTCCGCTTTGCTACAACGTCGGTCGAACCGGGTTCGGGCCGATGAAGGTGTCCGGCCGCTCGACCACGCACGTTGAAACTCGGTCTTCGCCCCGGGAGGCTGAAATGATTCTCGATTTGTTCCAGTTAGACGGACGGGTGGCTGTGGTGACGGGAGCTCGACGCGGTCTGGGCCAAGCCATGGCTCGGGCGTTGGCCGAGGCCGGCGCGGACGTGGTTTGCGTCTCTCGTTCGGGACAGGCGGACCACACTCGTCAGTTGGTCGAACAGACGGGTCGTCGCTTTTGGGACGTTCAGGCTGACTTGACCGACCCGCAACAGCGGCGAGGGCTGATTGACCGAGTCGTCCAGCAGTGCGGACGCATTGACATTCTGGTCAACAACGCCGGCATTGGAACTCGTCACCCGCCGGAAGAGTACCCGTTGGAGGAGTGGCGAGAGCTGTTGGAGGTTCACTTGACGGCCGTGTTCGACCTGTGCCAACAAGCCGCTCCCCACATGTTCCGTCAGGGACGCGGCAAAATCATCAACGTCGGTTCCGTCATGTCGTTCGAAGGCGGGTACAACATTCCGGCCTACGCGGCGGCCAAACACGGCGTAGCCGGGTTGACGAAGGCTTTGGCGGTGGCGTGGAGCCGACGGGGAATCAACGTCAACTGCATTGCTCCCGGCTACTTCGAAACCGACCTGGCCGGCGTTCTGCGAAACGACCCGGTCCGCGGACCGCAAATCTTGGAACGAATTCCGTGCGGAAGGTGGGGACACCCGGAGGAGCTGGCCGGCGCCGTCGTCTTCTTGGCTTCCGACGCTTCGAACTACATGCACGGCAGCGTCCTGGTGGTCGACGGAGGTTGGCTGGCTCGCTGACGTCAGCCGTTTCGCGTCGACGGCCGCCAGTCGGTTTGGTCCAGACGAGTCGGCGTCCACGGGAGTCGACGTCTACGGGAGCCGGCCCGGTTCGGCCCACCGCGCGTCTTCCCGGTCAACTCGGCTTCTTTTTCCGGCGGCGCCGCCGCTCGTAGTACTTCCGCACGTACTCTTCGAGCAGCTCGAAGGCCGTTTTCTCGGCCGGGCCACCGGTTTTCTCGACAAGCGGCTTCAGCCGAGCCAGCTCGTCGGTCGCCGTCTGTTCCGGGACCACCTCCAGCCGCTCGGCCAAAATGGCCGCCTCCAACACGGCGTGCTTGGCGCGGTTGAACCCGAAGAAGTCTCGCAGCCGACCGGTGTGAACCACGGCGGCCTTGGCTCGCGGACGGTCCTGCCGCTCGTCCCACCACTCCACCCGAAACTCGTACCACCGGCACGCGCCGGCCAGGACAAAGCCGTCGACTTTTTCGGCCCGCACAACCGGAACCGACTCGGGCACTCGCCCGACGACCGACTGAGCCAGTAGCAGCACGTCGTCCGTGACGTGAAACACCCCCTCCGGCCGCTCCTTCAAATTCCGGTACGTGCGCGACGTCCGAAGCGGACGCAACGTCAACGACCGCACCGGCTCGCCGACCGTCACGCCCAACGGACCGACGTGAACCGTTCCGTTCGGGTTCAGTGTGGTGACCAGCCCTTCCAGAATCATGACAGCCAGACTACCACAAGGAGAAGCGGGGAGCCGCACCGGCTCCGTTTCTGGCTCGAGCAGCCTCGGGGCGTTCCAGAACCGCTCCGTCCCATTCTAACCGTACCGCTCCGTCTCGACAGGCGAACAGAAGCCAGACCGGGCGACCGCGTCCCGCTCCAACCGGGCCAACCCGAAGGCGTCGGCGAGAGCAGACAGGCACACGCCCCCGAAACGTGAGCGTGGCTCACTGGCGGCCACGACGGAGCGTGTCGCTTCGGTGCTGCGGCCACGACGCAGCGTGTTGTGTCAAACGGACACGGGCCAGCGTGCGAGACCGGTCGCGGAGCGACCGGGTGTGGGTAGCCGGGTGTTTCAACGCCCGGTCGCCTGGTGCCAGCAACAAGTTCGCGCGTCGCGTGGCGACGCGGTGAGCAGCCGGTGCCCTGAGGTTCGACCGTCGCAGGGAGGCGGTCCCTGGGGTCGCCCGTCTCGTGTCCCGCGTCCCGACTCGGCCGCTCGCCGCACGCGCGCCGGCCGTTCGCGTCAAAGTGACGTTTGTGCTGACGCGGTTTTTTGCGAGAATCCGGCGAGCTTGCCTCGTTCACGACTTCGAACGACTCGGCCGCGCGGCTCACACCGGTTCGTCTTCACCCAAAACGCGTTGCGCACCGCGTTGACCGCTGCGGGCGGAGTCGGTTCGGTGCAGTCGGAGCACTCAGGCCGTTGCAGAGGCCAGGCCCGTTGGGCAAGGAGGTCCCATGGTTCACGTCGACCTTTCCCGAAATGCGTTCCGGTCGTTCCTCTGCGGGTTGTTGTCCGTGCTGTTGGCCGCGTCTGCCGTTGTGTTTCCGTCGGCCGTGCACGGCCAAGCCGCTCCGGAGCCGCTGCCCGTCTCACCGTCCGCTCGGTCTGTGGGGCCCACGGCTTTGCAGGACGACGCCGCTCTGTTCGACGTCACGTCGGTCGGGTCGAAGCTGGTGTGGGCCGTGGGCGACCGCGGCGTCGTGTGGAAGAGCGAAGACGGCGGGCGTACGTGGAGCTTTCAGCCCACCGGCGGTGACTGGTCGTTGCGCAGCGTTTGCTTCTTGACGGACCGAGTGGGTTGGGTGGTGGGTTGGACGTTCGAGCCCTTCACGGGTGCGGCTCGCGGCGTGCTGCTCCACACGACCGACGGCGGCCGCTCGTGGCGGCGACTGAACGACCGCCTCTTGCCGCCGCTGGTGTTGGTTCGCTTTTGGGGGCCAAAAATTGGCGTGGTCGTCGGCACGCCCGACGGCCGGCACGGTTCGGCCGTCTTCGTCACGCAGGACGGCGGCGAAAGCTGGCAGCCGCTGACGGCCGACGCGACGGGTGCCTGGCGAGCGGCCGCGTTTGTCGGCCCCGGCTCGGGCGTGCTGGTTGGGCGGCGTGGAGCCGTGGCGCTGGTCGGCGGCCAGCGAGTCACTCCGTCCCGCTCGCACCGCTCGAGCAAACGGAACCTGCACGCCGTCTGCCTGGCCCGCGACCTGACCGGCTGGCTAGTCGGCGACGGCGGACTGGTGTTGACCACGGTCAACGGCGGGCTGGTGTGGAAGTCGCCGCCCGGTTCGTTGCCCGAAGACGTGGCTAGCGTGTTCGACTTTCACGCCGTGGCTGCGGTGGGTGGCTCGGTCTGGCTGGCCGGTTGTCCCGGCAGTGCCGTCTGGCACTCGGACGACGGTGGCCGCTCGTGGCAGGTTCAGTGGACCGGCCAAACCGCTCCCGTCTACGCGCTCCACTTCGCCAGTCGCACAACCGGCTGGGCCGTGGGAGCCTTCGGAACCATTCTGCGGACCGACGACGCCGGCGTGACGTGGCAGTGCGTTCGAGCCGGCGGTCGGCGAGCGGCGGTGCTGTGCGTCGGACTGGGACCGGACAATGTTTCCCTTCCGTTGCTGGCCAAGTCGGGCCGGGAGCAGGGCTACCGGTGCGTGGCCGAGCTGTTCTGCCGTTCGGACGCGGCCGGCGACCAGCCCTCGGACGCGGACCTGCGTTTTCACCGAGCGGTCGTCGGGACGGGCGGCTGCGACACGGCCGAGCTGTGGCAGTTGGAGTCGCGACGTGTGCCGGACGCCGAACGCGACGTCGAAACGCTGCTGCAGACCTGGCTCCGGCAGACCGAGGGCCGTCTTCCGGACGTGCTGCTGGGAACGCTGGTCCGCGACCTGCGAGTTTGGCGTCCCAGTGTCGTCGTCCTGGACCGCTCCGACCCGAACAACGCGGGCCTGCAAGCGCTGGTCCAAGCCGTGCAGGCCGCCGTTCAGCAAGCCGCTGACCCGACGCGACAGATTGAACACGCCGAGCTAGCCGGCTTGTCGCCGTGGCGCGTCCAGCGCGTCTTCGTTCGACTTCCGCCGCAAGACGACGGACCGGTGCGAATCGACGGCTACGAACTGCTGCCTCGCACGGGCACGACAGTCGCCGCCGTGACCGCTCCGGCCGAGGCCGTCTTGACAGGAGGTCGAAGGCTGAGCGTCGGACGTGAGACCTTCCGGCTGGTCGAACCGTCGACGGCCAACGCTCCGCAGCCGCGCGACTTTTGGAGCGGCCTGGTGCTGAGTCCCGGTTCGGCCGCCCGACGGCGCTTGCCACCTTTGGACGAACGACTCTTGACCGAACGACAGAAACAAGCCCAACGTCAGCGGAACCTGGCGGCCTACGCCAACCGCTACTTCGGCGACCCGCGACTGGCTGCCCAATTGGTTGCTCACCTGGCTCAGTCCACCGCCGGGCTGTCGCCGTCAGAAAAGGCCGTTCAACTGCTGGAGTTGGGCGACCGGTACGAGCAGCTCGGCCACTGGGACTTGGCCGAGCAGACCTGGACCCTGCTGTTGGACGAGCAGTTGCCAGCGGCGAAGGCGGAGCGGCCGTCGGAGCAGTCTTCGGGCCGGGAGTCCGGTGGGAGAGCACCGTCGAACCGGAGCGGCTCGGACAAGTCGACCGCCACCGCGGCTGCTTCGACCGAAGCCTTGACGGCCGCGAACTCGTCTCAGCCGGCGCCGCACGACGGCACGTCGTCCTCTTCGGCTGCTCCTCTTTCCGGCGCTGCAGCGGCGGCCGCACACAGGCTGCTCCGGCTGTGGGTCAGCGAAGAGCTGGTGTGGCAGCGAGCGCGGCACAGTGCGGCTGTGGCGTTGCAGGTTCAGCCTCGACCGGACCGAGCGGCCCAACAGGCTCTGAAGTCGCTCCCTCGCCTGCTCCGCGACGGCGACCTTCTGGCCGCGCAGCGCAAAATTCGACAGGCGTCTTTGCAGCCGCGGGCCGTTGCCGACGCGTCGACGCCGGTCCGCGCTCAGCCACGACGCCACTGGCTCGTGCAAGCCGAACGGCTGGCCAACCGCCTGTCGAAACTCGACCCGCACGCGCTCGGCTCGCCGCAGTCCCAACTGCTGCTGGCGTCGCTGTACCGAAAACTGGGGGCTCACCGCCGAGCCGACCAGCTGGTTTACTCGCTGCTGGCCACGGCCAGCAGTCCGTGGACGGAGGCGGCTCAGGCCGAGGTTTGGCTGCTCCAACGAAACGGCTTGCCGCCCAAGCCGTACGCGCTGTGCCGCGAGGCGGCCGTCCGTCCGACCCTGGACGGCCAACTGGACGACGTCTGTTGGCAGAACGCCGAGCCGCTCCGGCTGGAGTGGGCTTGGCCGGACGGAGTCGTTTTGCCTGGGCGAACCGAGGTTTTCTTCAGCTAC
>CAYSAG010000124.1:0-14029 GCA_964428935.1 uncultured Planctomycetaceae bacterium | reverse complement strand
ATCGACTCTCACCCACCCCAGTCAATCCCAACTTTCCGCTGTGACGAAGCACTAGTCCGGAAAACAACTGGCATTTCCAAGACCACGTCCGGGACGACGAACACCGGCGACCGCAGCCGGCCGTATCGAGGGCATCCTGTTCCTCGGAAACCGAGCCCTGCCTTCGTGCCACGCGGCTGTCAACCAGAGAACGCGGAGCACCGAGCTGCCCGAGGAATCCCGCCCCACCGAACGCCCGGCCTCTGCATGCGGAAGCGTTGCCGCGGCGGAGCTCGCGAAAAGAGGGTTGGCTGTCCGTTCCGTCGGTCTCGACGTGTCCGGTAGCGAACCGGTGGGCACACGCGGAGACAAGAGCCGGTCAGCGAGGCCTCGACGTGATATCCCGCAGGGGTTCGAAGGACGGCAGACGTCTGAACGGAGCCGCCAAGGAGCTTGTCTGCCGTGCAGCAACTCGTGCCCACTACCGCGACGTCGCCTTCTGCGGACGGAACGGCCTGCCTCAGACGGAGCCAACGACAGCCGCGAGAAATCGACAAGAGCCCAAAGACGGGTGGGTCGACTCCTTTCCGCAAGAAGTAGCCGCCACCGTCCCCGCTCCCGCTTTCCACCGGCCCAGCGAGAGACTGTTGGTCTGAAATCGCGCCACACGCCACCACTAGGGCGTATCGTGGAACACGAACATCATCGGGGCATGGCTGTCTCGTGGTCGAACCGCCTCCGGACCCAGGGGGCCGCATGGAAGAGCCGAGGCGAATGTGTCCACTCGGTCCGGCACAGCCGACTGGCGACACACGAGAAGAGCCGCCGCAGCGGCACGGCTTCGCAGAGCCGAACCCGACCTCGGTCTGCAACGCCAGCTGGCCACGGCCCGCGACACGCGCCAGCAGCGGTGTCGGGGAGCACGGCGGCGGAAAGGCACGAGGCGTGTGGCTATTGATGCCGGCCCACCAACCGTCACGCCGTTGGCCCAGACCACTTCCGCAGGTATGCCGCTCTGCCGACTCCGTAGCGCAGCAGCACAACCAGAGGTTGAGGTACGCTTGCCCGCAGTGCACCGGTGCCATGGAAAAAACGCCCCACGGAATGTCGTCTGCTGTGTCAGGCCGGGTCGTCCTCGGTACCGACCTGGACCGGTGCGCGACAGAATCACACGGCCGAATTCCTTGTCTGGCGCTGAATGTTCCCAGATTGCCAAACATCCATCGGTGCGTTCAAGTATTTTCCCCGACAAAATCGACAGAATGCAAAAATTTGAATAACTGCACATAATCGCCACAGCTGGCTTGATGTGCTTGCGCTGTGTCCGCACCACCGCCGAAAATCGGAAACTTGAAGTTTTCCCGCTGCGCTTCGGACCGCTGCTCTGCGCAACTTACTCACAGCCAAACGCACATCAGCTTGCACCCAGAAGTTCGATGCGTTGAGGTCCAATTCCTGTCCGCACGTTTCGCATTTCGCGCCGCGCGCACCGGCTTGGTAGCGGCGTAGGGGCGGATGCGCTGGCACCCCAGAGCATTCGCCGACCCGTCTGGCGGCGGAGCCAGCCCCGTCCCAAACGGCAGCGACGAGCGCGGACGAAGTGAGCCGCAACGATTGGCTGGGCTGTCCAAACCAGGGAAACGGGCCAAACCTTTCGGGTGGTGTGGGCGTTGCTGTTTGAAGGACCGTCCGTGCGGGTGGTCTGGCGATTGCAAATGTCTTGGGATGCGGTACTTTGGGCACCTGCGCCGGTTTGAGTGGGTGGGCGTTTTCGGCAACCGGCTGGACGGGATGGCCTCGCGGGCTCGTTGCGGAAAGAGTTGCGGGGGTCCCCGCCCTGTCGTAGGCTCGCGAGCCGACTTTCGCCAGGCACGGAGTCGCATCCGATGAACGTCGTCTTTGCGAGTTCCGAGGCGGCACCCTATTCCAAGACGGGCGGCTTGGCCGACGTCGCTCAGGGACTGCCGCGGGCTCTCGCCAAACTGGGCCACACGGTCACTCTAATCGTTCCGCTTTACCCCCGCGTCTTGCCGCCGTCCTACCGAGACCGGCTCCGTTCGACTGGCCACTGGGTTCACGTGCCAGTGGGCGAAGAGTTGGTGAGCGGCGAGCTGTTGGAAGACGCGGGGCGGTCGGACGGCGTGCGAGCGGTGCTGGTTCGGCAGTCTCATTTTTTCGATCGGCAGGGGCTGTACCGCGTCGGCGACGCCGACTACCCGGACAACTGCGCCCGTTTCACCTTTTTCAGTTACGCCGTGCTCGAGGCCGCTCGCACGCTCGCCCTACGGCCCGACGTCGTCCACTGCAACGACTGGCAAACCGGACTCGTCCCCGCGTTGCTTCAGATTAAGTACCGCAGCGAGCCGTCCTTGTCGCGCACGGCCACGGTCTTTACGGTCCACAACTTGGCCTACCAGGGGCTGTTTCCTCGTTGGGAGATGGAGACGACGGGACTGGACTGGAAGTACTTCAACTGGCAGCAAATGGAGTTCTACGGCAAGCTGAGTTTGCTGAAGACCGGCATCGTCTTTGCGGACATCATTACGACGGTCAGCCCGACGTACGCTCGAGAAATTCAGACGCCCGAGCAAGGCTGCGGTTTGGACGGCGTCCTTCGTTGGCGTGCCGACGACCTGGTCGGCATTCTGAACGGCATCGACGTGGAGGTCTGGGACCCACAGACCGACCCGCACCTGCCGAAGAACTACAACGACCAGACGGTCTTCGAGGGGAAGGCCACGTGCAAGGCGTACCTGCAGGAGCGGCTTTCACTTCCGCCGAAAGCGGACGTGCCGCTGCTCGGAATGATTTCTCGAATGACCCACCAGAAAGGGTTCGACCTGATCGTGGGCGCGGCGGACCGGCTGTTCGAGCACGACGTGCAGGCGGTGTTTTTGGGGACGGGGGAGCCGGATCAGGAGCAGGCGATGGTTCGCTTGGCGGAGCGGTTCCCGGACCGGGTCCGCGTGGTCGTCGGCTTCGACGACGTACTGGCGCACCAAATCGAGGGAGGGGCAGACGCGTACTTGATGCCGAGCCGTTTCGAGCCGTGCGGGCTCAACCAGATGTACTCCATGCGTTACGGCACCGTGCCGATCGTCCGTGCCGTCGGCGGGTTGGCCGACACCGTAGTCGATGCGACTCCGGAAAACGTCTTGGCAGGTCGGGCAAACGGCTTCAGTTTTGCGGATTACACGGCCGATGCACTTTATGACCGGGTGTGCGCTGCGCTGGCGGCCTTCCGGGACCGCGAGCTGTGGGCTCGGTTGGTACGGACCGGCATGCGGCAGGATTGGTCGTGGAATCGGAGTGCGTTAGAATACACGAGCGTTTACGAGCGGGCGTTGGCGAAGAAGCGTTGAGGCGAGCTGCTGGCGGAAGGCGGGCTGACGAGTTGACGTTTCCGCCGATTCGGGGTGCGAGCGTCTTGGTCAGCTGTGAGCGATCTTTGTGGCGGAAGCTCGCTCGGCGTCGCGACGCTCGGCCGGTTGGTGGCGTGCCGCCCGGAGCAGGCTGGAGGTCGTTCGTCACGGGCCGGCGCAGGAGCCGGTGGAGCGTTGGTCTTCAGGTCGGCCGCGGCCAGGCGTTTCTTCGGCTGGAGCGTTCCCGACTGCTTTTGTTGCGACTCTGCGAAAGGATGCCTGAGTAAACCACCATGCAGCCTGTTTGTCTGGCTCTGTTCTGGCATCAACATCAGCCGTACTACCCCGACGACGTCCGCAATGAAAACGTCATGCCGTGGGTTCGCCTGCATGCAGTGAAGGACTACTACGGCATGGCGGTGCATTTGAAAGAGGTCCCCGAGTTTCGCTGCACGATCAATCTGGTTCCCAGTCTGCTGTACCAAATCCAGCGGTACGCCGACGGCAGTTTGTCGGACCGCCACCTGGACCTGTCGCGGGCTCCGGCCGACAGCCTTTCCAAAGAGGACGCCTGCTTCATCCTCGACAACTTCTTCATGGCGAACCGCGAGACGATGATCCGTCCCCACGGGCGGTACTATGAGCTGTACCTGAAACGGGGACTCGGAACCGACTCGGCCAAGAAGGCGTTGCGGCGTTTTTCCGAGCGGGACTTGCGGGACTTGCAGGTGTGGTTCAACCTGACGTGGATCCATCCGCTGGCGTTCGAGCAGGACGCGGACTTGAAAGCTTTCCGGCAAAAGGGCCAGTTTTGGACCGAAAAAGAAAAGCAGTGGCTGCTGGACAAGCAGCTCGAAATCCTGCGGCAGGTCATTCCGCTGCACCGGGAGTTGGCCGAGAGTGGGCAGGTCGAGCTGACGACCAGTCCGTTTTTCCACCCGATCTTGCCGCTGTTGTGGGACAAGCGGTCGGCTCGACAAGCCATGCCCATGTGCAAGCTGCCGAAGTACCTCGAGCCGTACCCCGACGATGCCCGCTGGCACCTGCGGCGGGCCGTGGAGTACCACACCAAATTGTTCGGCCAGCCGCCCGTCGGGATGTGGCCCTCGGAGGGGTCTGTCTCGCAGGACATCGTCGCTCCCATCGCCGAAGTGGGCATCCAGTGGATTGCCACGGACGAAGAGATTCTGGCTCAGTCGACAAACGGCTGGGTGTCGCGCGACGAGCATGGTTACATTCGGCACCCCGAAATGCTGTACCAGCCGTGGCGAGTCGTCAGCGGCCAACACGAACTCCAGATCATTTTCCGCGACCACGCGCTGAGCGACTTGATTGGCTTTCAGTACCAGCGCAGCGACCCGGTGCACGCAGCGCACGACCTGCTGGGGCGCGTCGAGGCGATTGGACGAGCGGTCGAGGGGCAAAACCGAGGCCGTCCGGCGCTGGTGCCGATCATCCTGGACGGCGAGAATTGCTGGGAGTACTACCCGGACGGAGGCGTGCAGTTCCTGCGGACGCTCTACCAGGAGGCCGTTCGGCGTCCCACCGTGCAGCCGGTTCGCGTGGCGGACTTCCTCCACCAGTTCCCGGCTACGGACCGAATCGGTCAGCTGTTCGCCGGAAGCTGGATTTCGCACAACTTCGCCATTTGGATCGGCCACGACGAAGACAACACGGCGTGGGACCTGCTGCACCAGACGCGGGAGTTTGTGAAGCGAGCCGAGTCGTCTGGGCAAGTCCCGGAAGAGCGGCGGGAGCAGGTTTGGCGAGAGATTTACATCGCCGAGGGAAGCGACTGGTTCTGGTGGTACGGCGACGACCACTCCTCGGCACAAGACTCGCTGTTTGACGAGCTGTTCCGTCGGCACTTGCAGAACGTTTACTTATTGTTGGAGCAGCCGGTTCCTCCGGAGCTGAACCAGCCGATTTCGCGAGGGGGACGGCGGGCCATTCACACCCAGCCGATCGCATTCCTGCCGGTCGTCGTCGACGGGCGGGCAAAGTACTTCGAATGGGTGAACGCCGGACGTTACGTCAGCGGCAGCGAACGCGGCACGATGACGATGGTGACCCGCGGTCTGATCCGCGAAATCCGGTTCGGCTTCGACGAACGGCGGATGTTCGTTCGGATCGACACGGCGCGGCGAGCGGCCGAGGAGCTTTCTGAAATCGACGAACTGCGGGTCGTGTTCCTGGAACCGCCGGAGACGGTTATCCGGGTCAGCGGTTTCGGCTCCCGCGAACTCACCGCGAAACTCGTCCGCGGCAGCCGGACGGTCAGCAAGGCTGCGGTTGCGGCTGCGGTCGACGAAGTGGTAGAGTTGAGCGTTTCGTTCAGCGACCTGCACCGGTCGCCCGACCAGTTGGTGCGGTTTTTCGTCGAGGCGTTTTCTGGGAAGCAGAGCGTGGACAAAGCTCCGCGCGAGGGCGTGATCGAGTTCGCGGTGCCCTCGCCGGATTTCGAAATGATCATGTGGCAAGTCTAGTAAGCACCCAAACATGCCTGAACTGACCGAACTGCGAAAAGACCCCGTCGTCGGACGCTGGGTCATTCTGGCGACGAATCGAGCCAAGAAACCGTACGACTTCGGACCCGAGCCCGGACTGCCGCGGTCGAAGTTTTGTCCGTTTTGCGAAGGGAACGAGCACGCGACGCCGTCGGAAATCCTGGCTTACCGAAATCCCGGAACGGCGCCGAACCAGCCGGGCTGGAGGGTCCGGTGTATTCCCAACAAGTTTCCCGCTCTGGGCGTCGACGGAGAGCTGGAAAAACGCGGCGAGGGCATCTACGACCGAATGAACGGCATCGGGGCTCACGAAGTCATCATCGACTGCCCTCAGCACGAAACCAGCCTGGCTCGACTGCCGCTGGAAAACATCCGCGAAGTGTTGTGGATGTACCGAGACCGGCTGGTCGACCTGAAAAAAGACCACCGGCTCGTCCACGGGCTGATTTTCAAGAACGTGGGAGCGGCGGCGGGAGCGTCGCTGGAGCACAGCCATTCGCAATTGATCGTGACGCCGGTCGTACCGATTTACGTGTGGGAGGAAATGACTGGGGCCTTGGAGTTCTACAACTACCGAGGTCGCTGCATTTACTGCGACATGATCCAGCAGGAGCTGGCCACGGACAAACGAATCGTGCTCGACACCCCGAACTTCGTCGTCTTCTGTCCGTACGCCAGCCGGTTTCCCTTCGAAATGTGGGTGCTGCCGAAACGCCACTCCAGCCACTTCGAGAACATCCCGCATCAATCGGTCGAAGAAATGGGCTTTGTGTTGAAGGCCGTGTTGAGCAAGCTGGAGCTGGCACTGGACCAGGCGGCGTACAACTACATCATTCACACCGCACCGTTCGACGCACAAGAACTGCCGCACTACCACTGGCACATGGAAATCATTCCTCGCTTAACCAAAATCGCCGGTTTCGAGTGGGGCAGCGGGTTCTACATCAACCCGGTGATGCCGGAGGAAGCAGCAAAGGTCTTGCGAGAGGCCGAGGTGGACACGAACCATGCATTTCAAACGCTGAACGTGGCGACCTGAGCCGCCGCGCGGTCCGCTCGGTTGGAGCTGCGAGGACCGTCGACGCAAGGCCTCGGTGGGATCGGCCGGTGGTACGCGGCCGAACGGACCGCGGGGACCGGTGAGGCCAAACGGAAGGGACAACGTGGGGCCGAACAGAGCCCGGGCCCAACACGCTCGGCAAGCCGCGAGAAAGGAGAGGCACGCTCGATGGCCGATCGCATCCGACTCGTCTTGGTCATCCACGACCACCAGCCGGTCGGCAACTTCGACGGCGTCTTCGAAGCTGCTTACCAGGACAGCTACGCGCCGTTCCTGGACGTGCTGTCCGAGTACCCGCAAATTCCCGTCTGCCTGCACACGTCCGGCAGTCTGATGGAGTGGCTGGTGCAGGCGCACCCGGAGTACATCGATCGAGTTCGTATGCTGGTCGACCGCGGCCAGATTGAAATCGTCGGCGGTCCGTTTTTCGAGCCCATTTTGGCTGGCATCTCGCGCCGCGACCGAATCGGCCAAATCCGGGCGTACACCGAGTACTTGCACCAGCTGTTTGGTGTCCGGGTCCGCGGCATGTGGGTGCCCGAGCGGGTGTGGGAGCAAAGTTTTGTCAGCGATTTGGTCGAGGCGGGCATCGAGTACACCGTCGTCGACGACTTTCACTTCCGCTGCGCGGGACTAGAGGGCGACGACTTATTCGGCTATTACTTGACCGAGGACGAAGGCCGACTGCTGAAAGTGTTTCCGGGCAGCGAAAAGCTTCGCTACACCATTCCCTTCGCGGACCCGGAGGAAACCATCCAGTTCCTGCGAGGCATTGCCGAGCGTCGACCGCGAGCCGTGGTGGCCTTCGCCGACGACGGCGAAAAGTTCGGCACCTGGCCCGAAACGAAGAAACACGTCTACCAGGACGGTTGGCTCCGCCGCTTCTTCGACGCCCTCTGCCAGAACTCCGAATGGCTGCACGTGACGACGTTGGGCGAAACCGTGGACAACGTCTCGCCGGCCGGCAAAATCTATTTGCCGGACGCCAGCTACCGCGAAATGACCGAATGGGCTCTGCCCGTCAACAAGCAGCAAGAACTGGAGGAATTGATTCACCGCCTGCAACACGAACCGTTCTGGCCTCAGTTGCGGTCGTTCATTCGCGGCGGGTTCTGGCGCAACTTCCGCGTGAAGTACTCCGAAAGCAACGAAATGTACTCCCGCATGCTCCAGGTCAGCCGCCGGCTGGCGGAATTGGAACAGTCGGACTTGGGGCGTCGCCACCGCGACTTGCTCAACCAGGCTCGGCTTGCCCTGTACCGCGCTCAATGCAACTGCCCGTACTGGCACGGAGCTTTCGGCGGGTTGTACTTGCCGCACCTGCGAAACGCCATCTACAAGCATCTGATCCGCGCCGACACGTTGTTGGACCAGGTCGAGGAACGACCAAGGCGATGGGTCCGCATCGACGCCGACGACTTCGACCTGGACGCCCGCAAAGAAGTGCGGCTGGCGGGCGAACAACTGATTGCGTACCTGGCTCCGGCACGCGGAGGCCACCTGTACGAACTGGACGTTCGCCGCATCGACCACAACTTGCTGGCCACGCTGCAGCGGCGTCCGGAGGCGTACCACGAGAAGGTCAAGCGAGGGGCGTCCGAGCAGCAGGACGGACGCGTCGCCAGCATTCACGACCTGGTCCGATTCAAACAGCCCGACTTGGACAAGAAATTGGCCTACGACCAGTGGCCACGTAAGTCGCTGGTCGATCACTTCTTGGAGCCGGAGCTGCGTTTGGAGGACTTTCAGGCCGGAAACGGCGAAGTCGGTGACTTTGTGACCGGAGTCTACCAAGCCTTGCAGCGCCGGTCGGCTGAACGGGTCCAGTGCCGCATGACCCGAGTCGGCCACGCGGGCGGACACCGCATTCGCGTCACCAAGACCGTCTCGCTCGACCGACAAGCCGGCGGCGTGCTGGAAGTCTTGTACGAACTGACTGAGCTGCCGCCGGGTGTGGTCTTCCATTTCGGAGTGGAGTTTAACTTCGCGGGCCTAGCTGGCGACGCCCCGGACCGGTACTTCTACGACACCAACGGCATGCGGTTGGGCACGCTGTCGTCCGTGCTTTGCTTGCCAGCGACGGAACGTGTTGGTTTGGCCGACGAGTGGCTGGGCGTCGACGTCGCTCTCGACTTCTCGCGGACGGCCGAAGTGTGGACGTTCCCCATTCAGTCGATTAGCCAGTCTGAGGGGGGCTTCGAGCTGGTTCACCAGAGCAGCGTAGTGTTTCCCCACTGGAAGTTTGAGGCCCCTGCCGACGGCCGGTGGTCGGTTTTGATTACGCTGTCGATCGACACGACCGCAGCTCAGGCCCGCATTCTTCGCGAACAGGCGGCCGAGAAGGCGACGGTGCGAGCAGAGGGACCGTGAGCCCAACGGCTTGCCGGAAGAGGCCGTCCACGGTGACGAAACGCCGACGCTGTGGCTCGCACCGGACGCGTTTTCCTCTCCTCAGCGTGGAATCTTTGGAAAAGCTCCGCCCTGCCGAGCACGAAACCGGTTCGCGCCCGGGCCGCACCGCACGCGTCGGAAATCCAGTAGAATCTTCTTGACAAGCGAAAAGCGCACGGGTACGGCGGAATTTGGTGAAAAGTGGATTCCCAGTGGGAGTACTGGGTGTTGACCGGTGTGCACAGGCGAAACCCTTCATTAATCAAGTCTAACCGGCACGCGGTCAGTGAAAGAAATTCAGGAATTCCAGTCGGCTGCGAGCGGAACGGATTGGGGCGGGCTACTCAGGTCTGCTGATCTGACGGTCTCACGCAAGACGGCCCGCGTGCTTGGCGGGTGATACTGCATAGACGAGCCAGAGCCGAGGGGCGAGAACTCGAACTGCAGGATGCGGTTGAGTAGTGCAGGCTGGAGCCGAAGAGGGGGCTCCGGCAGAAGAGCTGGCCGTCGTTTTCTGGTTCTTGCGTCTTCTGTTTTTTGGTGCGCGTGAGAAACGTCTTTCTTTTCGAAGAAGCTTACGCACCTAACCTGGAGCAAGCATCCTGCTTGCTCCGCAACCGAAGAGAACGTGACAAGTTACGGCGTTCAAGTCATGGGCGCGCGTTGCGCGCATCTTGACCGCAAAGACTCCATTGGTTGAGCGCTGTTTGTTGCTGCGCGTTGCTTTGTCGCTTGTTCGTGGTCTTCCGTTGAAAGGAGGGGAGTGATGAAGCGGAGAAGACGTGCTTTTACGCTGATCGAGCTGCTGGTGGTCATTGCCATCATTGCCATCCTGATTGCGCTGTTGCTGCCAGCGGTGCAGCAGGCCCGGGAAGCAGCTCGCCGGAGCCAGTGCAAGAACAACCTGAAGCAGTTGGTTTTGGCCTTGCACAACTACCACGACTCGTACAAGCAATTTCCGCTTGGGGCAGTCTGCTCCATGAACCAAGGAAACGTGTGTCGCAATGGCAAGGCCGGCACTGGGAACACTTGCGGCACGCGGTTCCGGTGCCCGAACTGGGGAACGACTTGGACGATTTCGTTGCTTCCTTACATCGACCAGCAACCGCTTTGGGAGAAATGGGACTCGCGTCTCCCCAGCTACCTGCAGCCTCAAGTGACGGGAACTCCGCTAGCGGTCATGAAGTGCCCCAGCGATTCCGAGAAGCCGCCCGCTCGCGGTAACAGTCGCGGTTACACACCGCCAGCGGGGAGCGTCTACGACAAGGGGAACTACGCGGCCAATTTGGGTGGCGGCAACGCGAACGAGAACAGTGGCCCGAACGGCTTTACGGGCACGCCCCAGTGGACCGATTTGCAAAATTCCCCGAACCGCGGCGTCTTCAGTTGCCGTGCCGGGAACAACTTCGTTCGGTACGGTGCGAAGATCGCCGAAATCAGGGACGGCACGAGTCAAACGGCGGCACTCGGCGAAATCCTGACAGCGGATGGGAACAGTGACTGCCGCGGTTGCTGGGGTTTGGCAATGGGGGCGATTTTCAGCGCCTTCACCCACGGTCGCCCGACGGACAGCACGACAGCCAAAGACGCTCCCATTGCGACGCCGAATGTGCGAGCCGTCGGGGCGTACCGTGACAAGCCGGTGTATTGCCGCAACAGCTTGACCGGACAGCTGGCCTGCGGCGACAAGCCGGGGGACGGTTCTCGCGGTGGTGTCGCCGCGCGAAGCATGCACCCCGGCGGCGTCCACATTGGCCTGTGCGACGGTTCGGTCCGGTTCGTCAGCGACAGCATCGACAAGATCGTGTGGCGAGGATTGCTGACGATTCAAGGCAACGAGAGCATCTCGAACTTCTGAGGTCGGGAGCGTGGCTGGCCGCATTTTGACAAGTCGTGCCGGTCCGGTCGCGTTCCCGCGACGGAGCGGCGACCGGACCGGCGGTTTCTGACGGCAGAGCGGGACGGGACGCGTCGGTTCTTGCGTCGCAGCGGCCGTGGCACTGGTGGGCTTTGGCCACAGCGTGGTGCGGCGAAAACGCGTCGGTCCGCGGCGTGTCGGCTTTACGCCGGACACTGGAAGCAAGGCGTGTGCTTGACTGAAGAGGGAGAAGCAACATGAAGCGTCTGTTGAGTCTCGCAACGTGTGCATTCG
The DNA here is from genome assembly GCA_964428935.1 of uncultured Planctomycetaceae bacterium. GTDB lineage: Bacteria > Planctomycetota > Planctomycetia > Planctomycetales > Planctomycetaceae > JAADHY01. The sequence continues at coordinate 2,578 of CAYSAG010000124.1, read as the reverse complement.
TGGCACTCGGGCTCTTCGCGTGCTCCCCGCAGGGCGCAGGCAACGTGAGGCCGGACATCGCTCAAAAATCGGACGAAGAACATTACGCCGACTTCGTTCGGGGCACGGTCGAGGACGTCTTGGCTGCTGCGAGCGGCAAAGGCGAGACGGACTTGGCCAGTGCGTTGGAGGAAGCGGTCGAGAACCTGTCCGAGTACGAGGGGCAACCGGTCGGGGAGTACGAAGACACGTACAAGGCAATCTCTGAGACCGTCTCGAAGCTTGCGGACCTGGTCGAGCAAGGGAAGACGCCGGGAGACCCGGAGGTCAAGAAGAATTTGGACACTTTGAAGGAGCTCGTAGCGAAACTGCCCGGCGGAGGTGAATCCGAGCAGTAACGCAGCCCCCTGACCGCAGCGCCGGCGGGCTTCGCCGGCTCCGTGGCTTGTGTGCTGTCTTGCGACACAAGTCGGCCGGTCGGCGTCGGCGCTCGTGGCGGGGCTCCAATTGGAAGTGAACTTCCCGAATCTTGCCCGCTTCGCTGGCTTGTTAGCCTGGCGGAGCGGGTTTCTTGTTGCGAGGGGCGAAACCGACTGTCCGACCAAAGACAGCGGGAAACCCGGACCGCGTGGTGGAGCCGTGCCGAGGGCGTCCTGTGGCGAGCTTGGGACCGACCAGCCGTGAACTCACTGGGCAACTCTCGACGTCAGCTTCACCGACCTTGCTCCGAGTAGGGCCCTGGCTTGCTTGCACCTGTGCTCGACGACGCGGTAAGTTGGCGGTCGCGTGGCTGGTTAGGCCGAGCGTGGGGTTCACAGTGGCGAGCTCGGTCTGCAGCGCGTCGACCGGGACGCAAAAGGAAACGAAACGAAGGCCGAGAGCAATGCAAAGGAGGACGGTCATGATTCGTCGAACGTTTCTGGCGGCTGCCGCACTGGGGCTGGTGCTGAGCGCTGTCGGTGGCCAGTCGGCTGCCGGCGAGCCCAAGTTGCGAGTGCTCGTGGTGACCGGCGGCCACGGCTTTCAAGCCGAGCCGTTCTTTGCCCTGTTCGATTCCGTTCCGAACGCCGTTGTCACTCGAGCGACCTACCCGGCCGCGGCCGATCTGCTCAAACCCGCACTGGCCGACCAGCAGGACGTCGTCGTCTTCTACGACATGTGGACCAAACCCTTGACCCAGCAGCAGAAGGACGCGTTCGTGGCCTTACTGAAACGCGGCATTGGAGTCGTCGCCTTGCACCACACCCTGGCGGCTCACCCGGACTGGCCTGAGTACGCCAAAATCATTGGTGGTCGCTACTTCGTTCGACCGACGCAGTGGGACGGGCAGACCTACAAGTCCAGCTACGCTCACGGCCAGGACATTCACGTGCGCGTCGCTGACCCCGACCACCCGATTACTCGCGGTCTGAGCGACTTCGACATTCACGACGAAACCTACAAGGACTACTACACGGATCCGCGCGCCCACGTCCTGCTGACAACTGACCACCCGAAGTCGGACCCCGAGCTCGCCTGGACGCTCCGCTACCAAAACAGCCGAGTGTTCTACTTGCAGCTTGGCCACGACCGCTTCGCTTACGAAAACCCGGCCTACCGGACTTTGATCAGCCGCGGTCTTCGCTGGGTGGCCGGAAAGCTGAAGTAGCCTGCCCAGCCTCAACCAACGGCTGAACCCCGACCGAGCCGCTCCGGACAGGGCCGGGCACTTTCATCCAGGAGGAAGCCGGACCTCTTGCGGTCTCGGTGAGCGCGAAAGAAACGCTCGCCGGTACCAGTCGGCGAGCGCTCCAAGAAGTGTCTATGAAAATTTCGCCGCTCCCGTCGACCAGCCCGCTCTCGGCCGGCCAACGTTTCGCTCAGTTTGTCGTTACTTCTGCTCCTTCTCGCCGCCTCCGCCTCCCTTTTCCTCAGACTGTTCCACCACCTTCGGCTGCTCCTCTTTAATGGCTGCCTGCGGACGGGGAGCCGACTGTTCTTGCAGCTTCTGCTGCAGCTGGTCGACCTGCGTTTTCAGGGCCTTCAGCTCGGCTTGCGCCGCAGCGAGCTGCTCCTCGGCCTTTTTCCGAGCGGCCTTCTCTTGTTCGAGGCTTTTCCGCGACGCGGCCAGTTGCGTCTTCAGGCCGGCGTTCTCTTTCTGAAGCTGCGTCACTTGCTGCTGAAGCCGCTTGTTCCGCGCCGAGGCTTGGCTCAGCTTCTGCTGGGCCTGTTTCCGTTTTTGCTGCAACGTTTGCTGTGTCTTCTGCAGGTCTTCTTTCAGTTTCTGGGCCAGTGCGGTCTGTTGGTCGGCCCGCTTCTTTTGCGAGGCAGCTTCGGCCAAAGCTTGTTCGAGCTGCTTGCGAGTTTTTTCCAGTTCGGCCCGGACCGCCGCCAGCTCTTTCCGCACCTTTGCCAATTCGGCTTCGGCTCGGTCGGCGTCTTTCGCGCGGGCCAGCGCGTCGCTGTACGAGAGCAGCCGGACCGGTTCGGCAACGCAACCGGCCTGCACGTAGCAAGGCGGTAGGTTGCAGCAGAACCACTCCACCTTGGTCGGACGGTAGTCGCAGCAGTCGCCGGCCCAAGCCGGCCCGACGCTCCAAAACAATCCCCCAATTGCAAC
>CAYSAG010000123.1:0-14063 GCA_964428935.1 uncultured Planctomycetaceae bacterium | reverse complement strand
CTTTGGATCCAAAGCGGTGCAGGAGCACCGCACTCCAAACCGCGTCCACGCACGGGTACCAAGGGCGAAGCCCTTGAGTAGAGTCTTTGCTGTCAAGATGCGAGCAACGTGCGTCCATGACTTGAACGCCGTAACTTGTCACGTTCTCTTCGGTTGCGGAGCAAGCAGGATGCTTGCTCCACGTCAGGAACACTGGGGCAGCGCCAAACGCAGGCCTTCCCGCGACCAAAGGACGACGCGGCGCCACACAGGCCGCCGCAGACGACTGCGGCAGCGGTCTGCCGGAACGGACCCGCGAACCGGCTGCCGGCGAACGCGTGGACCATACGGCGAGGCCGTCGGCGCGGAGCCGTCACGCGAGCGAGTCGCGTTCGTCGACGGCGACGCTTGGAGCGCCTGCGCGTTGACACCCGGTCAGCCTTTTCTTCACCGAACGGCAGCGGTTGCGAACCGCGCGGCGGCGTGCCAGACTACGTCTCACCGGGCTACGGGAACTCCGGCGAAACGGCGGTCTGCTCGTTGTGTCGTCGGCCGGAGCGGCAGGCCGAGTTCGCCGGTCTCAACAGGCAGGCCGAACCTGTTTGTGTCCCACCTTGGGCCGAGCCGCTCGTTGAGCCCGTGAGTCTTGTTCGCGAGACTCGACGTCTGGCACGAAAAGTCACCGGGTTGCCGCTCGGCGTCTGGACGGCGCCTTGGAACTCGGTGGCGAAGACGGCCCGGCTCGCTGCGGTGTCCGTCGTGCAGACCGGCGGCCACGGGTGCCCCCGTGTGTCGGGACACGGTTCTTTCGTGGCTGGGGAAGTGTCCGCGCCGGCGAAGGCGGCTTGGTCCGGAATGACCGGAGCGAGTTCTGGTTCGTTGAGCGACTCCTTGCCGCAACAAGAAGGCCTCGGCACCGAACATGGAAAGGCTCATTCCACCGGAATGGTTCGTCGGGTTGCACTGGTCGCTGCTCTTGCTGATTGCCGCCGCAGCGACCTACGGGCTGATGACCAGCGCCGACTGGCTGGTTCACGGAGCGTCTCGGCTGGCCCGCCGGGTCGGCATTCCGAAGGTGGTCATTGGAGCGACCATTGTTTCGTTGGGCACGACGTCGCCGGAGTGCGCCGTTTCGGTGGTCGCGGCCTGGCAAGGTCACCCGGGTCTGGCTCTGGGCAACGCCGTCGGTTCGATCATTGCTGACAGCGGTCTGATTTTCGGTTTGGGGTGTTTGCTTGCCACGTTGCCCGTCGACCGCTTCTTGCTGTCGCGCCAAGGCTGGACCCAGTTTGGCGCGGCCAGTTTGCTGGCGGCGCTGTGCTACGGGTCGTACGCCGTCAGCGGGGACGCGGCCGTGCTGGGACGTGACGTGGGCTTTCTGTTCCTGGGACTGTTGGCCGCCTACTTGGTCGTGTCGGTGCACTGGAGCCGGCAGCGGTTGCAGCAAGAAGCTTCGGCTCGCAGGACGGAGCCGGTTGGGACGTCGGACGAAAAAGCGCTGCTCGTGCAGTCGAACGACGAGGCCGACGGGACGGTGCGTGCGGAAGCCGCAAAGGACGGTCGCTCCACCAGCAGCTCGGCCGCGACCGACGCCTCGTCCGTTTTCCGGGCCGAGCCCGCTCACGGAACCATCCCCCAAGTCGCGCTGCCCGGACCACAAGACCTGCAACTGGAAATGGCCGGCGAACGCGACGAACTTCCCGCTCGGGCAGAGTCGGTCTGGTGGCTGTTGGGCCTGGTGTTTGTGGGGGTCTTCGTCGTCGTGCTGACCAGTCACGTTTTGATTCAGTCGGTGTCGGAGCTGGCCCGGCAGTTCGGCGTGCCGCAGGTGGTCATTGCGGCGACCATGGTCGCGTTGGGGACGTCGATGCCCGAGCTGGTCGTCGGTCTGACTGCCGTGGTCAAGGGCCACCCGGAACTGTTGGTGGGAAACGTCATTGGTGCGGACATCCTGAATGTTCTGTTCGTCATTGGGGCTTCTGCCGCCGCGGCTCCCTTGCCCATTTTGGACCCCACGGCCGAGCTGCCGAACGTGTTCCTGCTGGTTCACCTGCCGGCCATGCTGTTGGTGTTGGTGCTGTTCCGGCTTTTCATTTGGAAGGCGTGTCGGCAGGGCCATTTCAGCCGTTGGATGGGAGCGCCGCTGGTGGTGCTGTATTGTGTCTACGTGGTGATTCAGTATGCTGTTGCCTGAGCGGCCGCGCGAGGCGTGCCGCGGGACGCTGGAAACCGTCGGGCGGCCGCGGCACTGCAGCGGGCTCGGGGCGTGTGCCAGTTGTGTTGCTCAGGTTGCGGAGACGCGACGGTTGACTTTCTGGCTCAACTTGGCGAAGGCCGAAGCGCCCTTTTCGGTTGCCACAACCGGCTTGCTGCTCAAGTCGAACACGCGGTCGAATCGGTCCACAGCGGCAGTCGACCCGCCTTCGCCGCAACGAGGAGGGAAAGTCGTTCGCCTGAGCGACGTAGCGGGTCGCTTTGGTCTGACCTCGACGGCGGTCGTCAGGAAACACGGACGCACCGGATCGTGGGGTGAAAAAAGACCTTGCCAAGGGGGCAGGAACGTCCGGCCCCTCTTCCGTCCGGTTGCTTTCTCGTGTCCGCGTTTCAGGACGGCGTTTTGAAAAGCAAGAGCAGCCGCCTTTTTGGAATCAGCACGGAGCTGCCACGGAAATGAGCGAACAGATTCCCGTTTTGAGCGAACAACAAGTTCGCCAGTGGTTCGAAGAGAACGTTCCGGTGGAGGAGTTTCGCGACCGACGGGTACTGCTGGTCGTCCCAGACAAGACTCGCACCGCCCCCCTGCCGCTTCTCTTCGACGCCGTTTACCAACGGATTGGAAAGGCCGCGCGGAAGCTGGACGTGCTGGTTGCCTTGGGCACCCACCCGCCCATGTCCGAGCAGGAGATTTGTGAGCTGTTGGGCATTTCGCCCGAGGCCCGTTCCGGTCGGCTGGCCGACGTGGCTTTGCTCAACCACCGCTACCAAGCGTCCGAGGACCTGATCGAAATCGGACGGTTCACTAAAGCCGAGACGGCCGACATTTCCAACGGGCTGTTGTCGGTCGACGTTCCCGTGCTCGTGAACGCTCGCGTGAAAGAGTACGACGTCCTGCTGGTACTGGGACCGGTTTTCCCTCACGAGGTCGTTGGGTTCTCCGGCGGCAACAAGTACTTCTTCCCGGGCATTTCCGGCCCCGACCTGTTGAACTTCTTCCACTGGTTGGCCGCGTTGATTACGAACGTGGAAATCAACGGCAAGAAGCACACTCCGGTCCGCAAAATCATTGACCGGGCGGCGAGCATGATTCCTGCCGAGCGGCGGTGCATTGCCTTCGTCGTCGCGCCGGACACCAGTCTGCACGGCCTCTTTTACGGAACGCCCGAAACCGCCTGGGACCAGGCAGCCGACCTGTCGGCGAAAGTCCACATCAAGTACATGCCCAAGCCGTTTCAGTTGGTCATTTCGTGTGCTCCGCCAATGTACGACGACCTGTGGGTCGCGGGAAAATGCATGTACAAGCTGGAGCCGGTCGTGGCCGACGGCGGCGAGCTCATCATTCACGCGCCGCACATGAAGCAAATCTCGCCTACTCACGGCAAGGTCATTGAAGAAATCGGGTACCACGTTCGCGACTATTTCACGAGCCAGTGGGACCGGTTCAAGCATTACCCCTGGGGCGTTTTGGCCCACAGCACACACGTCAAAGGACTGGGCACGTACGAGGACGGTGTCGAGACGGCGAGGATTCAAGTTACGCTCGCCACCGGACTGCCGAAGGAGTTGTGCCAGAAAATCAATCTGGGCTACCGCGACCCAGCGACCATCGACATTGAGCAGTACGCCAACCGCGAACACGAAGGCATTCTGCTGGTGCGAAAAGCCGGCGAGCAGCTTTACCGACTGAAAGAGCCGACCAAGAGCTGACACCGCGGTGGTCCCGCACGCGGGACGGCAGGCCGCCAAGCTGCTCCGCGTACGGCAAAAGCCAAGCGTTCCTGTTCCACGAACAAGCGCCGTCCTGTTGCTCGAGCCATGCGCCCGGCAATCGTCGCCCGCAGCCGAACGTGCAGTCCGAAAAGACTTCGGCGTGCCGTCGGCTCGACCTCCTCGAGCGTGCCGCTCACTGCACCGTTTCTCTTTCCAGCGAAGGCTGTTTCATGGACTCACGCGAGCTTCAAGACCGGTTGGACTTCGCTTTGGCCGTCTCTGGGCAGGCGGCTCGGCTCGTGTTGCGCTACTACCAGTCGTCGGGCCTGCGAGTCTGGGACAAGACCGACCAGACGCCGGTCACCGACGCGGACCGCGGGGCCGAAGAACTGCTCCGGCAGGCCATTGAGCGACGGTTTCCAGACGACGGCGTGTTCGGCGAGGAGTTCGGCCAAAAGGAAGGACGCTCGCGAGCCCGCTGGATTCTCGACCCGATCGACGGAACCAAGGCCTTCGTCCACGGCGTGCCGCTGTTCGGCACCCTGGTGGGACTGCAGTGGGACGGCGAACCGGTCCTGGGCGTGTGTCGGTTTCCAGCTCTGGACGAAGTCGTGTTCGCTGCCCGCGGCCAGGGAGCTTGGTGGCAGCGACGGGACGACCCGCCTCGCCGAATCACCGTCTCGACCGTCCGCGACCTGGCCAACGCGACGGTCTGTTACACGGAATTGCAGGGCTGGCAGAGGACCGACCGCACGCCCATGCTGCTGCGTCTGTGCCAGGAAGCCCGGTTGGTGCGCGGCTGGGGTGACTGCTACGGACACATGTTGGTCGCGACCGGTCGCGCCGAGCTCATGCTCGACCCGCTGCTGAACGAGTGGGACGCCGCAGCGCTCATTCCCATTGTCCGCGAAGCCGGGGGGCACTTTCTGGACTGGAACGGCCGTCCGACGAACGGGGCGGGAAACGGCATTTCGGTCAACGAGGCGCTCAAGGAAACACTGGTCCGACTGCTCGCACGTTGACCCGGCCGGCACGGTCGACGGCGCAGGCAGCTCGCCGGAACTGGTCGAGGTCCAACCGAAGCCTGCCAGCTCGGCCGACGCGGGTGGCCAAAGGCACGACGGGTGCGACGTGCTTTCGAAAGACAGGGCTCACAGACCGGGCGGAAGAGCCGTCGCGTCGCTCAAACGGTCTCCAATCGACAGCAGCCACCGTTCCCCTTCGATTTCCAGCACGACGTCGGTGTCGAGAATGTCCACGACTTGGCCGTTGATTGGTCCAGCCGTCAGCTTGTCGCCGACGTGCAACTTGAGCACACGGTCTTCCTGCCGCAACATGAGCCACGCTTCGGGCTGTCCGTCGGTCGCCGTGACGGCCGTCAGAACAATCAAGTCGGCCGGGCTCGGGCCCGTCGCCTGTTTGAAGCCGAAAAAGTTTCGCTCCAAAATGACCCGGTAGTCGTCCGGCCATTGGAACGCCAGGCGGTTCACTTTTCCGGTGGCCAAGCGGTCGACGCGGTCTGCAGTCGGCAGAATCAGGCACTCAATGCCAATCAACACGTCCAGTTGCTCACTGCCCTGCACCGGCACGATGTTCAGCGACCGAATTTGGTGCAAGTGCGGTGCGGTGTAGAACTGGTAGAAGAAGTCGAGCAGCCGCTGCATGGTCGTCCGGCCCCGAACCGTAAAGGCCAACGTCTGGTAAAGGCCTCGGTGGTTGACCGGGGAGCCGGCGTCGACGCGTCGCCCGGCGAAGCGCAGTTGGGCGGTCAGGTCGAGCAGCCAGGAGCGGTACAGCGAGCGGGCAATGTCGGGGTTTCTGGGCAGCGAGCGAGCCTCCCATTGGCGAAGCACTTCCAACTGTTTCCGGACCTGCTCGTACTGTTGCTTCCGTTGCTTCAGCAGCCGTTGCAGTTGAATGCCCCGCGCGCGGCGCTGCTGCATGGGTCCCCGAATGGCGTACTTCAGGGTCCAGTCGCCCACCTGGGCCAGCAGCAAAACGCCGACAATGGCTAGCAGAAGTTTCTGCCGCGACATGGATTCGAACTCGTCGTGTTCGTCACTTGCTGGTGTCGGTCCGCAACGTGGTCCGTGGCCCAGCCGTCGTGCTCGCCCTGGTCCGGTGTCCCGTCGCCCCGGCCGGCGAGTTTGCTCCCGTGGTGCCCGTGCCCGGTGCAGGAGTCGAGCGAGAACCCGCTTGCCCGCCGGACTGGTTTGTTCGACTTCGACCGGACGCGGTTGACGTCGAAGCCGTCTTCGCCCCACCACCGCCGGAGCTCTGTTGAGCGACGACCGGTTGGGCCGAACCGCCTCGGTACTGTGCCGGCTCCCGGCGGACCAAGTACACCGACGTCTCGAATTGCCAGTACGACTTCTCGTTCCGGACCCGCTCTTCCAGCTTGGGCGTTCGGACTTGGTGGAACCGGTCTCGCAGCAGCCGCTCCAGCTCGACCACCGCTCTCTGGCTCCTCGCCACGCCGCGAATGGTCACCACGCTCAGACCGGCCCGCGCCGGTCCGACCGAAATGCTTTGGAAGACCACTTCGTTGTCGGGAGGCAATCGCTGGGCCAAGTCGCGCAGTTCGTCCAGCCAGTTGACCCCGCCGCGCTGCCAAGCATTGACCGCGTTGAACAAAATGCGTTTTCTCTGGACTTTCCGCAGCGTCTGCGTCAGCTCGTTGACCCGCGTGGCCAACGCTTGGTTCTGCTGGTCCAGTTCTTCCAGCTGGCTTTGCACGTAATGGTAGCCGTAGCCGGCCACAGCCAACACGGCGGCCGCGACGCCCGCCGCGTACAGCTTTCGGTTCGGCGGTTTCGGAGGTTTCTTGGGGTGAAGCAGGTCGACCAACGGTTCCGCTCGGGCCGCTTCGGCGTGCGCGGCAGCCAGGAGCGGAGCGTAACTGTCGTCGTACGTGGCCTTGCCCGTCTCGCCGGCCACCGTTGCAAACACGTCGAACGCCTCGGCCTCGAAACCCAGCTCGGCCTCGACGTGAGCCGCGAAGTCGGTCGCACGCTGGCCGCCCAGTACGAAGACTCCCTCCACGGTCGGCTCGTCCGTTTCACCGAGCGGCGCGACCAGCACCGTCCGACGTACCTCGTCCAGCAACTGACTGAACGCCGTCTGCTGGTCCGGGCTTCCCGGCAAGCGGACGGTGCGCGTGGCCTTGACCAGGCCGTCAGCCACCAGGACCAGGTCGGCTTCTTCTCCCACCACGTTGACCAGCAACGCTCGCGACCGCCGCGCCGGGTGCTCCTTCAAGAAAAGACCAGCCGTGACGTACGGCCGCAAGAGGACGCGGTGCAGTCGCAGCTTCACGCTTTGAGCCAAGCTCTGAAGCCGGTTCAGTTCCGCCGCGCTCAACACCACCGCCGTCACACGCCGCGACTGTTCCTCGTCTCGGTCGTGCACGGCGAAGTCCACGACGTCGTCCTCACGCACCGCCGCTTCGCCCGCCACCAGGTTCTGAACCAGCTCGGGCAATTCCGGGTCGGGAGTTGGGGGGGCGGTCAGGTCGAGCAGCTCGACACTTCGGCGCGGCAAAACCATCGTCGTCGGCACGCCTTTCAGCTTCCACTCGGCAACCACCGACGCCAGCGCCAACAGAACGACGTCCTCCTCCCCTTCCGGCTCGGCCGACGGCTGGGGCAACGGCACCGACTGAGCGGCCAGCACCCGCACCTTTCCGCGGCCCACACGAGCCAGCAGACAGCGCAGCTCTTTCTGATCCCACTCAATTGCCAAGTGCTTGCCCATGGGAATGCCGCAAGTTCGAAACAATGCTCAGTGGACCGTCGGGGGGAGCAAAACGGTCTGCGAGGTGAGGGACTTTGGTGGGACCTCGGCTCCGCCACCCGACTCACTCGCCCGTCCCGACCGGAAGCGACTCCGACCAGCCACCCGCGGCCGCTCCACCCGCCTCGTAGAAAGCTTCACCGCCGCCGATTTCCGCCAACGCAAACCCAGCTCCCAAGCCGCTCAACTCTTTCCAGTATACTTGCCGCGCCGGGCGTCGCGTACCGTCGACCACCACTTCGGCACGCCGTACAGGCCCCTTCGGTTCCGCAAAAGCTACAATTTGCGCCCGGTACACGTCTCCCCGAGCCGTAATGTACGGCAAAATCCTTTTCATTGTTTCCAGGTCGACCACGTTGTCGGTCAGCAGCCAGGCGACGTTGCCGGCAGCCGCCGAGCCGCGGGAGGCCAGAATTTTCTCCGCCACGTCCGCCGTCATGCCCGGAATGGCCAGCAGGACCGGGTACGGTGCCAAATTCACGTTGATTCGACCGACCAGCACCTCGGCGTCGGTCAGCGACAGGTAGTCGAGCATTCGAGGAAGGTACTCCGCCAACTGGCCCGGGTCGCTGGTGAACGGGCTGGCCAAGACGACCGACCGGCGTCCCTGAGGCACCCGCACCTTGACGTCCACGACGTCCAGCAGGCTGGTCAGTCGGTAGCGAGCCGGCTCGCGAAAGTCCAGCCGCACGTTCGCCTCCTCGCTGGCCGGCTGGTTCCCCTCGTACGGCCCGTACTGGCGGTAAGCAATCAAGAACCGAGCCTGCTCCTCGGTCAGCACCTGAGCCAGTCGGTCGTACAGTTCACGCAGGTTGTCGTCGTTGACGTTCACCCGGCGGTAGCCGTCTGGCGAGACGTTCCGCTCCGCGCTGTAGAACGTCAACAGCTCCGCCCACGGCAGACTTCCAGACCCTCCCGTCTCCAACTCGACCGACGCCATTTGCTGCTCGTTCGCCTCGACCCGGTAGTTCCGGTTCACGTCGGCGCCGAACAGCAGACTGCGTGTGACGTCACGGACCAGCAGCAGCTCTTCCATCGATTCCGGCCGGCCGTTGCGTGCCCCGTAGGGCGGAGCGAGCGACTGGTAGTAGTCCGACTCGGCCCCGAACGGCCGTCGGGTCGAGTCTGGGTCGACCCAGTCCAGCAGCGCGTCCGCCAGCGACTCGGTCATGTTGGGCAGTTTCATCAAAGCTTCCCGGCCCGTTCCAGGCTGCAGCCGGTCCCACTCGACCAAGGCCAGCATGTTCAGACGGCTCGACTCGTCGACCAAACCGAACCGAACGCCGACCACGCCTTCCTCGCCCAGCCGAGCCGAAACAATGCTGAAGCGAACGTCACTGCCGGCAGCGCCGTCCGTCGCCAGCGGAACCGCTCGAAACAAAGACGGGTTGTCGTACCAGTAGGTCGCCGAGCCGCTCGCAGCGAAGTCGCTGAGAAACTCACCCGGGTACTCGGCACCGTAACCCACGCCCGACTGGTCCGAGTAACCCGCGGCCGGACTTCCTTGTTCCACCAACACCTTCAAGTACTCCACGGCCGACTGCAGCGCGGCGTTCAACTGCTGTTCCTGTCCGCGAGCGCGAATGGCCTTGTGCTCCGTTTCCATCAGCGCCACGAAAGCAAACCCAGCCAGCCCGGCCATGACCACGACAATGGTCACGACAATGAGCACAATGCCACGGCGCTCGGTGCCCGGAGCAGGTCGCTTCGGACGCACCCGCTCCGTCCACGCGACCGGCCGGCCGCGTCTTGGCCTGCTCCGCCTTGTCGACAATCGCCGTGTCACCGCTCGACCTTCGTGCCCTTGCCGCCGCTGGGCGAGCTGGTCCTGCCGTGCTCCTGGAAGCGTGCGTTGCTTCCAATGGCCTGCTCGCCGGCTTGCCTACGTTTCTTGGTTCGTCGAGCTCCGCCGAGCGACAGCCCCCACGGTTCGCCCAGCCCGCGGACTTGCAGCCCGACCCCCGTCAAAAGCCAGGCACCGTGAACTCCAAAATGTCCTGCGGGGCCGGTTCCCCATTGTCCGCCGGTCCGCCGGACGCGGTCGGCCTCTGCTGTGCTGCCGGAAGGTAAATCACCGCCCGGTACGTCCGTCCCGAAGGCAATTCCAGAGCCGCTTCCCCTTCCGTGCCGTCCATTCCCGGTTGCAACCCGGTCGACTCGTCCAGCGCCCCGGTCGGGAGCGTCCCCGTCTCAGCAGCCGACTCGACCTGCGGCCCCGCTTGGGCCTCCAAGCCGAGCTGCTCGCGGGCTTCCTTCAGCTCGTTCTGCGTCAGGACCCGAAAGGTCACCTCGACCGCCAGCGGCAGCTTGCCGCTTTGAAGGCTGTCCCACGAACTCTGCCACGTCTGACCGTCGAAGTAACGGAACTGCACGTCGACCACTTCCGGCACAACCGTGACGTCCGGCCCGCCAAACTGCGGCTGCTCCGAAAGAACGTCGGTCGCCCAGTCCTCGGCCGTCGAAAGGTCGCTAGCCGCCGACTGCCCGACCACGGAGTACTCGTTGAACCCGGAGGCCACCGTGGGCGCCAGCGTGCCCGACGAGCGGCTCACCTGAACCAGGTCGGGAGCCTTCTCCCAGGGGACGTCGCGTCGGACCAGCCCGGACGGCGGGACCGGCTCGGTCGCCGCTTGGTTCAGAGCGTCCGGCTCGAGCGGCGAGCGGAACGTGTAGGCCACCATTCGCAGCTCGGGAGCGAACGCGGCTCGCTCTTCCAGTTCGGCGTCCGTTCCCGGCAGCGTGCCTCCTTCGCTGGACACACTGAAGTCGGTTCCCTGCAGAGCCGGCTCGGTCCCGAGCCCGTCGTCCTGCAACTGTGCTTCGGCCGCCAACTGTTCTTCCACGCTCGGACGCGCCGCCTGCAAGACCGACAGGTACAGCGACCGGCTGTCTCCGACCAGGCCGAAGTGAGGCAGCGAGCCGCTGGAAGCTCTGGCCGGTTGCCAACGACCGGTCCCGGAACGACCGGATGGTTCCGTCGAGTTTCCTTCGACCAGCCCCGTGTCGATTTCCGTCTGCTCGGGCGGCGGAATGACCGACTGCAGGTCCGTCTGAAATTGAGCGACCAGGGAACGAACCAATTGAGCTTCGACCGCCACTTGGCTGCCCGTCCCAAACAACCGCGTGACAATGTGCAGCAGGCTCCACAGACCGGCCAGCAGGGTCGCCATGAGCAGCATGGCGACAATCATTTCCATGAGCGTCAAGCCGCGGTGGGCAGCCCGCCGACGCAGTTTGTCCCTGTCAGAGGCCATTAGAAACCCGCCCCCCAGTCCGACGCTTCTTCACCAGCCGGCGCCGCTGCGGCTCGAACCCAGCGAACCAGAGAGTACGCGTAGCGCGGAGGGTCGTCCGGCTGCAAGGCTTGCCACACGGTAACGCGGACCACGGTCAGGCCGGGAGCGGCCGAGCCGAGCAGTTCGACCGAGTACCACCAGACCGGCTCGCCCTCGACCGACTCGGGCACCGTTGCCGTTCCGGCCGTCGCCTCCAAAGCGGTGCCCTCTTCGTCCAGCGAACTGCCGCCCGGCCCGGGCTCCAGCATTTCCGCCTCGACCGGTTCCAACGGAGCCAGTCCGCAAAGGATTTCGTTCATCTTGTTCTGACAAAGGACCTGCGCGGTGGCTCGCCCGCGAGCAGCCTCGGCGTGCTTCCGTCCAATTCCAATCAGCTCGCCAATGACAATGATGCTTCCCAGCAGAATGGCCGTGGAAAGCAGAATTTCAATGATTGAAAAGCCACACCGCGTTCGCGGCCCGAGCGTGGCAGCTCGGACGGACAGCGATCGGCAGCGGGACCAACGCCGTGCGCCCGTTGAGGGTGTCTTGTCGCAAGTCGCCTTGTCGCCAGTCGGCCTCCGCACGGCTCCACCTTCTTGCCCAGGAGTTGCGGCACGGCCTTGCCTCGAAGCAACCAGCCGAATTCGCCCTCGGCACCACCAAACGTCGGGCCGGCTCAGGGCTGTCCGAAGCCGCTCGGTCCCGTCGGTGGCGGAGCACCGGGAGCGGTCGCGGTCTGGTCGGTCGGTTGCGTCGAGGTGTCCAGAGCCGTGTCTTCCGGCACCACGCGGTAAATGTCGCTGACCCAAATCTCGCCTGTCAGGCCGCGGACGAAAATGTCGACGCGGTAACCCCGGGGTCCCAACAAAGTCAAGCGAGCGTTTTGCGTCTGCCCGTCCGGCTGAAAAATCAGCGGCACCAGCATTTCCTCGGCGGAGGCCGTCGAGCTGTCGGCGGGCGGCGAGACAGCGCCGGTGGTTCCTGAGGAGAACGAACCGGCACCCGAAGACGTGTCCAAAGCCGCTCCCGTAGCCAGCCCGCTCCCCGTGTCGGCGGCCTCGACCAGCTCGGTCTGGACCGGCGGCGGCTGGTTCCACTGAATGACCCACGGCGGTGCGTCCAGTCGAACCGGTCCCATGCTGGTGCTGGCGGCCGTCTGCTGACCGGCGGCGGCCTGCGCCAACGACTCGCTCAAGCTCGAGTTTTCCACGAACTCCTCGACCGCCGGGTCCGCGAACGTGACGCCCTGAGGCAACCACAGCGGCTCGCAAGCTTCACACATGTCGCAGCCAGCGGCTAGCGGCTCCGCCGCCGTCGGCTCTTCGGCAGTCGCCGCCGAGGCTCCGAAGGAGGGCGGGGAAGAGTCCGACGAAAGGCCGGCGGGCGTGGAGTCCGTCCACGCGTCCGCCGGCAACACTTCGCTGGAGCCGGCGGGTTGGGACCCAAGGGGAGCCAACTGGAACTGCGAGCCGCCGGGCTGGTAGCTGAACCGGTAAGGAACGCCGGTCCGAATGGCCTTCAGGCGGGTCTTGGCCAGTTGGACTTTCAGCATTCGCGCAGCGTGCCGGAGCCGAGCTCGAACCAGCGACCTCTGCAGTGCCGGCCAGCCCAGTCCGACCAGCAGACCGAGCAAGGCCAACACAACGAGAAGCTCAAACAGGGTGAAGCCGCGGCGAGGCGGGCCACACCCTGTTTGTTTGCACCGGCCGCCGTTCATTGCCATTCCGGTCACGTTGCCAGGAAGGGTTGTTACTCAGGCGGGAGCTCGGGGGCCAGCGGTTGCTGCGACCCACCCAGGTCGTTCATTCCCGGCTCGGTCGTCCCGGTGCCCGAGCCGCCGCTGCCCGGACCCCAGTTGGTAATGTCGTCCTCGGTGCCGTCCTGGCCGTCCGGGCCGAACGACCAAATGTCCGGGTTGTCACCGTTGCCGTGCGTCGAGGGGTACTCGTACTGGTACGGATTGCCCCACGGGTCCAGCGGGATTTCGTTTTTCTTCAGGTACGGGCCGTCCCAGCGGGACGTCGTGCTGGCCGTCGAGGTGCCGGTGGTGCCCATGCCGGTGTCCAGACCAGACGACAGGTCCGTCGGCTCTGTGCCGACACCCAAGTCCGAGGTCCCGCCGGTCGTGCCGAGCGAATCGCCCGAGGGCGGCGTAATCAACGCCTGCAACCCCTCTTCGGTCGTGGGGTACCGCCCCATGTCCAGGGCAAACCGCTCCAGCGCCGCCTCGAACAACCCAATCTGCGCCTTTGCGGCTCCAATGTCGGCCTTCTTCTTGCTGCCCAACAGCCGTGGTCCGACCAGCGAGACCAACAGCACCAGAATGGCCATCACGATGAGCAGCTCGATCAACGTGAAGCCGCCGCGCCGTTTCCTGTCGGTCCGTTCCCGCAACCTTCTAGCAGTCATGGTCCCCTTTCTCCTTTCTGTGCCTGAGTGCAACCCACTCTTCGTTCGACTGGTGTTTCCGAAACGACCGAGACAACGCCGCTCTGCCGCGTGCCCGCGTCGACCCGCCCGCGCGTCCGCCGCTCAACCCAGCGTGGCACTCATCTCGAACACAGGCAACAGCAAAGCGACGATCACGAACAAAATGACCGTTCCCATGATCAGCAGCAGCATGGGTTCGACCATGCGAACCATCAAGTCCAGCTGCCGCGTTACCTTCCGGTCCAGGTTGTCGGCGATGTTGACCAACACCGTCTCCAAATTATTCGCCTCTTCGGCAACCGTAATCATGGCCATGATCGGCTTGGGAATCAGCCCGCAAGCCGCCAAGGGTTTCGACAGCGTGTCGCCCGCTGAAATGTTCTCGGCCGACTCAACAATGGCGTCTGCCAGCAACCGATTTCCAGCCGATTGGCTGCTGATTTCCAAGGCCTTGAGCAGCGGAACGCCGTTCTTGAGCAACGTGCCCAACACTCGGCAGAACCGGGAAATGGCCGTGTTGAGGAAAATCGGTCCGAAGATCGGCAAATTGATTTTCCACCGGTCGACGACCAGCCGCCCCTGGTCGCTCCGAGCCCAATTCCGGACCAAGTAGAACACTCCCGCCAAGCCGGCCAGAACAAACAGCCCGTACTTTCC
>CAYSAG010000122.1:0-14066 GCA_964428935.1 uncultured Planctomycetaceae bacterium | reverse complement strand
GGTAAATCTTGCCCAGCTCGAGCATCAGGTTTTTGTGGGTTTGCAGACGCCCGGCCGTGTCGACAATGACGCAGTCGATTCCTTCTTGCAAAGCCTGTTCGCACGCCGCGTACGCAACAGCGGCCGGGTCTGACCCGCCAGGTCGGGTGACAATCGGGCACTGCAATCGTTCGGCCCACTTGGTCAATTGCTCGACCGCCGCCGCTCGAAAGGTGTCTCCGGCCGCCAGAATGACGCTCTTTCCGTTCTGCTTGAGCAAGTAGCCCAGCTTGGCAATGGTCGTGGTTTTGCCCACGCCGTTCACTCCGGCGACCAGGAACACCGTGGGTCCGTCGTCGGCAAAGTTCAGAGGTGACAGGGGGTCGTTCGGGTCCCAACGGATGTCGCCGGAGCCGCGAAGCAACGACTTCAGCTTGTCCTTGATGGTTCGCCAAATTTCGTCGACGACAATGATTCGCCCCAAGTGCTTTTCGCGCAGTTCCTCAATCAGCTCCGACGTGGCCGTGACCCCCATGTCGGTCTTGAGCATCTGTGCCTCGAACTGTTCCAGCAGTTCCTCGTCCAAAATTTCGCCGGCTTTGAACAGGTCGCGGACGTCTCGCCGCAGAAACTCTTTTGTCTTTTGCAGTCCTTTTTTCAGTTTGTCGAAAAGTCCCATGGTCGGATTGTTCCTCTCTAGTCGAAGCGAAAAAGCCTGCGGCAACGCTCTGTTCGGACCAATTCCGTCACGAACGGAAAGGACCGCAGACCAGAAGGCCGTTGGTTTGCAAAGTCGAGCCGTGCGTCGAGAACTTGGCAACGTCTTTGCCAGCCACTGCAAGGGTCTCGTCTGGACCGAGCCCGCGCCGCTTGTCGCTGAGTTTCGGCCGTTGCTTGGTGTGCCGACTTGGGCCGCAGCGGCGACCCGTCCCGCCAACCGAGGTCGCTCGGGCCGGGCCGGCGCCAACGTGCCGCAAGACGCTTGCGCTCACGTCGGTCTTTCGACCAAGTCCTTGAACCGGCGGTAGGCCTGTTCCCAGACGTCCGTGTCTTGAGGCTCGAACTGACGCATTTCGGTCGACCGCCGCACGACCTCGCGCAGCTCTGCCAGCGACCCGACCGCACCTTGCGCCCGGGCCTGCACCAACACGTTGCCCATGGCCGTCGCCTCGACCGGCCCGGTCACCACCGGCCGTCCGCACGCGTTGGCGGCGAACTGGTCCAGCAGCTCGTTCTTCGACCCACCGCCCACAATGTGAATGACTTCAATGCGGTTGCCTGTCAGCTCTTCGAGCCACTCCAGCACCATTCGGTAGCGCAGGGCCAGGCTTTCCAGGCAGCAGCGGACCAGCTGGCCTTCGGTTTCGGGGACGGGTTGGTCGGTCTTACGGCACCATTCCTGCAACGCCGTTGGCATGTCTTCGGGGCTGAGGAAGGCGACGTCGTCGGGGTTGACCAGTGAGCGGAACGGCGGGGCTTTCGCCGCCAGCTCGGTCAACTGACTGTAGTCGTACGACTTGCCTTTCCGCTCGAAGGAGCGTCGGCACTGCTGAACCAGCCACAAGCCCATGATGTTTCGCAGCAGTCGGAACGTGCCGTCGACGCCCCCCTCGTTCGTCACGTTCAGCTGCAAAGCACGCTCGGACAGAATGGCGTCTGGAACCTCGACGCCCATCAGACACCAAGTGCCCGAGCTGATGTACGCCCAATTGGTTTGACCGGTCCGCTCGGTGGGCACGGCGGCCACGGCCGAACCGGTGTCGTGGGTGGCTGGGGCAACGACGTCGACCCGTTTCAGACCCGTCTGCTTCGCGACCTGTTCTCGCAGCTGCCCCAGCTTCGTGCCGGGCTGGACGATTTCGGGGAACAGGTGCGTCGGCAGCTCCAACTTGCGCAGCAGGTCGAAGGCCCAGTTCCGTTCCCGCGGGTTGTAGCACTGAGTTGTCGTGGCGTCGGTGAACTCGGCCACTCGGCTGCCGCACAACAGCCAGTTGAAAAAGTCGGGCATCATGAGCAGCTTGTCGGCCATTTCGAGCAGGTCCCGGTTGCTCTGCTGCATGGCCACCAGCTGCACCAGCGTGTTGATTTCAATGAACTGGATGCCCGTTGCCGCGAAAATTTCTTCGCGAGGAACGCGGCTGCACATGGTCTCAATCATTCCGAGCGTCCGCGGGTCGCGGTAGCAGTACGGCTGTCCCAGCAGTTCGTTCGTCGCGGACAGCAGCGTGTAATCGACCCCCCACGTGTCGACGCCGACGGAAAGAATGGAGTCGCCGTACTGGGCAGCGGCCTTGGCCAAACCGTTTTGGATTTCCACCCACAGGCCCAAGACGTTCCAGCGGAGCGTACCGGCCATGTTGACCGGTCCGTTGGGGAACCGGTGCACCTCTTCCAACGTCAGACGCCCCTCGTTCAGCAGGCCGGCGATGACCCGACCACTCTCCGCGCCCAGGTCCACTGCCAAGTAGCACTGTTCGGCCATTTTTCCCCGTCGCCTCCCTCACATGAAATTTCCAAGAATCCAGCACCGCAGCACACGCGAAGCATAATAGCCGCAGAGGGAAAGGGTTTGAATCGAAACGCGGAAGCGGGGGCGAGCGGGGGCGGGGGACGAAGGCGACCGGGCGCTTGGCACCCGACGTCGAGTTTGCATGAGCCGTCTTGCGGCCGGTCAGGCGTCGGCAGCCACTCGTCGGCCGCGGGAGGTGGGTAAAAGGCACGGCCGGATGGAGGCGGACGCGGCGGCCGGAGGGTCCAGCGCCGCCACTCAGCCGGAACGAGTCCCCGGAACGGCTGGCTGGTCGTGGACGACGAGGGTCGTGTTCGGTTCGCGAGCCACTCGCGCGACGAACCGTCGGGGCAGTCGGCAGTGGACCGTGACGCGCGAGTCGTAGCACTCGGTCTGGCTGACGTCGCTGCACTGCCGCAAGAAGGCCAGCAGTCGTCCGTTCGAGGCGTCTGTTTCGACCGTGGCCTCCACGTAGCCTTCGCTCAGTCGTTCCACGACCATGTCGGTCAGGCGGTCCAGGCCGCGTCCTTGAACGGCGCTGACGGCCACGGCGTTGTCGTTTTGAGCCAGCAGAACGTCCAGCACCGAGTAGTCTTGCACGACGTCCACCTTGTTCAACACCAGAATCATGTTGTCGTGGTTGACGCCAATTTCCTCCAGCACTCGGTGGACCGTCTCGATTTGTTCCGGAGCGTCCGGGCTGGAGGCGTCGACCACGTGCAACAGCAGGTCGGCGTGTTTGGCCTCTTCCAGCGTCGACTTGAACGACGCCACCAAGTGGTGCGGGAAGTTCCGCACGAACCCTACCGTGTCGCTCAGCAGCACGTCCCCCAGCTTGGGAATGTGCCAGCGGCGGGTGCGGGTGTCGAGGGTGGCGAAGAGCTTGTCGGCCACGTACACGTCGCTGCCGGTCAAGGCTCGCATGAGCGTACTCTTGCCCGCGTTCGTGTACCCGACCAGCGACACGGTCAGGGCGTCGGTCCGACTGGCGACCATGCGCTCGCGCCGCTTCTCGACCTGCTTCAGCTTTCGTCGCAGCTCGGCCACGCGCTTGTCGAGCATGCGGCGGTCCATTTCGAGCTGCTTTTCACCAGGACCGCGGCCCGTGCCAATACCACCCTCGATTCGTTCCAGGTGCGTCCACAGTCGCTTCAACCGCGGACGGAAGTAAAGGAGCTGAGCCAGTTCGACCTGCAACTTGGCTTCGTAGGTCTGGGCCCGGGTGGCGAAAATGTCCAGAATGACCTCGCTGCGGTCGACAATGACCGTGTCCAGCTCGCGCTCCAGGTTGCGGCCCTGAGCCGGGCTGAGGTCGTTGTCGAACACGACCAGCTCGGCGCCGGTCGACCGGACCAACTGACGCAACTCGTCCAGCTTGCCTCGGCCAATGTACGTAGCCGCGTCCGGCCGTTCCCGCACTTGCACCAGCTTGCCCACGACCTTCACGCCGGCCGTTTCGGCCAAGCCCTCCAGCTCGTCCAGCGCCCGCTCTTTCTCGGCCGCTCGTTCCGGCGGCAGCACGGCGACCAAAACGCCGCGCCGCCGTTCGACCTTCAGTTCGTCTCGCTTCAGCTCTGTCAAGTTCCCGCTGGTTCCTCCTGTCTTGCGGACTTTCTTTCGTGTCGCCGACATGACCTCTCGCAAATTTCCGGACGCTTCCAAGACTCCGCAAAGGCCAGCCCTGCACAAAAGGTTTCGGCCTTCGCCGCGGTCAGCCTTGACTAGTTTACGACGCCGGCGAGTGCGAAGCAACGAGCCTCGGTTCGTCCGAAACGCGGCGGGCCGACGTCTCCGGGCAGCACGGCGCCCGACGGTTTCCTTCCCGCGAACGGCTCGGGTAGAATGCCCGACGGTGTCCGGTCGTCCGTGCTCTGCTGTCGCCGTGTCGAGCTGTCTCCAGACGGCCGACCCCGGCCCGGTCACCGACCCGGACGCTCCGGCCTGACACACCCGCTCGGCTTGCCCGGCGGCCTGGGCCGGAAAGCGTCGACGGGGGGAGAAGCACCGCTCCACAACCACCCAACGAGAGGCCACACCCATGACTCACCGCGCTGTTTGCACACCTCGTGTTGCCCGTGTTGCTGTGCGACTGACTGGACTGGTGGGTTTGGTCGCGTTGAGTCTCTCGGTCGCCGGCGGAGCGGCGACGGCTGGCCCGCCGACGTCTGGACGCGCTTCGGCGTCAGGCCCGGCGGACGTCCGCCCGTTTCCTCGACAGCCTCTTCCTGCCGGACCGGTCTTGCGCTGGGACTTCGACACGTCGGCCGGCTGGCAAGCTACGCACGCGTGTCGGCTGTCGGTGGAGGACGGCGTGTTGCGTGTCGAGGCCACCGGTGTCGACCCCTACTTTCACTCGCCTGTGCTGAGCCAGCCGGTGTCGGGGCCGGTGTGGGTCCGGCTCCGGCTGAAGACGCCTCACGCGGACCGCTGGCAGTTGTTTTACACGACGGAGCAGTCGCCGCGGTGGTGCGAGGAACAGAGCGTGCGGTTCTTGGTGCCAGGCGGCAAAGAGTGGCACGAGGTGCAGTTGTCCGTCCCCTTCGACGGCGCGCTGCGGCAACTGCGTCTGGACCCCGGCAACGGTCCTGGGCGAGCCGAAGTGGACTGGGTCGAGGTTCAACCCTACCGGCTGCACCCGCTGGAAGTCGAGCAGGTGACGGCCGGCGCCGACACCTTGCACGTGCGACTGCGGAACCACTCGGCGCAGCCGCTGTCGGTCACGCTGGAGGCGGCGCGGCTGACTCGCGTCGGCGGCACGGTGCCGGCGAAAGGCTCGACAACGCTCGAGCTCCGCGCTCGGCCTCCGGCTCGTCCGTTCGGCTGTGACCGTCTGCGGGTGTTGGCGAGCGACTGGCCACCGCTGCAGCGAGTCGTGTGCTGGTACCGGTTGGACGTCCCGGCTGACTGGGTGGAAGTGAAGGCGGGCGAGCTGCGTCTGCGAGTGGCTCGGGACGGCACGGGAGCCACGTTACACCGCAAGGACCACCTCGTTGCCGTGCTGACGCCGCTGTTGCACTGCCGGGGCCGCGTGCCGGCCCTGACCGCTCGCAAGACGGCCGGCGGCGTTCTGGTTGCGGGCGACGGCGTCCGGCTGACGCTGGCTCTGCACGACGACCAACTCCGGTTTTCGCTTCGCGTGTCGGCGGCAAGCGAGCCGGCCGCTCCGGGTGAGACACCCTCGCTGCCCGGCGACAACCTCTGGCCGGCCGACTGGGAAGGCCCGGTGGTGCGGGTGTTGGGGGCGTTGGAGCAAGGACTGTTTGCCGGGTTGGAGTACTTGGGCCGCGGCGAGCACTCCTCCTCGACGCTCGACATTGAAACGGCCGACCACCTCCGTTTCGCCCCCGACCCGCTCAAGGTGACTTGGCCGCTCTTGGCGGTCCGAACTCCGACCGACACGGTTGCCCTGACGTGGGACGACCCCTCGCTGCGGCCGGTCTTTGCCACGCCCAACTTTCTCGACGCCGCGCCGGGCCACCGTCTGGCTTTGCAGGGACGGCGGGTGGACGGGGTGCTTCGAGTCAGCAGCGGGTCGCTGGAGGAGGCCATTCTTTGGGCGGTCCGTCGACGCGGGCTGCCGCCGGTGCCACCGGGGCGGCCTCGTGCCGAGCAGTGGCGGTTGTGCTTGAAGGCCCTGCGCGGACCTCTGCGAAACGAAAACGGCTGGGGGCACTGCGCCGAGCCGAAATGGCCGCGTCGACCCTACGCCGACATGGCCTCGACCATTTTCCGCTTGACCGGTCGAGTGCCCGAGCTGACCGAATTGGTTCCCGGCGGAGCTCACATTCGGAACCCGGTCGCGTTTTTCGTAACAGGACGAGCGGAACAGTGGTTGCGGGCCAGCCGGAGCCGCGTGGAGCAACTGCTTCGCCGTCAGCGGGCGGACGGGTCGTTTCGCTACCGGGGCCGGTACCAACGCGGACATTTCGAAGACACGGCAAGCGGCTGGTGCGCTCAGCACGCCGTCCAACTGCTCGAGCACGCTTACTACACGGGCGACGAGCGGGCCTTGCAGGCCGGCGTCCAGACGCTGGAGTACATGAAACGGTTCCGGACGCCCCGCGGAGCGCAGGTGTGGGAGCTGTCTTTGCACACGCCGGACATTCTGGCTTCGGCTCACTTGGTCCACGCGTACGTGCGAGGCTACCAGCTGACCGGCCGCAACGACTACTTGGAGCAAGCTCGTCGCTGGGCCTTGACCGGTCTGCCGTTCGTGTACTTGTGGAGCAAGTACCCAGTCATGCTTTACGCGACCGTGCCGGTTTACGGAGCGACGAACTGGCGGGCCCCGCTGTGGATTGGTCGTCCCGTTCAGTGGTGTGGGCTCAACTACGCCTACGCCTTGACGTTGTTGGCTCCCTACGACCGAACGCTCGACTGGAAGCACGTGGCTCGAGGCATTCTGAACGCCGGCGAGCAAATGCAGTACCCGGACGGGCCGTTGGCCGGTTGTTTGCCCGACTCGTTCGAGCTGGCGACGCAGCGACGGGCCGGTCCGTCGATTAACCCGTGTGCTCTGGTCAGTTTGCGACTGCGGCTGGAAGGCGAACTGGACAGTCTGGACGTCGTTCGAACGGGCGGCCACGTCGTCGTCGCTCCCTTCCCGCTCAGCCAGAAAAACGGCCGCGTGCACGTGCAGTCGAAGGCCGGGTTGACTTACCAGGTCGTCGTGGACGGACAGAAGGTGCTCACGTTGCAGGGCACGGGGGACGACGTTTTGCCCGAGCTTTGAGGCTCGCTCGGACGGTGCGTCTTGCTGGTCTTGCGGCGGGAGCGGGCAGACGGGAGCGGCTCGCTGTGGGTACGCGGAGTCGGCCGGCACCTGCGCACGGTCGCCGTCTGCGAACGAACGTCCACCAACCAGCGCGGCCGCCGCGGGCCGGCGTCTCGCCCCGGTGGCCGCTCGAAACAAAAGCCGACAGCTTGCCAGGAGGACTGGACGTGCCCGACCAGCCACAGCGGGAAGAACGTTCGCCCGGGCGCTCGCGTCCGTCCCGCCAGCCCGCTGCGTCGTCGCCGGAGGTGGCGGGCGACTGGAGCGAGGCCCTGACCAAGCACCGTCAGGGCGACTTGGCCGCGGCAGAAAGAGCCTACCGTCGAGTGTTGGAGCGGTCGCCGGAGCACCCAGGAGCGACGAACCTGCTGGCGGCCGTCCTGTTGCAGCAGGGACGACACGCCGAGGCCGTTCCGTTGCTCCAGCGGCTGCTCCAGCAACACCCCGACCTGCCCGATGCTCACAACAGCCTCGGCATTGCACTGAAGGCTTTGAACCGCCCAGCAGAAGCGGCCGCGTGCTTTCACAAGGCGGTCGAGTTGGACCCGAGCTACCCGCAGGCGTGGTACAACCTTGGGGTCGTGTTGACCGAAGCGGGGCGGCCGGCCGAGGCGGAGGCGTGTCTGCGCCGAGCGGCCGGGCTTCGTCCCGACGACCCGGACGCCCGTTGGCGACTGGCCGGCGTCTTGTGTCAACAGCAGAAGTGGGCCGAGGCCGAGGCCGAGTACCGTCGAATGCTGGAGCGGCGTCCCGACCACCTGGACGCTCTGGTCAACCTGGCCGTCGTGCTGGTCCACCAGGAGCGGCTGGAAGAGGCCAGCGAGTGCTTCCACCGCGTGCTTCAACTGCGGCCCAACTACGCGGAGGTCCACAGCAACCTGGCCTACGTGGCGGAACGGCAGGGGCGACTGGACGAGTCGCTCCGTCACGCTCGCAAGGCCGTCGAGCTGAATCCGAACGTCGCCAGCAACTGGAACAACCTGGGTGTGGCTCTGCGCGAACTGCACCGGCTGGACGAAGCGGCCCAAGCGTTCCAACGAGCTTTGCAGGCCGACCCCGCGTTCGCGCTGGCGGAGTTCAACCTGGCCACCACGTGGCTGCTGGCCGGAGACTACAAGCGTGGCTGGCCGGGCTACGAACGTCGCTACGAAGCCGTCGGACAGCGGCCGCCGCAGTTGGACCGTCCGCGCTGGCGCGGCGAGCCGCGTCCGGGTCAAACGTTGCTCGTTTACACCGACCAGGGCGCCGGGGACGCCATTCAGTTCGTCCGGTTCTTGCCCCTGGCGAAAAGGCGTTCGCAAGCCCGAATTCTGCTGCGGTGTCCGGCCGCGCTGCACCGACTGTTCCGAACGGCCGCCGGGGCCGACCAGGTGTTGGTGGCCGAGCCGTCGGGCGAGCGGGCCGCGGCCGGCACAGCGACCGGCCACGAACGCTCGCTTTCCGCTGGCGGAACGGTTCCGAGCGAAGTGGCCTTCGAGTGCCACGTGCCGCTGTCCAGCCTGCCGGTCGTGCTGAACGTGTCGGAGCCAGAAATTCGGCCGGACGAGCCCTACCTGGCCGCTCCGCCGCTCAGCGAACCGCTTCGCCAACTTCTGGACGACGTTCCAGCCGGGACGCTGCGCGTCGGACTGGTTTGGCAAGGGAACCCCGCTCAAGACCGCGACCGCGTTCGGTCGGTGCGGCTGTCGACGCTGTTGCCGTTGGCCGACGTGCCCGGAGTGACGTTTTTCAGCCTGCAGGTGGGAGCGGGCCGCGAGCAACTGGCCGAGCTGGCCGACCGCTGGCCTCTGGTCGACTTGGCCGAACACCTGCACGACTTCGCCGACACGGCCGCGGTGCTGGCCAAGCTGGACTTCCTGGTCACCGTCGACACGGCGGCCGCTCACTTGGCCGGAGCGCTGGGACGGCCGGCGTGGGTCCTGTTGTGCCACACGCCGGACTGGCGCTGGCTGCTCGACCGCGACGACTCACCTTGGTACCCCAGCCTGCGTCTTTTCCGCCAGCCCAAGCGAGGCGACTGGGCGGCAGTGGTCGAAGCCGTGCGAGAGGAACTGAAACGTCTGGCCGAGCAGACCCGGTCAGAGCGGTCGGAGAGCGACTCGGAGCGGCCCGAGGCACCGTAGGCCGGTCGGCGAGCACTGCGGCCGGGACCGACTGAGCAAGCTGCAGCGGAAGGCCCGCAGGGGTTGGCTTGTGAGCTCGACCGCGACCGGGTAGTTTGGACCGGAGCGTGGCGGCTCGGGCTTTTCGGCAGCACGGGCTGGGGGACGGAGCCGTTTCACGGCGACGCGGTCTTCCCGGGGCGAGCTGCGAGCGTCAGAACGCCGAGTGGACGCCCGGTCGGACGCTGCGGGTCGTTTGTCTTGCGGCGGGTCCTCGTCCGTGTGTCGCTCGAGCGGCTCTGGCCAGTCGGGCGTCCGAGCCGTCGTGGCCTGTGCTCTTCTCACCTTGCAAACGCCTGCCCTTTCGAACGAAGGTTCCGTGGACGGGTTGCGAATTGAAAACGGGAGGTGACTCGTGAAGCTGGCAGCCGTGTTCCGTGTGTTGCGCCGGGTTGGAGTTGTGCTCGTTTTGTCCGCGTGGAGTTTGCTCGCGTGGCAGCCGGTTCGGGCGGACGTCAAGTTGCCGGCTGTGTTCAGCGACCACATGGTCGTGCAAAGGGAGCAGCCGGTTCCCGTGTGGGGCTGGGCCGACCCGGGCGAGCGGGTGACGGTGGCTTTGGCCGGCCAACAAGCCTCGACGCAAGCCGGTCGGGACGGACGCTGGCAAGTCGCGCTGAAGCCACTGGCGGCCGGAGGTCCGTACGAACTGGTGGTGAGGGGAAAAAACACGGTCCGAGTGACGGACGTGCTGGTCGGCGAGGTGTGGATTGGGTCGGGCCAGTCGAACATGGCCATGGCTGTCCGCGGCGTTCAAAACGCCGAGCACGAAATTGCGACGGCTGAGTTCCCGAGAATTCGCCTGTTCACGGTCGGGCGGAAGGCGACACCCGAGCCGCAAGCCGATTGCTCGGGGCGCTGGCTCGTGTGCAGCCCGGAAACCGTCGGCTCCTTTTCGGCCACGGCGTACTTCTTCGGCCGCGAACTGCACAAGAAGCTGGGCGTGCCGGTTGGACTAATCAATTCGTCGTGGGGCGGCACCCCCATTGAGGCTTGGACCAGCTTGGACGCGCAGAAGAAAGTGCCGGAGCTGAAACCGATTCTGGAAAAGTGGGACGAGCGAATTGCCACCTACGACCCCGAGGTCGCTCAGCGACGCTACGAAAAACAACTCGCAGCGTGGAAGCAAAAGGTGGCTCAAATTCGCAAGGGCCAACGACGGCCCAGACGGCCAACGCCGCCGGTCGACCCGCGCGAAAGTCAGCACCGCCCGGGCAATCTCTACAACGGAATGATTGCTCCGCTGGTTCCCTTCGGCATTCGCGGTGTCATTTGGTACCAGGGCGAACACAACAGCCGCACGTCCCCGCACCTGTACGGCTTGCAGTTGAAGACGCTGGTCGAGAACTGGCGGGACGTCTGGAAGCAGGGGCCGTTTCCGTTTGCCTGGGTGCAACTGCCGAACTTCAAGGCTCCTCAGACTGAACCGTCTGAGACCAGCGGGTGGGTGCTGGTCCGGGAAGGCATGCTGAAGGCGTTGAGCGTGCCCAACACGGGAATGGCCGTCACCGTCGACATTGGGGAGGCCAACAACATTCACCCGAAGAACAAGCAGGAGGTCGGACGTCGGCTGGCCGTGTGGGCGCTGGTGAAAGTCTACGGACAGGACGGGGTGGCAATGGGACCGATTTACCGGAGCTGCCGTCGCGAAGGGCGAGCTCTGGTCGTGGAGTTCGACTACGCTGGCGAAGGGTTGCGAACCAAGGACGGCGGGCCCGTCAAAGGCTTCGCCATTGCCGGCTCGAACCGAAAGTTTGTCTGGGCGAAAGCAGAAATTGTGGGGAAGGACCGGGTCCGAGTGTGGGCGGACGAAGTGGCGCAGCCGGTGGCCGTCCGCTACGCGTGGGCGAGCAACCCCATTTGCAACCTGTACAACTCGGCCGGCTTGCCCGCCTCGCCGTTCCGCACCGACCAGTGGGAGGAACAGGTGACCGGACGCTGACTCGGTCCGCGGCGAAGCGACTGCAGCCTGACCCGCGTGCGGTGTGTTGCTGGCGCTGCGGGAGCAGTGGCACTCTGGTTCGGGCGTGGTCCAGCTGGTCCGGTGTTGGCTTTGTCGACTTGGCGACTTTGCGAGAAAGGAGCGTTGTCCATGAAACGCACCCCGTGGTTGCTGTTGGCGGTCGTCGGAGCAGCTCTGGCCGTCGGTCCCTTGCTGGGCGGCCAAGCCTGGGCAGCCGCTCCAAAGAAAAGACTGAACGTCCTGTTTTTCGCCGTCGACGACCTGCGGCCCGAGCTGGGGTGCTACGGAAACAAGCTCATTCGAAGTCCCAACATTGACCGCCTGGCGGCTCGCAGTCTCGTCTTCGCACACGCCTACTGCCAGCAGGCCGTCTGTTCGCCCTCGCGGACGAGCCTGCTGACGGGCCTGCGACCCGACTCAACGCGAGTCTACGACCTGGTCACTCACTTCCGTAAGACCGTGCCCGACGTGGTCACGCTGCCGCAGCACTTCAAGAACCACGGCTACTACTGCGTGGGCATGGGAAAGATTTACCACGGCGGGCTGAACGACCCGTTGTCGTGGAGCGAGCCGTGGCGACGGCCGCAGAATGTCACAACCTACGCGCTGCCCGAGAATCAGGAAATCGTGAAGCGACGGCGACGCGAGGCCCAAAAGAGAGGCTTGCGGGGCAAAGCCCTGTCCCGAGCCGCTCGCGGGCCGGCCTACGAGGCAGCCGACGTCCCCGACAACACCTACCACGACGGCGCGCTGGCCGAAATGGCCATCCAGGCTCTGCGGCGAATCAAGGACCGTCCCTTTTTCCTGGCCGTGGGGTTCATTAAGCCGCACCTGCCGTTCGTGTCGCCGTTGAAGTACTGGCGGCTGTACCGGCGTGAGGACTTCCGCCTGCCCAGCAATCCGTTCCCTCCCAAGAACGCTCCCCGGTACGCCCTGACGAACTGGGGCGAGCTGCGGCAGTACGAGGGCATTCCGAAGTCCGGCCCGCTCAGCGACGAAATGACGTTGACTCTGCGGCACGCCTACTACGCCGCCGTCAGTTACATGGACGCTCAGGTCGGCAAAGTGCTGGACGAACTCGAACGGCTCGGACTGAAAGACAACACAATCGTCGTCCTGTGGGGCGACCACGGCTGGAAACTGGGCGAGCACGGAGCGTGGTGCAAGCACACGAACTTCGAGCTCGACACCAACGCACCGCTGATTCTGCACGTCCCCGGCGCTCCAGCAAACGGACAAAAGTGCGACGCGCTGGTCGAGTTCGTCGACATTTACCCGACGCTGTGCGAAGCGGCGGGACTGCCGTTGCCCGACCACCTGGAAGGCACCAGCCTGCTGCCGCTCACCCAAAACCCCAACCGCCCGTGGAAAACCGCGGCCTTCAGTCAGTACCCGCGAGGCAAGGTCATGGGCTACACCATGCGGACCGAACGCTACCGGTTCACTCTGTGGGTGGACCGAGAGAACCACGACGACGTGAAAGCGGTCGAACTGTACGACCACCAGACCGACCCGGACGAAAACGTCAACGTGGCCAACAACCCGGAGTACCGGTCGGTGGTGGAGGAGCTGACGCGGAAGCTGCGAGCCGGGTGGAGGGCGGCGCTGCCGAAGTGAGGTGGCGGCCTCCGGCAAGCCGTCCGCTGGAACCGGGCGCCCCGGGCCAGGGCTCCTCTTTTCGACCACTGTCCGGCGAAGCGGACGTGCCACTCGGCCACTTCCGGTGAGGCGTCGGGAGACTGGAACGCAACGCTCTCTTGTGGTCGGTAGCAGGTGGACAACGGTGGGCGTGCCGGACGACGGCCCTCCAGTACACGACGTCGCACACGCCCCCAGACCACTAGCCGAACAGACTCACTTACGTCCCAAAGGGCCCACGACCAGAAAACGAGGGGAGAAGTCCGATGAAAGCGAGACGAGTGTGTTGGTTGCTGGTAGCGGTTCTTGTCACCGCAGTACTAGGTTTGTCGGCTCGGAAAACGGCAAGCGCGGCCGAGCGCAAGCCGAACATTCTGTTTTTCATTGTCGACGAGCTGGGCTACTACGAGCTGTCGTGCATGGGGCACCCGCATTTCCAGACGCCCAACATTGACCGGTTGGCCGCCGAAGGAATTCGGTTCACGCAGTGTCTGGCCGGCGCTCCCGTCTGCGCTCCGACCCGCTGCACACTGATGACCGGCAAGCACATGGGACACGCGTCCGTCCGGAAAAACGACGGAGGCACGCCCATGCGAGCGGACGAGCCGACCATTGCGTCTTTGCTGAAGGAAGTCGGCTACGCCACCGGCGGGTTCGGAAAATGGGGTTGCGGCGGCCGAGGCTCGACTGGCGTCCCCGAAAAGCACGGCTTCGACGTATTCTTCGGCTACTACGACCAGGTCCACGCCCACTCCTACTACACGCCCTACCTCATTCGCAACAGCCAGGAGGTACCTTTGCCCGGCAACCACGGCGGCCGTACCGGCCAGACTTACTCCCACTACGTAATCATTGAACAAGCCAAGAAGTTCATTCTGGAAAACAAGGACCGCCCCTTCTTCTGCTACATGCCGGTCACCCCGCCGCACGGCATGCACGACATTCCTGAAACTGACCCGTCGTGGCAACTCTACAAGGACAAGCCGTGGCCCCACGACGCCAAGGTCTACGCGGCCATGGTCAACATGGTCGACCGGAACATTG
>CAYSAG010000121.1:0-14078 GCA_964428935.1 uncultured Planctomycetaceae bacterium | reverse complement strand
TTGGACGTCGCCGCGGACTGGCCGACACGACCAAACGGGTGGCCGTCCAGCCGCCGGCCAGGCTCCCGCACGCCGCACGTTCGAACCGACTGAAACCGACCGGTCGCTCACCCGGTGGTTCGCCGGGGCGCACTTGCGTTGTCGGCTTCGCCGACCGTCCGAGCGCTCAGCAGCAAGGCCGCGCGGAGCAGCAGGCGAGTTCCCAGCAGCAAGACCCGCTCGTCCAAGTCGAAACGTGGAGAATGCAAGAAGACCGGGCGGTCGGCTCCCGGCGGACAGCACCCCAGTCGAGCCATGGCTCCGGGAACGCGTTCCAGGTACACCGAGAAGTCCTCTCCGCCCATGCTCGGCCGCTCAATCGTGACCACGTTGCTCTGTCCAACCACGCCCGTGGCCGCTTCTTCCAACGCAGCGGTGACGCGCGGGTCGTTGACGACAGCCGACAGCGGCCGCACGAACTCGTACTCGATTCTCGCCCCGCTCAGCTCCTCCACCCCATCGACAATGTCGCCGATTCGGCGTTTGAGCGTTTCGCGAGCCACGGCTGACGTGGTACGCAAGGACCCACGCAGCGTCACCCGTTCGGGAATGACGTTCGCTGCGTAGCCACCGCACAACTGGCCGATTGTGAAAACGGCGGGGTCGCGCGAGTCGACCGACCGCGGGAGGAATTGGTAGAGAGACGTGACGAGCTGAGCGCCGGCCGCGACCGAGTCGACGGCGTGGTGCGGGCGAGCGGCGTGGCCGCCCTGTCCGCTGACCGTGAAACACACTTCGTCGCAACTGGCCGTCAACGCTCCGTAGCGGACGGCGACTTGTCCGGCCAACCGCTCCGGGTCCACGTGCAACGCCACAATGCTGTGGACCCCGTCCAGCACGCCTTGTTCGACCAGCCAGCGCGCTCCCTCCGACGTCTCTTCCGCCGGCTGAAAGACCAACCGCAGCCGCAGCGCGGCGCCAGAGCGCAGCCGCTGGCGACGGGCCAGCTTTTGGACGGCGGCTGTCGCCAGCCCCACGCCCAGAACGATTGTGGTGTGAGCGTCGTGGCCGCAAGCGTGACAGACGCCCGGCCGCTGCGACCGGTACTCGACGGTCTTCTCGTCTTGCAACCGCAGGGCGTCGAGGTCCGCACGCAGAGCCACCAGGGGCGACGAGGCGTCGTCCGGCCCCACGCTCACGTCGGCCCAAAGCCCCAGGCCGCCTTGCGCGACGTTCGGCACCAGACCGGCCGCCTTCAGCCGCTGCGCGAGAAAGGCCGTCGTCTCTCGCTCCTCCCCGCTCGGCTCCGGGTTCGCGTGCAGGTGCCGTCGAACCCGAACCAGCTCGGACTGAAGTGTCTCGGCCTGTTCGTCCAGTTTCCGTGCCAGCCAGTTCCAGCTTTCGGGCAAGACGTTCTCCTGAACTCGGTCTGCTGTTGCGGCGAGCGGACCGGCTCGGCCAGAGAGGGACGTCGACAGGACTTTCCACGACAGCCGGTCGATTCGCCGCGCGAATGGTCCGGGTCATTCTGGCCGGTGTGGCGCAGAAAGTCGAGGAGCCACCCGCGTTGGGTCGCGGAACGCGGCAAGCCAGAGACGCCCCCGGTTCGGGCTCAGACGGGACCAGGCGCGCGGACGCTCGTACTTTTCCGGCCGGCCGTGTGAGCCGGTCGGCGAGGTGCTCGGGGCCGCCAGCGCGCAGGGCCCTTTCGGTGACAGGCGGCCACAGCAGCGGTAAGATTGGCCGCGGGCGGTTCAGCCGAGATGTCCGGCAGAAGGAAGGAGCGGGTCGAATGAAGCGGCGAACCTTCTTGCTTGCGTCCGCCGGCTTGGCGGGTTGGTCTGCAGTGGACGCGTCGTTGCGACGCACGTCCAAGCCAACGGAACAGCGCGGAAAAGGGACAGCAACCATGAAGCGGTTTCCAGTCAAAGCCATTTCGTCTGCGAACGGGCTGCGTGCGACGCAGCGAGCCTACGAGCTGCTGACGCAGGGAGCCGACACGTTGGACGCCGCCATTGCCGGCGTGGCCCTCATTGAAGACGACCCGAACGACGTCACGGTCGGCTACGGCGGCTTGCCCAACGAAGAGGGCGTGGTCGAGCTGGACGCGGCCGTCATGCATGGACCCACGCACCGAGCCGGAGCGGTGGCGGCGCTGCGCAACATTCGCCACCCCGCTCAGGTGGCCAAGTACGTGCTGGAGCAAACCGACCACGTGTTGCTGGTGGGCGAAGGCGCTTTGCGGTTCGCCAAGGCCGTCGGTTTCAAGGAAGAGAACCTGCTGACCGAGAAGGCCCGCAAGATTTGGCTTTACTGGAAACAAACCCAGTCGGACCGAGACGACTGGTTGCCTCCGCCCGTGGAAAAGCTCGACCCGGAAGTCATTGAGTTTTTCAAGCTGGACCGACAACCGAAGGCGGCCGGCGAAGGTGCGGCCATTCCGTCGCATTTCGAACGGCCGACGGGCACCGTGCACTGCGCCACGTTGAACGAACGCGGGGACCTCTCGTGCGTGACGACGACCAGCGGCTTGGCCTTCAAAATGCCGGGGCGCGTGGGCGACTCGCCAATCATTGGAGCGGGCCTTTACGTCGACAACGACGTCGGCTCTTGTGGCAGCACTGGACGCGGTGAGGTGAACCTGCAGAACCTGTGTTGCGCCGTGGCCGTGGAACTGATGCGGCAAGGAGCGTCGCCGGAAGAGGCGGGAATGGAGGTTCTGCGCCGGGTCGTCGAGAAGACCGAACCGCGCTTGTTGGACAAGCAGGGACGGCCGAACTTCGGTCTGAAGTTTTACCTGCTGGCGAAGGACGGTCGCCACGCGGGCGTGTCCCTGTGGGGTCCGGCGAAGTTCGCCGTCACCGACGAGAAAGGCTCGCGCCTGGAAGACTGCCGGTTCCTGTACCGGAAGGCCGAAGCTTGACCGGCTAGGCCGGCTCGTCGGTGGCGAGCGACTGGTCGCACCCGGCACACGCGCGTGACGTCGGCCGGCCGCCCCTACACGCTCACCGCAGCCGCCTCAACTGATGCCGTAGGCCAGCATGGCGTCGGCCACTTTGACGAATCCGGCAATGTTCGCTCCGCGCACGTAATCCACGCTGCCGTCCGGTTCGCGTCCCCATTGGACGCACCGGGCGTGAATGTCTTTCATGATGCTTCGCAACCGGCGGTCCACTTCCTCGCGCGGCCAAGCAATTCGCAAAGCGTTCTGGCTTTGCTCCAGCCCCGAGACCGCCACGCCGCCGGCGTTTGCGGCCTTGCCGGGAGCGAACAGGACGCCGGCCTGACGAAACTGGCGCACCGCCTCCGGCCGACACGGCATGTTGGCCGCCTCGGCCAACGCCTGCAGTCCGTTGGCAATCAGGGTGCGAGCGTCGTCGCCGTCCAGTTCGTTTTGAGTGGCACACGGAAACGCCAACTGGCAAGGAACCTGCCACGGCCGCTTGCCCGCGTGAAACTCGACTCGCGGAAACTGTTGAGCGTACTCACGGATTCGTCCCCGCCGAACCTCTTTCAACTCTTTGATCCACTCCAGTTTCTCGCGGTCGATTCCGTCCGGGTCGTAGACGAAGCCGTCCGAGTCGGACAGGGTGAGGACTTTCACACCCGCGTCAATCAATTTCTCGGCGCAGTACAAAGCCACGTTGCCCGCTCCGGAAACGACGGCCGTCTTGCCCGCCAGGCCTTCGCCGTGAGCGGCCAGCATGTTTTCCATGAAGTAGACGGCTCCGTAGCCCGTCGCCTCTTTGCGCACGGGACTTCCGCCGAACGACAACCCTTTGCCGGTCAACACGCCCGTGAAACGGTTTTCCAGACGTCGGTACTGGCCGAACATGAAACCGATTTCACGCTCGCCCACGCCAATGTCTCCCGCCGGTACGTCGGTGTCTTCGCCAATGTGGCGAGACAACTCAATCATGAGCGAGTGACAGAACCGCATGACCTCGCGGTCGCTCTTGCCCTTCGGGTTGAAGTTCGCACCGCCTTTCGCCCCACCCATGGGCAGTCCCGTCAACGCGTTCTTGAAGCACTGTTCGAAGCCCAGGAACTTCAACACGCTCAACGTCACCGACGGGTGGAACCGCATTCCACCCTTGTACGGGCCAATGGCGTTGTTGAACTGCACCCGCCACGCCCGGTTGATTCGGACGTTGCCCTGGTCGTCCTCCCAACAGACCCGAAAAATGATGACCCGGTCCGGCTCGGTCATTCGTTCCAGGATTCGAGCTTCGCAGTACTCCCGGTGTTCCAGCACGAACGGCAGGACCGACTCGACGAATTCCCGAACGGCCTGGTGAAACTCGCGCTGCCCCGGGTTCCGACGAATCAACCCACGCATGAACTTTTCCAATTCCTGTTGCACCGCGTCGCTCATTCTGCACACCTCCCGTCTGGCTTTTCTCACTCCGTGCCGTTCCACTTGCCGCTGTTTGTCGCCCGAGGTCGTCGGCGACCTGGTGCCGTTCGTCGCCGTTCACACAGCCACCGTCTCCGGCGTTCGGTGCCGACGACGCCGGTTTGGTGTACAATGTCGATTTGTTGAGCGAATGGCAAACGCACGTGTTTTTCGTTCGGACCTGTCTACTTCGGCGGAGCAGCGGTGGAACCGGCCGGGTCGACCGTTTGGCAAGACGCCGGCCGGACCAGTCCAGTCTTTTCTGCAGTGCTGCAGAAGGTGCGTCAGTCATGGGTAAACCCTTCCTCGGCGACGGACGGCGTTGGCGGCGTTGCGTTGTGTTGGCCGGCGGACTGTGGCTGGTGGTCGTCTGCGCGTCGGTGCCGGTTTCGGCTCAAAACCAGCCGCAGCAAAAACCGAGGCCCCGGCCGGCCAACCCGTTGCAGCAACTGTTTCGACAGATTTTTCCCGCTCCAGGCAACCGTCCAAAACCGAAGCCACGGGTGCGGCCACAGCCCAGTCCGACGCCGTCGCGCCCGTCCCGGCCGGACAAAGACCTGTTCGACTTCGCCGTGCCACACCAGCAGTCGGCCGACGACCTGTTGCGTCGAGCCCGCTCGCTGGTCGAGCGGCAGCGCTGGGGCGACGCTCACCGCGTCCTCCAGCTGTTGTTGTCTCGTCCGGAAGACAGCCTGTGGTTCGACGACCAGGGCCAGTGGCACTCGGTGCGTCAAGAGGCGTTGCGGTTGCTGAGCCGTT
Source organism: uncultured Planctomycetaceae bacterium (assembly GCA_964428935.1). Taxonomy (GTDB): domain Bacteria; phylum Planctomycetota; class Planctomycetia; order Planctomycetales; family Planctomycetaceae; genus JAADHY01. The sequence goes on along the minus strand of CAYSAG010000121.1, from coordinate 8,944 downwards.
TTCCCCGTTCGGCTCGGCGTCTGCTGCTCACGGCTCAGCAAGCCGCCGCCGCACGGGCGTTGGCCGAGGCCGAGAAGTCGGGACGTGTGGAGCGGTTGGCCGAGGTGGCGTGGCGGTACTTTTTGACCGAGCCGGGGCGTCGGGCGGCTGCGGCGGTGGCGTCGTACCACTTCGACCGAGCGGAGTACGTGTTGGCGGCAGCCTGGTTCGAGCGACTGTTGTTGCTGGACGAGCCGTTGCCTTCGGCCACGTTGGCTCAGGCGGCCGCGACGTTTTTCGCCCTGGGCCGCACCGACGCCGCTCAGCGTCTGTTGGCCCGTCTTCGGCGGAGCGGTTCGACGCACGAGCGGTGGGACGAGTGGCGCTTGCGGCAGTCGTTGCCGCGAGTCAAACAACCTCCGCTCCTCGACAGCTGGCCCTTGCCCGGTGGCACGCCGGAACGCAACGGCCGAGCGGCGGTGGAGGACGTCTTGCCCGCGCCCCGCTGGTGCAGCCGCTTGACTGAAGTGCCGGAGCTGGAAGGCGAGTTGCACCAGTCGGTGTTGCGGCAGGCGGTGTTGGGAGCGACGCGGCTGCCGACGCTCGTGCCGGTCACGGTGAACGACGTCGTGGTGTTCCGCGACTTTCGAGGCTTGCGGGCTTGCCGAGTCAGCACGGGCGAGCCGTTGTGGTTTCGGCCAGCGACGGCTTCACCGGAAGAGGTGGCCGTGGCACGACCGGCCAGCGGACTGTCTTCCTTTTCGACGTCCGCTTGGTCCGGGCCGGCTGCGGTCCCGGTGGCCGCCTCGACCGGTGCGTTCCGTTCGGCCTTTGCCCCGCAGTCCGAGCGCGAACGGGTGTTACGGCAAGCGCTCTTCGACGACGCCTTGTACGGACTGCTCAGCTCCGACGGCCGGCGAGTCTACTGCCTGGAGGCGCAGACTCGACGTGTGGGCGGCGGCGAGCTCGCGCAGACCGTGGTCCCTGCGTTGGCCGGGCCCGTTCCGGTCGGCGGAGCTTTGTTCGCCCGCTCCCACTCCAGTCGAGAGCGAGCCAAGAGGGCGGTCCACAGTTTGCGAGCGTACGACCTGCAGACGGGCGAGCTGGTTTGGCAGGTGGGTGGGCCGGACGTGGGGCTGGACGACCCGTTGGCCGGCGTCTTTTTCCTGGGACCGCCGCTGCCGCTGCGCGGGCGGCTGTTCGTGGTCGGGCTGAGCCAACACGAAATGCGGCTGTACTGCCTGGAGTCGGAAACGGGGCGGCTGGCGTGGAGCCAACAGCTGGGCACGCTGGAGCAGTCGGCGGTGACGGACGCTCTGAAACGCTGGCCGCTGCCGGTGGCTGTCGGCGGCGGAGCGCTCGTCTGTTCGAACGGCTTCGGTTGGTTGCTGGCTTTCGACCCGGTGGGCCGCACTTTTCTTTGGGCACGCCGCTACTTTCCGCGTCAAAGCCGGTCCGGGGGCAGCTGGGGCACCACACACCAAGTGGTCTACTCCATGAACCGAACTCGCGGCGGCTCGCTGTGGCGCTTCAACCCGCCGGTGGTGGTCGGCCAGCGAGTCCTGTTTGCTCCGGCCGAAAAAGAGCTGTTGCTGTGTGTCGACCTGAGCACGGGGCAAACGCTGTGGTCGCAGCGTCGAGAACGAGCGTTGTACGTGGTGGGGGCGTTGGCGGACGCCGCGTTTGTCGTGTACAGCCAGTACGTCCAGGCCGTGTCGTTGAAGGACGGTCACTTGCTGTGGAGAAAGGGCTTTCCGCCGGGGACGCGGCCGGCCGGGCGAGGCGTCTTGTCGAAGGAACGGGTTCTGGTGCCGTTGTCCGACAACTCGTTGTGGTCGGTCCGCACCGACGGAACCGACGTCCGGCGACTGCAACTGGTCGACGCCGGTCACTGGCTGGGTAACCTGGTCAGTTCGGGTCCGCGTCTGGTGTCGCTGGGACCGCTTGGCCTGGCCTGCTTCGACGAGAAGTCGACCGGGGAGGCTTGGCTGCAGGAGCAACTGAGCCGAACGCCTGCGCCGCTGCAAGCCGTCCTGCTGAAGGCTCAGATGCTGCTGGCCGAAGGCAAGCCCAAGCCGGCGTGGGAGCTGCTGCGCCGCTTGAGTCCCACGGACCTGACCGCCCCACAGAAGTGGCAGGTCCAGTTGGTCCTGGAGCGGTGTTTGCGCGCGTTGGTGTCGGCGAAACGGCCGGACCCGGCGGCCGAACAGGCGCTGCGGCGGTTGTTGGAGCAACAGGGGCGACAGGCCGAGTGGCTTCAGCTGACGGCCGAGCGGCTGGTGACGACCGGACGGTTCGTCGAAGCCGTGCAGACGCTGTGGCAATTGGCCGAGCTGGTCGAGAGGGCAGCGGCCCAGGGCGCTGCTCCGGACCGGCCCCAGTCGCTGGTGACGCCGCCCAACACACCCAACCAGCGTGTGCGCGGTGACGTCTGGGCCGCCCGTCGGCTGCGCAGCTTGTGGCCGCAGCTGAGTCCGTCGGCTCGGCGGTCGGTGGAGCAGTGGCTCGAGGAGAAGCGGAAGCAGGCCGCGCAGGACGAGCCGACGTTGCGTCGGCTGGTGCGGCTGTTCGGCTTTCACCCAAGCGTGGTGGAGCTTTCGTTCGGGCTGTCTGAGCAGCTGGCCAGGGAGGGCGAGTGGTTGAAGGCCGAGTCGCTGTTGCGGCAGCTGGCGGAGTCGAACGAAGCCGACGTGGCCGCGCGGGCTCTGACGGAGCTGGCGGAACTGCTGCGGGACAACGGCCTGCCGGACGACGCCGCTCTGGTCCTCCGCCAGCTGGCGCACCGCTTTCCCGAGCACCGACTGCCCGACGGACAGACCGCCGCACAAGCCTGGCGGCGTCTGGTCGAGTCGGGACTGCCGGTGGGCTGGCGACGACTGCCCGCCTGGCCCGGCTCGACGTGGAAGGTCCGGCGAGAGCCCGGCCAGCGGGTGGGTGTGAGCCGGCCACAGTACGGCACGGACGCGTTTTCTCGTTGGTTGAACAGCCCGCTGGCCGCCCCGTCGCTCTGCCGGTTCCAGCTTTGGTACGACCTGTCGCAGCGTCGGTTGAAGGTGATTCGAGCGGAGGACGGACGGCCGTGGTGGTCGGTTCCGCTTCAGGCGTTGCCGGTTCTCGGCGGCTCTTTCACCCCGCTGGTGGTCGCGTCGGGACACCGTTTGCTGGTCTGGCACCGAGGCGTGCTGCACTGCCTGGACCTGTACAAGCGACGGGTCGTGTGGACGTACTGTTTTCCCGAAGCCGCGCTGGGCGGCACGTCGAGCGTCGGCTCCCCCCTTGCGTCCACCTTCTCGCTGTGGGCGGGCGGCACGACGAACTTTCGGCTGCTCCGCTACGCGCCCCGCACCGGTCCCTTTGCGTTCGTGTCTCGAACGGCCGTCGGACTGGGTTCGCTCGGCCGCTTGTACGTGGTCGACCTGACCGACGGCCGCCTGCTGTGGACGCTGGACGGCGTTACGTCGAGCATGCCCGTGCTGGCCAGCGACCAGGCCGTCTTCACCCTCTCGCCGGCCGACCGGCGCGCCAGCGCCTACCGGCTGTGCGACGGCCAGTCCGTGCCGACCAGAGTGACGTACACGGTGTTGGTCGAGAGCTTGTACTTGAGCGGGTGGCGGGCGACCGTGGCCGGCGCGGCCATGCAGTCCGGTCCAAAAGGTCCGTCCACTCGAAATTTCGTCTGTCAGTTGGACGTGCGCAGCGGCGAAGTCCTGTGGGAGGTGACGCGCCCCCCAAGGACTTACGTGGCCCGGCTGGACCCGCGCACCTTGGTCCTGACGCGGCCTTCCGGTCAACTGGAGCTGCTCGACTTGGAAACCGGCCGTTCGAAAGTCGTGGAGGCGCCGGCCGCGCCGTCGGGCTTCAGCGGCTCGGTCGCCACGGCGTTGCTTTCCGGGTCGCTGGTCTACGACGGAGCGCAGTTCTACGTGGTCGTCACAGCGCGGGGCGGCAACATTGCCGGGGCCCTGCCGAGCTCCATTCGAGCCCACGGCACCGTGACGGCCTACGACCGCTGGACCGGCCGCCAACTTTGGCACAAGGAAGTGCAAAACCAAACGTTGACCCTGCTGGGCCTGAAGCAGTCGCGGTTTCTGCTGCTCGGTAGCTACCGACCCAAACAAAAGGGACAAGTGGGCTACCGCGAGCTGCAGGTGCACTTGTGGGACAAAGAGACGGGCCGGGAACTGCTGCAAGCTGCTTTGCCCACCTACACCCAGTACGCTCAACTCGCCCTGGACTGCCAGCGGCGAGAGCTGGTCCTGCAAAGCTACAACGAGCGGGTTCGGCTGGTGCGTGAGTGACGGGACGGACCGAGAGTCCGCGTCGCGGCCGGCGGCGTTCGCTGCTTCGGTCCCGGTCCGTGAAGACGCGTCCGGCCGCTTGTCGAGCGGGTGTGGGCCGGAGCAGACGCCGCGAAGCCGGCGGCTCCTCGCACCTCCCTACTTCACGAACTGGAACGTAGCGGCGTCGAACAGCCCGCGGCAAGTAATTCGCAGCTCGGGAATGACCGACAGGGCCAAGAACGACAACGTGCCGAATGGGCTTGGCAACGAACAGCCCAGGTCGCGAGCGGCCTTCGACAGCTCGCGCAGTTTCTCGGCCAACACCTCGGCCGGCTCGGGCGAAAGCAGCCCGGCAATGGGCAACGGCAGCCCGGCCAGCACGGTGCCGTCCGAGACCACGACGAACCCGCCTCCCTGCTTCTGCAACCAATCGGCGCAAGCCAGCAGGTCCCGCGGGTTGGTGCCGACCAGCACGAGGTTGTGGGAATCGTGAGCGACCGACGACCCGAGCGCACCCGAGCGCAGGCCAAACCCGCTGACCAGCCCCAGTCCGACCTCGCCCGAAGCCCGGTGCCGTTCGACGCAGGCGACCAACGCCACGTCGACCGCCGGGTCGAACCGCCACGGTTGCCCCGCCCGACCGACCCGAAGCGTCCGTTTTCGCGTCAGAATCTGGTCGGGCACGACTTGAATGACCAAAGCGTTGTCGTCCGACAGGCGCAGCTCGAACGCCTGTTCGTCCAACGGCGCCACGTGCACGGTGTTCTCTTCGGGAATTTCCGGTGCCGGCCATTCGCCGCACAGCCGCCCCTGCTCCGCCACGACCAGCCCGTCCTTCACGACCAGGTCAATGCGAAACGTCTGCCAGTCGTTGACGACGACCAGGTCGGCCCGGTACCCGGGTGCGACGGCTCCTCGTTCGGTCAGTCCGTAGTGTTGAGCGGGAAGGAGCGAAACGTGCCGGACCGCTTCGACCGGGTCCACACCGGCCGAGAGGACGCGTCGGAGTCGGCTGTCCATGTGGCCGGTTTCGAGCAGGTCGTCTGGGTGGACGTCGTCGGTGCAAAGGCACCAGCGTCCCAGTCGTCCTTCGCGAATGAGCGGCAAGAGGGTGTCGAGGTTTTTGGCGCTGGAGCCGTCGCGGACTTGGACGAGCATTCCAGCTCGAGCCTTGGCCAGCGCCTCTTCCGGTGTCGTGCACTCGTGGTCCGACCGCACGCCCGCCGCCACGTAGGCGTTCAGGTCTCGACCAACCAGACCGGGGCTGTGGCCGTCGACGGGGCGGCCGGCCGCCGCCACCACCTTCAACAGCACCTGCTCGTCGCCGCTCAACACGCCCGGGAAGTTCATGACCTCGGCCAGCCCCAACACGCGCGGGTGTTGCATGAGTCGGGCGACGGCCTTGGGTCCCAGTTCCGCGCCCGCCCGCTCCCACGGTGCGGCCGGGACACAGGACGGAGCCATTAGGAACAGGTCCAAGGGAAGGCCGACGCTGGCGTCGAGCAGCAACTGCACGCCGCGTTCGCCCAAGACGTTGGCAATTTCGTGCGGGTCGGCGACGACGGCCGTGGTGCCTCGCGGAACAACCGCCTTGGCGAATTCCGTGGGCGTCAGCAGCGTACTCTCGAGGTGCATGTGAGCGTCGATGAGTCCCGGCAGCACCAGCCCTCCGCCGACGTCGACGCGTCGAGCCGCCTGCCAGTCCTCGGGTCCGACGGCGACCACGTACCCGTCCGCCACGACCACGTTCGCCGGCTCCACCTCGCCCGTGAAGACGTTCACAACGCGACCGCCTTCCAGCACCAGGTCGGCCGGCTCCTCGCCGCGAGCGACAGCAATCCGACGCTTCAGCAACTCCACCTTCTCGTACGTGGCATTCGACATGGGCATGGTCTCTTCTCCAGTCCTGTTGCAAAGAAGGCCCCACGTGCTTGCGTGACCAAGCCGTTCCGTCACACGCAGCGACGCCAGCCGGCTGCTCCGTTCCAGCAATGCGGCCGCGTTGCTTGCGTTTGAAAAAGCCCGCCGCGCCCTCAAGCGCGAACAAACACGAAGTACAGCACCAGCACAACGGCCAGCGCGCACGACAGCCACCCGACTTCGCGGCCGCGACCTCCAAGCAGCTTCAGCACCGGGTACGTAATCAACCCCAGTGCCATTCCGTCCGCGATCGAGTAGCAAAGCGGAATGCCCAGAATGACAACGGCTGCCGGAACCGCTTCGCTGGCGTCGTCCCAAGCAACACGCGTCACGTTCCGCATCATCATGATTCCCACGAACACCAGCGCAGCGGCCGTAATCGGAGCGTGCTGTCCAACGGCCTGCACAATTCCCGAGAAAGGCAAAGCGAGCAGAAACAGCACAGCCACGGTGACCGCCGTCAGTCCCGTGCGTCCTCCCTGCTCCACACCCGCCGCACTCTCAATGTAACTGGTCACCGTACTGGTTCCCAGGCACGCTCCCACAACCGTTCCGACCGCGTCCGCCGCCAACGCCTGACGCGCTCGCGGCAGACGGCCGTCTTCCATCAGTCCAGCCTGTTCGGCCACGCCAATCAACGTGCCGATCGTGTCGAACAGGTCCATGAACAGAAAAATGACAATGAACGGCACGCAGGCCGGCAACACTGCGTGTACCAAGTCCATTTGCAAAAAGGCACTTCGCTCCACACGCGGCCAGCCCACGACCGACGTGGGCGGCTCGATTTGTCCCAACGCGGCCGCCAACACTCCCGACGCCACAATTCCACACAGAATGGCTCCCGGCACACGCCGGACGAACAGCACTCCCGTCACAAGAAAACCCACACAGAAGACCGCAACGTCGGGCGACAGAAACTGCGGGTTCAGCGACACCAGCGTGCCCGGGTTGTCGGCAATCAGACCGCCTCCTCTCAGACCAATGAAGGCAATGAACAAGCCAATGCCAACGGCAATGCTGTTCTTCATGCTGGGGCTGATTGCGTCAATGATGGCCTCACGCAGTCCCAGCGTCGACAACAACAAGAACAGCATGCCGGCAATGAACACGGCTCCCAACGCCACCCGCCACGGCGAAGGAAAACCCAGCGCCGCCAGGCTGGAAATCACTCCAACGAAAAACACGTTGTGCCCCATGCCGGGGGCCAGGGCAATGGGGTAGTTGGCCCGCAGCCCCATGATCAAAGTCGCGACGGCCGAGGCGACGCACGTCGCAACGAACACGGCATTGTACTCCAGTCCGGTCGGCTGGCCGTCAAACCGCGACAGAATGGCGGGGTTGACGAAGATGATGTACGACATCGTCAGAAAAGTGACCAGCCCCGCGGTCAACTCGCGACGGACATTGGTGTGGTGGGCCGACAGACGAAAGTACCGCTCCAGCATCGCAAGACGTCCCTTCGTGCCCGCTGAAACTCGGCTTCTTTCGCAACGCAACCCTCTGTCTTCTGCGCCTCGAGGGCCGGGCGCGAGGAGCCGGCACGGAGAGGCAGCTTCGTCCCGCGCGGCTGACGCCGAATTTACTGGGGATTGCAAGCAAGGCCAAGCGTGTGCAGAAAAACGCGCGATCGAAAGGCTGTTCGCGCAAGAATTTGGCGTGCGGCAGCGACACGCTTACCTGCAAGAACCGTTCGAGTTGGCTTCTTGCGATTTCCCGGAAAAATCGGCCCAGGCGTACCGAAGACGTGAAAGACGTCTTTCCCACCACACACCAAGCACTCCGCCAAGCCGTCTTGCAGGTCGTCAGCAGACTGTAAGCTATGGTTGTCCGGACTCGTGAGGTGCTCGGTCGCATGCAAGGCGTCGGGTCAAGACGCCAGCCCGGAAACGCGGGTGGGAGCAGCTGCCATGTTCGGATTCTTGTTTCGCAAGAAAAAAGAGGCCGTGCGACGTCTTCTGGCCGGTCGCATGACCACTCGCTACTACTCACAGTTCCGCTTCGGCAAACGCCAGAACCCTCGCGGCGCCTTGTGCGAAGTGGTGTGGGTCATGCCTTACGACTCGGACCGCGTGCGCCCTGTGGTCGAAAAAGCCTTCCCAGCTGTCACGAAGGACTTCTCGGCCGAAGGACCGTCGTTGATCCACACTCGGCCGCTGCCGCACCGCCGCATCGTCATTGGCCTTGAGGGGACTGTCGAAACGCACCTGTTGCTGGCACACGTGGAACACTGCACGCCGCTGGGGTACGGCTTTTTCCAAATCGGCGTTCACCCCGAGGAGGTCCTGCGCGTCTTGCCGGAAGACTCCAAGACTCTGGCCCAGCGAATGCGGTCGTTTGTGGTTCGGGAAGACGAGGAACGCGGCAGAGCGGTGACAGAAGCCGAGCCGTTGACGGTGGGGTGAGCGTGGCTTCGTCCCACGGCAGCGTCGTTTGGCCGTCCAGACATTCGGCCGCGGTTCGCCAGCGCCGGCCTTGCGTGCTTGCGAGCCGCGACCACACCCCGCAGCCGTACTTCTCCACCGCTCGCACCCGTCCCGTTCCGTACGTTTCCCTCGGGCAGGGACTTGAAGCCGAATGAAAAAACCCGGTTGCAGGCCGGGCTTCACTGGCAGCTTCTTGTGCCGAGCATGTCGGGGCGGGCGGGCGGAGCGGAACCACTTCGTTTCCGTTCATCCAGGGGCCGGCCGCCGCGACTTCTAAGCCTAAGCCTAACGTGGAGCAAGCATCCTGCTTGCTCCACAACCGAAGAGAACGTGACAAGTTAC
>CAYSAG010000120.1:0-14256 GCA_964428935.1 uncultured Planctomycetaceae bacterium | reverse complement strand
TCTGACGGAGCGGGCCCTGTCGGTTTGTCCGTCGCCGTTCGGGTGGCACCGAACTGGAAGTCTGGTGTGCGCGGGAGTGTCGGTCCGGCGGTCGGACGCCCAGCGGCACCGGTCGAACGAGGGCTGCGGGCGGCTGAAGGAGAAGGCGAGTGCCGGAACGGCGGGCAAGGTGTCTTTCTGGGGGGAGCGCTGGGTCCATGAAGCGAACGGCAGCAATCATTTTGGCGGCTGGCAAGAGCACTCGAATGAAGTCCGACCTGCCCAAGGTGCTGCACCCTTTGGGCGGACGTCGACTGATTGACTACGTGTTGGAGGCGGTGAGCGCGGCGTGCGTGGACGACGTGGTCGTGGTGGTCGGGCACAAGGCCGAGGAGGTGAAGGCGGCTTTGAGCGACTACGGCGGACTGCGGTTCGCCCTTCAGTCGGAGCAGCTCGGCACCGGCCACGCGGTCATGGTTTGCGAGCCGTTGTTGTCGGAGCACGACGGGCCGGTACTCGTGTTGGCGGGCGACATGCCGCTGGTTCGACCCGGTTCGCTGGAAAGACTGCTGCGCGAACAGGAGCAGTCCGGTGCAGCGTGCGTCATTGGAACGGCGGTCACGCCGAACAACGCCGGACTGGGGCGAATCGTTCGCGACGAGGCGGGGCGGTTCGTGAGAATCGTCGAGGAGAAGGACGCGACGGAGCAGGAAAAACAGATTCAGGAAATCAACACGGGCTGCTACGCGTTCGACTGTCGACTGATGTTCGAGGCGCTGCGGCACGTGCGTCCGAACAACCGGCAGGCGGAGTACTACTTGACGGACTGCCCGAGCATTTTGAAGCAGTGGGGGCACCGAGTGGTGGCGTGTCCGGCCTTCGACAGCGAGGAGGCCATGGGAGTGAACACGCAGGAGCAGTTGGCGGCGGTGGAGCGGGTCCTGCACCAGCGGACGCTGGCTTGACAACGCGCGTCGGCGGTGGCTCAAATAACGGCGGACCGACTCGGAAGGGTCGTCCGCCGTTCTTGCTTTTGTCTCTGGGTGTTTCGGGGCAGTCGTCTGTTCGACGGGGGCAGACAAGCGTTCGCACGGTTGCGGACGTTGGTCTGCGCAGCCAGCCTGACCCGTTGCGTCCTGTTCTGGAAACGTCTGCTGGCTGTCTGTTCGGCTCCGAGAGTCGACTCCTCTGCCACTGAGGTGTCTTGGCGCACCCGGCACGCTTTTCGCGTCAACGGAAGGAGACAGAACTGAGTTCCATGTACGACCGGCTGACGTTGATCAGTGGCCGGGCTCACCAGGAGCTGGCCGCGGAAATCGCGGAGTACCTTGGCTTGCCGCTGGGGCCAATTGTCCTGGGCAATTTCCCGGACGGCGAAACCAGCGTCCGAGTGGACCACAACATTCGCGGACGCGACGTCTTTCTGGTCCAGCCCACCGGCCCGCCGGTCAACGACAACCTAATGGAACTGCTCATCATCATTGACGCCTGCAAACGGGCCAGCGCCGCGCGAATTACGGCCGTCATTCCGTACTTCGGCTACGCGCGGCAAGACCGGAAAGACGCTGGCCGAGTGCCCATTACGGCCAAGCTGGTGGCGAACCTGATTACGAAAGCCGGCGCCGACCGCGTGCTGGCCATGGACCTGCACGCGGCCCAAATTCAGGGGTTCTTCGACATTCCCGTGGACCACCTCTACGCCGGCCCGATTCTGGACGAGTACTTTCTCTCGCTGAACTTGCCGAAGGACGAACTGGTCGTCATTAGCCCCGACGAAGGGAGCATCAAACGGTCGCTTCAGCACGTCCAGCGGCTGGGCGGCCGACTGGCCATTGTCGACAAGCGACGCTCCAGCGCCACCGAAACGCAGCAGGCGAATTTGATTGGCGGACCAATCGAAGGCAAAATCGCTCTGCTGTTCGACGACATGATTTCCACGGCCGGGTCGATTGTCGGAGCGGCCGAAGTGGCCAAGGCGCACGGAGCACGGGAAATCTACATTTGCGCGACCCACGCCGTGCTGTGCGGTCCGGCAGTGGAGCGGCTGCGGGCGGCTCCGGTCCGAGAAATCGTCGTCTCGAACACACTGCCCATTCCGCCGGAGAAACGCTTGCCGAACATGAAAATCATTTCGGTGGCGCCGCTGTTGGGTGAAGCCATTCGGCGCATTCACCGCAACGAGTCGATCAGTCAGTTGTTCGACTGAGCGGTCCAGACGGCCCGACAGGGCTCGGCACAAGTCTCGTGGTCATGCCCTGAGCTTCACCGGGCCGTGTCGTCCGCTTCTTCGGGCGGGACGGACTTCTGCAAGTCGCCCTGACCTCCTTGCTCCGCGCGGGTTGCTCGGCCCGGTCCGGCGCGACGGACCAACACGACCCGCCTTGCTTCGACCCGCACTTCCAACCCAACCCGCTCGGCCAACGCTCGCAGAATTTCGCCGACGGTCGTCTGCTTCAACGACAGCGTGACGGGCCGCTCGGCCACCTCTTCTCGCAAAGTCGGTGGGTCGAACGTCACCGGCACGCCAGCCATTTGTTCGACTTGCCACAGCAGAGCCTCGAACGAGGCCGGCTCGGTCTGTTGGAAAAGCCGAATGGGCTGGCGCAAGGCCCGTTGGAGTCCCTTGCCGGAAACGGCCGGTGGTTCGGGCCGGGACGGACCGGCCGAGTGGGCCGGGGGACTTGGTGGAGCCGACGGGGTGGAACCGGAAACGTCACCCGACGCCGGCAACGGTGCACCCCCACGCCTCACTGCTCGTTCCGGCGCCGACTGCGGGACGGCGGGTGGCGGCGTCGGACCGGACGGAGCTGCCTGTGCCGTCTGAGCGAGCGGAGTCGTCTGCGCCGTCGGACCAAGCGGAGCTGACTGTGCCGCCGGACCGGGCGGGCGCGTCCTCACCGACGAGCTCGAGCCAGCGGGTGGCGTCGGCCGCTCCGACGACGCCGGCAGGACTTCCGCAGCCGGCTTGCCAGCCGAGTCGCTTGCGCCGGTCGCGTTCGGAGCGACGTTGTCGGCGGCTGGGGTCGACAAGCCTGACTCGCCGGGCCGAGCAGCTGGGGTCGACAAGGCTGACTCGCCGGACCGAGTGGCAGCGGACGCCGCAGCCGCCGGGGACTCGACGGCACGGACCGCTCCGGAGCCTTCTGCCGCAGGCCCGCCGACCGCCGGACGCCTCCCCGACGCCGCTCCCGGTCCGACCGGCCTGCCGGTGCGTGCCGTTTCGCTTTTGCCAGACGTTTTCCCTTCCGCGACCCCGGTCTCCGGCCGTTCGCCAGCCGCCTGCGGCGTTTGACCGGGCGGCGACTTTCGCGCCCGTGAGTCTCGGTGCAAAGAAACGGTTGCCGCCACCAGGACCACGGTGGCCGTGCCGGCCATGAGCCACGCGACGACTAGTGGGTTGGTCAGCCAGCGCTTGCAGCACGGCCAGGTCGAAGCAAGGCGACGCCGAGCGGACTGCACCCACAAAGCCGCTCGTTCGCGCAGCCGTTCCAGCCGCTCCGTCCGCGCAGGCGTCCGCCCGTCTTCCGGTGACACGGGCGGAATGGGCAAGAGGGGCGGCGGAGCGGCGGGGTCGGCTTTCGCGCCGCTCGGCGACCGGACCGGCTCGGCTGGCGTGGCCTTCGTCCCGCCACGGTCTTTCGTCAGTCGCAGCGGCCGACCGCAGTCTGGACACGCAATGGTTCGGTCCAGCCATTTCGCGTCGCGCACGCGCAGCCGCGCCTGACAGAACGGACAAGAAAACGTGTGCACCTCCACCTCGCCTTCCCGCTCTCAAGCACTCGTCCGGCCGACAGACTTACGAAGCCGGGCCGGCCCGCCACGGGCCTCACTGGCTCAGCGCTCTTTCAATTGCGGCCCCGAGCTGGTCCGACTGTCCAACGTGCGTCCACACCAGACGCCCGTCACGGCCGACGACAAACACGACCGGAATGGCCGAGACCTTCCACTCGTCCAACGTCTTCTCGGCCCCGTAGCCGTTCGGCCAAGTCATGCCCACTTCGTCCAAGTACGTGCGAATGCGTTCGAGAAGACTGCTGTCCTCCGGTGTCAGACCAATGAACTCCACTCCCCGGTCGTGGTACAGCCGGTACGCCTGGACCAGGCGCGGCGCCTCTTGGCGGCAGGCCAGTCACCACGTAGCCCAAGCGTGGACCACCAGGACTTTCCCGGCCAGTTGTTGCGGGTCCGGTTCGCCGTTGAGCCACCCCTCGGCACGAATTTCCGGGACCGGGTCGCCCGGCCGCAGCGCCTCGACTGCAGGCGGCTCGGTGACGAACTGCACCAGCATGGGTAGGCCGACCAAAATGGCCGCCAAGACCACAACCACCAGCAGGACGAATTGGACAAGTTTGTTCATCAGTTCGTCGCAGCTCCCACCGTCGTTTCTCGAGGGACCGGTCGGAAAACGCTTCGCTGACACAGGGCGCACCGACCGGACGGGCTCCGCACCAGTCGGCCGGCTTGGAAAACGGGCCGAGCCCGCTCGGAGCCGTGGCTCGACGCACAACCATTGTAACGCCGCGCGGCCGGCAGTGCTGCGGGCGGTGCGTTGCGAACGACCGTCTGTCTCGCGGCTTCGGCGCAGCAAGCGGACGACTGCAGTCGGGCCGGCCCGGAAAGCAGGCGTCTGGCGACCGCAGGGCGAACGGAGCGTCACAGCCCGTAAAGTTCGCCGAACTTTCGGGTCAAGTGCTCGACCAACGGGCCGTGCGACACTTTCTGTCCGGTGACCACCTCGACCAGCCGTTGCGACGGGTACTGTTTGCCGCGTCGGTGAATGTTGTCGCGGAGCCACTGGCGCAGCGGGGCGAACTGTCCGGCGGCAAACTGGCGAGGCAGGTCGCCCAAGGCTCGACCGGCCGCCTGGAAGAACTGAGCGGCGTACATGTTGCCCAAAGCGTAGGTCGGGAAGTAGCCAATCAGTCCGGCGCTCCAGTGAATGTCTTGCAGGCAGCCTTCCGCGTCGTTGCTCGGCGTGACTCCCAAGTACTCGGCGTACTTCTGGTTCCACGCGGCGGGGACGTCTTCTGGAGCGAGGTCTCCGGAAAGCAACGGCGGCTCCAGCTCGAACCGCACCAGAATGTGCAGGTTGTACGTGACCTCGTCGGCTTCGACTCGAATCAGCGTCGGCCGCACGTCGTTGACGGCTGCGTAAAAGGTTTCCAAGGACACGTCGCCCAGTGCCTCGGGGAAGACTTGACGGGCCACTCCGTAGAAGTGCTCCCAGAACGCCCGGCTGCGTCCGACAAAGTTTTCCCACATGCGCGACTGAGACTCGTGCACGCCCAGCGACACCGACTCGCCCATTGGCGTGCCGAAGTGTTCGGGGTCCAGTCCCTGGTCGTACAGTCCGTGCCCGGCTTCGTGCAACATGCCGAAGAACGCCGAGGGAAAGAAGTGCTCGTCGTAGCGAGTCGTCAGGCGGCAGTCGCCAGGACCAATTCCGCAGCAGAACGGGTGCGGGCTGACGTCGATTCGTCCGCGGTGGAAGTCGAAGCCAATGGCCTCGACCACCGCTCGGCCAAACCGCTGTTGCGCGTCGACCGGGTAGCGGCGTCGCAAGATTTCGACGCAGGGACGCCGCCCTGACTCACCAATGGCCCGGACCAGCCGGACCAGTTCGTCGCGCAGCGGCTCCAGCACGCTCGCCACCGACACCCGCGTCGCTCCGGGTTCGTACTCGTCCAACAAAGCGTCGTAGAGTTCGCCCGACGGCGGCTCCAAGGCCTGAGCTTCCTCTCGCTTCAGCCGGACCACCTTGTCCAGCCAAGGCCGGAAGTGGCCGAAGTCCGACCGCCTCCTCGCTTCGACCCAAACGTGTTGCGCCTGCGACGTGGTGCGCGAAATTTCTTCAACCAACGGTCGGGGCAACTTCGTGGCGCGGTCGTACAGGCGACGCGTCTCGCGCACGTTGACTGCCCGCGGACTGTCCGGTTCGCCCAACGCACCGCTCTGCTCCAGTTCGGCCAGCCACTCGCCCAGTTGGGGAGCCGTCATTCGCTGGTGGACCAGCCCGGCCAACAGGCCACACTGTTTCGCTCGGTGTTCCGCACCGCCCGGCGGCATGTAGGTCTGCTCGTCCCAACCCAAGAGCTGCAGGCACGAGTCGAGCAACGCAGTTTCCTTCAAGTAGTCGACCAGCTTCTTGTACGTCTCGTCCACGCAAGTCATGAACCAGGCCTCCACTGCAAGCGCCACCCAGTGCCGCGTGAGGGCAACGGCTGGAGCACGGCCGGAAAAGTCGACCCGCTCGCCGCCCCACGCTCCCCTGGACCGGTCCGAGCGAATGGCCGAACCCCCGGCTGCAGTGTAAAGCGAACACGCCGACGTTGCGAGCCGGAACGAGTTCGTTGCCTGAGAAAACGGGAACTTCGCCGAACTACAAGAGCACGCCCGCCGACCGGCAGCGAGCCCGACGAACCTCAAACGGGAGCTCCGCGAGGCCAGGCTCCCACCCGACCGCTGTCGCCACACAGCGAGCTTGGCTCGTACAGCGGGAACGCGACACGTCGCGGCCCGTCGCACTCACAGACGGTCGAGTGGGCGAGCTTGCCGCGGAACGAACCAGGGTGGCTGGCCGAGCCCCTGACCGCTCGGTCGGCCTTCTTCGAACACCGGCGTCCGAAGCCCTACTTTTTGGGCAGCGGGTAGAACAGAGCGAACTTGTAGCCGCCGCCCTCCGGAACCGCTCGCTGGACAATGAAGTCGGCCACCTTCTTCGCCGCGTCGATGAGCTCCTGGTCGTTCAGGTACTTGCCCGCAACGGCCAGGCCCAGCACCACACCCGTCTGGCCGTAGTCGAGGGCAATGTTGATTCGTTTGAAGTGAGTCCAGTCGGGGCAGGCCAAGGTGCCGTCGATTGGAGTGGCCGACCCAATGACAAGCTTGGCGATTTTTCTAATGGTCTGGTCAATTCGTTCGACGAGCTCAGGCTCTTTGCCGTCGACCTCTTTCGCGTACAACATCAGAAAGTAACCGGCTCCGCCTGCCCCGCCGCAGACACCGAACCCGGTCTCTCCGCCCGGGGTCGGCAGTCGTTCTGGCCCCTTGTAGCTCAGCACCAGGTTGACCGCGTAAACGGCCGCTCCGCGAGCGTACTTCAGGCACTGCTCGGCAAACTTCGGGTCGCTCTTGCGGTTGACTTGAGCTCCACGGAGGAACGCCCAGCCAATTCCACCGGTGCCGCTGCCGTAGCCAATGTTCCTGGACCGAGCTTCGTGACGCATGTACGGCCACACGTAACCGCCTCGGGCCTCCCGAGCCACGGACATGAGGTACCGCAAGCTGCCGTTGGCCAAAGACAACGGCGTGGTGCCGTCCGGAAGCTTCAAGTCCGGCATGGCCTCCGCCAGTCGCAGCAAAGGAATGACCAAGCCGGCTTGTCCGTAGCAGTAGCCCGTCTCGACGACTTTCTTGTTCCGTAGGGCCGGCCACGCGACCAGCAGCTGGCCGTCTTGCGTTTTCTGGACGCAGCGGGCTCGCAGGTTGACCACAAGGCCTGTCAACGCTTGCCGAAGCTCCTCCCGCAGTTTCGGGTCGGGCTGGGCTTCGTACGCGTCCAACAGCGTGTCAATGAGGTTGCCCAGACCGTGGGAGTGCCCGGCGAGCAGTCCGGCGGAGCGGTCTCGGGGACGGTACGAGCCCGACCAGGCGTACGCCGTGCCGTACGGAGTTTGTTTTCGCCGAGCAAACCGTTCGACCAGTGTGCGCGTCGCGTCCAACGCCGTCTGGCGGTAGCGCTGGTCGCCGCAACGCTGGTAGCCGGCCAGAAACATGCGAACCACGTGACACATGCCCGGAATGCTGATTCGGTGGTTTCGGTGGCCGGGAGGAGCCGTGGTCGACATGTACCAGTACAAGTAACCGTCCGGGTCACGCTGACCAACCGAAATCAACCAGTCCAACGCTCCTTTCCAGTACTTGTCGTACGCCGGAGCCACCTCCGACAGCTCCAGAAAGGCCTGCACCACGCCCGAAGCCCCGTGCGAGTCGGTCAGGTACGCCGGGCCGGGTTCCATGTCGACGGCCCAACCAGCGGAGACCAACAAACCGGTCAGGGCAAGCCCAACGGCCAGCGCGAACCTTCTCATGACACACCTCCGCAACGACAATTCCACACCAGCAGGGACGACACACTTCCCTTTGCTGCGAGTCGACCCGGCCCGGCTCTTCGGTCGGGCCGACAACCCACTACGCGCCCCAAGGCCAAGCTCCGACCAATGACTTTACCACCGCAGCCAGCCAAAGGTTGCAAGCAGCTTCGGTGAAAAGTCGACGCCCGTCGCCGGTCGCACGGCGCCGTGGGACGCCGGAGCAGTCCGAACAGCCTCGGTGGGCTCGAGCGCCGACAACACGTGCCGCCGGTCGAGCGCAAACCGAAGGACAGCCACTCGCCAGTCCGTTCGCTCGGTCGCTTCCCGGCTCAACACCCGGGCGCTCCGTCGACCGACACACGGCCGCCCGCGACGGCCGTTGCCTCGCCGACGGACGGCCTACGTCCAGTAGCGCCGGTCCAGCGTCCTGTAGTTGACCGCCTCTTGCAAGTGAAACGCGTTGATTGTTTCGCTGCCGTCCAAGTCGGCAATGGTCCGAGCCACTCGAAGAATCTTGTCGTGAGCCCGGGCCGACAGCCCCATGTCTTCCATGGCGTCCTTGAGCAATTGCTCGGCCTCGGCGTTCAGACGGCAGTACTTGCGAATTTGCCGAGGCGTCAGGTTGCCGTTGATTGTTCCAGGCGGCTCGTTTCGAAACCGGTGCTGCTGCCGGTCTCGGGCCTGCAGGACCAGCTCACGAATCTGGTCGCTGGTGGTGCCCGTGGCGTCGCTTTTCAGCTCGCGGAACGGCACGTTCGGCACCTCGACGTGAATGTCGATTCGGTCCAGCAGCGGACCGCTGATTCGAGCGACGTAGCGTTCGATTTGCCCGGGACTGCAATTGCACTGCCGCCGCGGGTCCCCTCGGTAGCCACACGGGCAGGGGTTCATGGCCGCGACCAACATGACATTGGCCGGAAAAGTGACGCTGCCCAGCGCTCGCGAAATGGTCACGGCGTTCTCTTCCAGCGGTTGACGGAGCACTTCCAGCGTCCGCCGGTTGAACTCGGGCAGCTCGTCCAGAAACAGCACGCCGTTGTGAGCCAAACTGATTTCGCCAGGCGAGGGAATGCTTCCTCCGCCCACCAACCCCGCCTCGCTAATCGTGTGGTGCGGGGCGCGAAACGGACGCTGGACAACCAGAGGGTACTGGGCGTCGAGCCTTCCGACGGCGCTCCAAATGCGAGTCGTCTCGAGGCTTTCTCGCTGAGTGAGCGGAGGCAGAATGGTGGGCAGCCGGCGAGCCAGCAGGGTCTTGCCGGTTCCGGGCGGCCCAATCATTAGCACGTGGTGCATTCCGGCCGCCGCGACGGTCATGGCCCGCTTGGCCATTTCTTGCCCTTTGACGTCGGAGTAGTCGACCGGGTACCGCCCCAGCTGCTCCGCTGCTTCCTCCCACGAAAACTGCTGCGGCTCAATCGGCAGCTCTTCCGACAAGAAGCCCACCGCCTCGGTCAGCGTCGAGACGGCAATGGCGTCGATTCCGTCGACCACGGCGGCTTCTTGAGCGTTCTCGGCCGGCACGACCACGCCGCGCAAGTGCTGGTCCCGAGCGGCCAGAGCCATGGACAAGACGCCTTTCACCGGACGCAGCGACCCGTCCAAAGCCAGCTCGCCGACAACGGCGTACTGGCCGAACAGGTCCGACTGCACCTGGCCGCTGGCCGCCAGCAGCCCAAGAGCAATCGGCAGGTCGAACGATGCCGCGTCCTTCGGCAGGTCGGCCGGCGACAAGTTAATCACCACCCGGTCTTCGGGCCTTTGGTACCCGCTGTTGACCAAAGCCCGCTCAATCCGGTGAATGCTTTCCTTGACCGCTGCTTCGGCCAGTCCCACCAAAATGGTCTTGGGCAGAGCGGCCGGCGAAATGTCGACCTCCACCCGCACCGTTCGGGCCTCGATGCCAAACAGCGAAAAAGTCAAAAGGTTCGCCAGCATGACCCGCCGGGCCTCTCCTTCTGTCTCCGTGTCCTCAAAACACGCCTGCCGGTCCTACCAGCCAACGACGACCCGCGGCGTCCCCGTGGCGGCTCACTACCGAAACGCCGAGCCAGACTGTCGAGGGAGCCAGAATGTCTAGAGAGACACATGTGGCCATTGTGTGACACAAGCCTTTTTTTCACAAGGGTGGACCAGCAGGCTCGAGTCGCTCCGCAACAGGAACGCCCGCAGTGGGGACGTCCCGCCGCTGGCCGTGTGCCGCACGCTTGACACGGCCGAAGTCGTCTGGTGCATTGGAACCGGCTTTCAGCTCGAGCCGTTCGGCGGGGGCGGCGAACGGTTCCGGCGGGCTGCTTCGACGTGGCCGTTTTCCGCAGCCGTTCGCCGCGCTCCGCAGGCCGTGAACCGACCACGGTTCCGAAAACAGTGACCCGCGTGACTCCCACGTGCCACAACTTTCACTCCGACACGCGAAACAGGAGCGACCTCATGTCGACAGGCCGAACGACCACGGTGTCTGCGGCGAGCGACCGAGCCGCTCGGGGGGACCGCAGGGGGTTGGCGGTCGTCTTCGCGCCCGCGGTGTTGGCGTTGCTACTGGTCCGTCCGGACGTTCCGGCCGACGGCGCACCGCCTTCGACCAGCTCTGGCCAAGCCGCGGTCCAGCTTCAAGTCGCGGTCCACCTTCCCAACCCCGAGTTCCGTCTGGGCACCGACACGCCGACCGGCTGGTCGTTGGTCGGACAAGGTCGCTGGGTCGACCGCGACAAACTGGAGGTCACGGGCAACGGCAACGACTCGAGCTACTGGAAGTGCGACGCCGAGTTTGAGCCCGGCCGGTTGTACGCGTTTCGCGTCCGAGCTCGCCGGCTTCACGGGTCCGGCCTGGCCATTACCGGCCCCACGTTCGCCAACCACGACTACCGGAGCGTGAAGTCGGAGTGGCAGTGGCTGGAGCACGTTTTTCGCGTGCCGGACCAGACGCGTCGCAGCACCGTGCGGCTGGGACAGTGGCACGCCACGGGAGCCATTCAGTTCGACGCGGTGGAGGTCCGGCCGGTGGTGGCCGTCCACCGTCGTTTCGGGGAACTGGAGCTGGGGACCGGTGAGTGGATTTCCGGGCTCGAGTACACGTTCGCCAGCAGCTTCGGCGACCAGGGCGGCAACTACCACAGGACGTTGGCTCGAGCCACCGCCGGGTTCAACACCAACCGGTGGGTGTTCTCGCCCGGGTCGGAAGTGGTTTACCGGTTCGAGCTGCCCGGGCGGCGGTTCGAGTCGGCCACGGTGGACGTCAACGTCAGCTACCACGCTCGCGGCCGGTGCGTGGTCGAGGTGAGTCGGGACGGACGACGGTGGCTGAAGGTGGCGGAGCTGACGAAGGTCCAGACGGTCACCGCGTCTGTGCCGACGTCGCTGCTTCCGGCCTCGCGTCTGTTGTTGCGACTCCGACCAGCCGACGGCCCCGCCTCGTTCCAAGTGGACCGGCTGGAGCTGCGCGGGCGACTGTCTGGTCTGCCCGTCGACGCCGTGGGCCAGACGTGGTTTGCCAAGCTGGAACGGACTGGCCGGCCGGTGACGTTCGAGCGTCTGTTCGTTCGGCAGGACCGCCGGTCGGGGCGGGACGAGTTGGTCGTCACGCTCTCCAGCCGGGCGTCGCGGCGGCAGACGGTCACGGTCGAGCTGGCGGACCCGGCTCGGCCTGAGCCGGCCGTGCAGCAGGTCGCCTGTCCGGGCGGCGGTCGGACCACGGTGTCGCTTCCGCTGCGGAAGGGCGCCGTGGGCACGCGGACGCTCGTCCTGCGAGCCAGGCCCAGCGACGGCGAGCCGGCCGTGGCGGAGCTGACCGTGCGCGTGCCGGACTTCTACCGCACGGACTACGGCGAACGGCTGCGGGACGTGCCGGGAGCGGCATCGGTCTGGTGGTGCGACGCGACTCACAAGGTGCCTCGACAACGAGCCTTGCCAGAACGCCGCGGCCAAGCCGCCCGAATGGAAGCCGCCAAGAACGACTGGGAGGCGGTGCAAGTGGTCGTCCGACCTCAAAGGCCGCTGGTCGGACTGACCGCCACGGTCACGGACCTGACCGGTCCGAACGGAGCGGTCATTCCCGCACGGAACGTCCGCGTGCTGCGGGTCTACTACCACTTCGTCCACCACCCGACCGACTACACCGGCGTGCGGGACTGGTGGCCCGACGCCCTGCCGCCGCTCGAGCAGCCGCTCGACGTGCCGGCCGACTGCAACCAGCCGCTGTGGGTGTTGGTGTACGTGCCACCGAAGGCCGTCGCGGGCGACTACCAAGGCGTGCTGCAACTGCGCGCCGAACAATTCCAGGTGGACGTTCCGCTGCGTCTGCACGTGTGGGACTTTGCCCTGCCCGAACGCAACCACTTGGAGACGGCTTACGGGCTCTCTTTCAGCGACGTCTTCCGCTACCACGGGGCCAAGACGGAAGAACAGAAACGTCGACTGGTCGAGCTGTACTTTCAAAGCTTCGCGGAACACCGCATCAGTCCCTACGACCCAACGCCGCTGGACCCCATTCGCGTGCGGTTTCTACCGGACGCCCACCCACCTCGGGCCGAAGTCGACTTCACCGACTTCGACCGAGCCATGGAGCGGGCCGTGAAACGCTACCACTTCACGAACTTCCGACTGAAAGTGGAGGGCATGGGCGGCGGCACCTTTCACAAACGCTACCCGCCGAAAATCGGGCAGTTCGTGGCCGGCACGCCCGAGTACGAGGCCATGTTTTCGAGCTACGTCCGGCAACTGGAGGAGCATTTGCGGCAGAAGGGCTGGCTGGAAATGGCGTACGTGTACTGGTTCGACGAGCCGTCTCCAAAGGACTACGAGTTCGTGGCCGCAGGCATGCGTCGTCTGAAGAAGTACGCTCCCGGCCTGCGCCGCATGCTCACCGAAGAACCGGGCGACAACGTGCTGGCCGGGCTAGTCGACATTTGGTGTCCCGTCACGCCGAACTACGACCACCAAATGGCCGAGAAGCGGCGGGCGTTCGGCGAGCGGTTCTGGTGGTACGTCTGCACTGGCCCGAAAGCCCCGTACTGCACGCTGTTCATCGACCACCCGGCGACGGAACTGCGCGTCTGGCACTGGCAGACCTGGCAGCGGAACATTGTGGGAACGCTGGTGTGGCGAGCGAACTACTGGACTAGTCGGGCGGCCTACCCGGACCAGCCCCAAAACCCGTACGAGGACCCCATGAGCTACGTCAGCGGCTACTCGACGCCCCGCGGTGTCCGCCGCTTCTGGGGCAACGGCGACGGACGGTTCCTCTACCCGCCGCTCGCCGCCGCCGTGCCCGGAAAGTCGCCGCAGCCGGTGCTGGAGCCGCCCGTTTCGAGCATTCGCTGGGAAATGATTCGCGAGGGCGTCGAAGACTACGAAATGCTGTACCTCCTGCGAGACTTGCTGAAGAAGAAACGCAACCAATTGGACGAAAAGACGTACAGGCAATTCAACGCCTTGCTGCAAGTGCCGGCCGAGATTACGAGCGACATGACGACCTTCACCACCGACCCAGCTCCCATCTACGCGCGCCGCCGGCAAATCGCTCAAGCCATCGAGCAGCTGACCCGACTGCGGAACGGGTCGTGACGGACCGGCAGACTCAAAACGAACCACCGGAACCGTGGTGCCTGCCGCAGGTTGGCACGACCCACGCCGGCTCCCGGTCGACTCCGTCGGCTGTCCTTCGCACCGGACGGCAGCCGCTTCCAAACGCGTCTCCCGAACCCGCTGCCGCAGAGACCATCGCCCGGTTGGGCTCGTGAGTGCCGGTCCTGTACAGTCTCCGAACAACGACCCGACACGCTCAGTGGCAAAACGTGCGGGACAGTGACGCGCGACCAGCCGGGCTGAAACTCCGCAGCGCGACCGAGCAAGCCTCATCGAAAGCCGCCTCTCGAGCCAAGCCGGGGAGGCGCACGACGCAGTTCCTGCTTCTCGTCGGCCATGCGAGAAGCTGGCGTCAGCGGCAGCGAGGTTCCCGGCCCCCCGCTTCGAGGACCTGTTGTTTGCCCGGCGTCGGGACCTGTTCAGCGAGCCAGAGCTGGTGTTTTTCGACACGACGAGTGCTGCGTCACACCGAAAAAATTGGGACTCAGTCGATTCTGGCGCAACTGTCTCGGCAACGGCCGAGGAAAAGTCGCTTCTCCTGCGCTTGCGGGAGAGGGTGGCGAGCGAAGCGAGCCGGGTGAGGGCGTGCGAGCGCAGCGCC
>CAYSAG010000119.1:0-14265 GCA_964428935.1 uncultured Planctomycetaceae bacterium | reverse complement strand
AGAAATCGCTCGGTTGCGCCGCAAGAACCCGGCTTTGCAAAATTAAGTGGCCCGTTTGTACGAGAAGTCGGGAATGTGAACAGAAGAATCGACGTCTTGGACGGAGAGACCGAGCATTTGCCGACCGGTTTGGAAGAAGCCCGCCGATCCCCGTCGTCCGCGGGAAGCCTGCGACTCTACTGGACGCCGGTTTGCCAAACGAGGCAGACGCCGAGCCGCTCGGTTCGCCAAGGAATCGGGACGCAGTTCCCGTGGCAAGTCGGGCCGCGGGGCGAGTGCGGCGCACGGAGGTCGGGTCTGGCTGGCCACGGCCGTCTGGGGACAAGTCACCAGCGGGACGCGGTTGGCTTGCCGGAGCGTCGTCCTCGCTGCGGCGGTGAGGTCGCTCGACCGGACTGGGTGCTAAGTCCAGTACCAGCGAGAGTGTCCGGAGGTACGCCCGATCTGGCGGGAGTGCGGCACTCAGACGGGCTGCTGTTCCCGGCTGCGCTCAGATGGTCCCTGGGTGTCCCGCACGCCGGCTCGCTGCACAGCTCGGTGTCGCCTGCCGCACCGGCTTACGAGGCAGACAGAATTTCGTCCAGCGCTGTGAGCAGCCGGTCGATTTCTTCGTCGGTGCCGACGGTAATTCGCAGTCCGTCCAGGTCTCGGTCGCCCTGGGGGCCGGCGTCGGGGAAGCTCATGTAGCGGACGAGAATGCGGCGCTGTTTCAGTGCTTCGTAAAGTTGGCGGTGCGAGCGGACTGGGTGCGTGGCCCAGACGAAGTTGGTTTGGCTGTCGACGACGTGGAACCCACGCCGGCGCAGTTCGGCGGTCAGCCGCTCGCGAGTGGCTCGAATCCGTCGAACGTTCTGCTCCACCCATTCCTGGTCTTCCAAAGCCGCGCACGCCGCGGCCAGCGACAGGGTGTTGCAGTTGTAGCTGTCTTTGACCTTTCGCATTTGAGCGACCAGTTCGGGGTGGGCCACGGCAAAGCCGAAGCGAATGCCGGCCAGGCTGTACGACTTGCTGAGCGTCCGAGTGAAGACGACGCGACGTCCCAGCTCGCTCTCGCTCACCACCACCTCGGGCGGCTGCTCGCTAAAGTCCGCGTACGCCTGGTCGACCACCAGCACGCCGCGGGGCGGAACCAGCCGCAACAGCTCGTCCTGAGACCACTGGTTGCCGGACGGCGAGTTCGGGTTGGGCACAAAGACCAGCTTCGCCCTCTCCACCACCGGCAGCACCCGGTCCCAGTTCCACGACCAGTCGTCATTGAGCGGCAGCCGTTCGTGGCGAGCCCCCTGCAGGTCGGCCAGCGTCTCGTAAAGAATGTAGCTGGGGTACGGAAACGCAATCAGTTCGCCGGGGTCCACGAACGTCCGGACCAGAATCGTCAGGTTCTCGTCGCTGCCGTTGGCCGGCAGCACGCAGTCGGGGTCGACGCCGAACCGTTCTGCCGCGAGCCGTCGAAACGACGTGGCCAGAGGGTCCGGGTACAGATTCAGCCGTCCCTCAGCCGCGCGGCGAATGGCTTCGCGGACCCTCGGCGACGGCGGGTAAGGGTTCTCGTTCGTGTTGAGCTTGGTCCACCCCTCTTCCTGCGGTTGCTCGCCGGGAACGTACCCCTCCATTCGCTGCACGTTCGGGCGACAAAGGGCTTGTAGTGTGGTGTCGGTCATGGTTGGAGTTCGTCGAGTTTGAGTTACCAGAGTTCAGAGAACCAGTCCAGCGGACGCGGTTTCCCGGGCGAAGCGGTTGCTCGGGACAACGTCGTTCGCCTCAAGACCGCCCGCGCTCCGGCCAGGCAACCGGTGACGCCGAACGGTCCCGCCGAGCTGGCGGTGGTCGGTTGGTCTTCGCCTGCGCCACGTCGCCCCTTCGGAGCCCCCGAGACGTCGAAGCCGCTTCGCTGCCACACACCGTTGAGGTCACAACACGTCGTCGTCCGGCTGGGCGTCGTCCGTCGGTTGGTCGAACAGGCCGCTACTTTGTGTTTGTTGCCGACGCCGGCCGGCCGCACCGCTGGTCTGCTCAATGGTGGCCGAGGCGTCAAACGGTTCGGTCACCGGACGGCCTTGCTCGTCGATTCCCGTCAGAATTTCAATTCGCTGCTCCGCCTGCTCCAAAATTTGGTAGCAACAGCGCAACAGTTTCACGCCGCGTTCGAATTTCTGCAACGACTCCTCCAAGCCGATGTCGCCCCGCTCCAGTTCCGCCACAATCTGTTGCAGTTCCTGCAACGCCTGTTCGAACGACGGCTGCGGCTCTTGGTCCGGTTGCCTACTTTCGGCTTGCGACATGGGTCTCGTCGTCTCCTGTTCGGTTGCCGGAGGTGTTTGGGCTGTCCGAGCCGGTCCGGTTGCGCAGGGCGGCCATTTTGGCGAGCGACTCAGCCAGCGAGGCGGACACCAAACTCGCGTCGGCGTCGACCGCCTCCACTCGGCTCGTAATTCGCCCTTTCCAAAGGTGGGTAATAATAGCGTCCCCCACTTCGACCTGCGACGCTTCGCGCAAGGCGGTGTGCGGTGTCGTCGTGTTTTGTGCGTCGGCCAAGCAGGTCACCGAGTAACCGCGCTGCAGGACGTGAAGCGGGCTGAGGGCCTGGAGGGAGGCCGCCACGGCCGCGACGCTCTGCCGGGCCGTCGCCAGCCGAAGTTGAACGGCCCGTTGCAGTCGTTCGTCCAGTTCGTCCAGGCGCGTCGCCAGCTCGTGTACCCGTTCGAGTGGGTGAGTGAAGACGCGGCGGGAAGCGAGAGCGTCCACGGCCATTCGGGCTCGGACCGCTCGTTGCCGCAACGCGTGGACCAGTCGGTCGCGCAGTCGACGCAACTCGCTTTCGACCTCGCTTCGCAACGGGACGGCCAACTCGCCCGCCTCACTGGGCGTCAGCGCTCGCCGGTCCGCCACCAAGTCGGCAATGCTGACGTCAATTTCGTGACCGACAGCGCTAATGACCGGAATGGGGCACTCGAAAATGGCCCGCGCCACCACCTCTTCGTTGAACGCCCACAGGTCTTCCAGGCTGCCGCCGCCTCGGCCGGTAATGATTAAGTCGACGTCCGGCAGACCGCCGACGTAGCGAATGGCCGCCGCAATTTTTTCGGCCGCTCCTTCCCCCTGCACCGGCACCGGCACCACCAGCAAGTCGCACGCGTTCCAGCGTCGAGTAATGACCTGCAGCATGTCTCGCACGGCGGCGCCAGTCGGACTGGTCACCAACGCAATTCGCCGCGGGAAACGCGGCAGCGGTTTCTTGTGCGCCGGGTCGAACAGACCTTCCGCCGCCAGCCGCTGTTGCAACTGACGAAACGCCAGCTCCAACGGTCCCATGCCTTGTGGAAAGACTTGCAGAATGTCGAGCTGGTACTGGCCTCGCGGCGGGTAGACGCGAATGCGTCCGAAGGCAATGACGTGCAGGCCGTCGTGGAGCTCGAACTTGAGGCGCGCGGCGGTCTGCCTCCACAGGACGGCCGAAAGCTGAGCGTGCTCGTCCTTTAGAACGAGGTAGACGTGTCCGGAGCTGGCTCGTTTGAAGTTCGAAATCTCTCCCTCCACCCACACCCGCGGAAACCCGACCTCCAGCAGTTCCTTGATTCGGCGCGTCAGCTCGCTGACGGTCTGAATTTCCAATTCCAGACCGTCGAGGGCTCCACGCCTTCGGCTCGCGGCCTGTTCGTTGCGTCGTGTCGCCATTGGGGGCGTGTCCGGGACGAGAAGTTGTTACTCCGCGGCTACGCGGGCTTCTGACGTGCTTTCCGTTTGCGCGGAACTGTTCGGCGGTTCGTCCGGGCCCGGCGGCCGTTTTTGGGTTTTCGAGCGGGAGGGGCGTCGTCGGTCCCGTCTGCGTGTGTCGGAAGCCGACGGCGGCGACGCGGCCAGGACGGAGAGTCAAGTGGCCGCGACAGAGCGCGGCCCTCCGACTTTCGAGCGGCCCTCCAACTTTCGAGCGGCCGCGACGGAGCGTGGCCCTCCGGTTGGGCACGACGGAGCGTGGCCCTCCGGTTGGCCACGACGGAGCGTGGCCCTCCGGTTGGGCACGACGGAGCGTGGCCCTCCGGTTGGCCACGACGGAGCGTGGCCCTCCGGTTGGGCACGACGGAGCGTGGCCCTCCAATTGTCAGCCACCGTCCGTCCGCTCAGAATTCCGCCACCACGTTTCGGACGTACTGAATGGCCCGAGCGGCGTCGCCGGCCCTGTCTTCGCCCGTCGTGCGGAGGACGGTCAGCCAGCCACCGTAGCGAGCCTCCTCCAACAAGGCCAGCAGCTCGTCCCAGGTGACGTCGCCGCGGCCCACCGGCACCTCTTCGACCGAACCGTCCATGTCGCGCACCGCGTCGCGGACCACCACGTGCTGCACCCACTCGTGCAGCTCGCGGAACGCGTCCGTCGCCTCCACCCGGGCCGACACAAACACCGACGGGTCGAAGTCCACACCAATCGGTCCGTCCTGGACCTGCTGCAGCACGTCCAGCAACGGACCGGGCGGCTCGACCGAAGGCGTCACCGCCAGAACCGCTCCGACGTGGTTCCCGTAGCGGGCCAAGTCGTTCAG
This sequence comes from uncultured Planctomycetaceae bacterium, assembly GCA_964428935.1. Lineage (GTDB taxonomy): Bacteria > Planctomycetota > Planctomycetia > Planctomycetales > Planctomycetaceae > JAADHY01. Next base: position 9,730 of record CAYSAG010000119.1, on the reverse strand, counting down.
GACTTCGACCAACAACCGGCGTTCTTCCGTTTCCTGCGCCGGCACACTGCCCGCTCGCAAAGTGACCACTCCCGACTTCAGGTCGTAGGCCATTTGCATGACCTGGCGGACCAAGTCCAGACGCCGCTCCAAGTACGCCTGGTCGTACAACGCTCGGCGAAACGGAATGTGCAGCGAGGCCACGGCCAGTCCGTAGTCGGACAGTTGCTTCAACAGGTGCCGGCGTCCGGTTTGCGAAAGCTCAGCCGGCGGCAGCTCGCTGCGGACGTCGAACTGCACCCCGTCCGCTCCCGCCTTGGCCGCCGCCACCAGCGCGTCTTTCAGCGGAAGTTCGAACAGTCGAGTCGCAACGGCAATTTTCCAGCGTTTCATTGCCCGAGCTCCTCGAGCCGGAACGTTTCCGCTTGACTTCCTGACACAGTCGGTCGCTTGCCGTGCGGGCCCGTCGGAAGTTTTGTGCCCGACGGTCGACAGGACAACCAGTCGCGTCCGCGTTCGTCGCCGCAGAGCCGGCGGACGTACGGACCCGGACCGGCGTCTTGATCTTAGACGCTGAGAGCTGCCGGTGCCACGGTCAGGTCGCGGGACAAACGGAGCAGAAACGAAGGCCGCTCGAACGGAAGCGACCCAAGACAAGGGAGCTCAGTCGTTGGAGCATGAACGGCACACCGACGCGGTCCGAGTGCCGAGCCAAGCCTCGGCCGACCGCTCGGCCCGGTCCAAGCAAGACCACTGAAAGCGAGCCGTCTGAGGGGAACGCGCCGCGTTTGCCACAAGGCGACCGGACGCGTCGGGTTGGTCTCGGTTGGTCGTGGCCCGGTTCAGGCCCACTGCAGCGGGTCCCCCTCGACGCGACTCGGCCAAACCGTCAGCTCGGGAAAGCGTTCAGCGAGCCGCTTCGCCAGTCGTTCCATGGCCGGTCGCTCGGTGGCGTAGTGCCCGGGCAGAATCAGCGACAGACCCAAACTTCGAGCTTCCAGGCAGGCGTGGAAACGAGCCTCGCCAGTGAGGAAGGCCTGGCAGCCGTGAGCGACGGCGTCGGGAAGAAACTCGGCCGCCGACCCGCAGGCCACCGCCAGCCACTCCACACGCCGCTCCGGCTCCCCCACGTACTGCAAGTGCTCGACGTGCAGCCGCGCCTTCACCCGCTCGACCAGTTCCCGCGTGGTCAACGGCTGGGGCAGCTTTCCAAAGCGGCCGGCGCCGGCAGGCTGTTCCGGGTCGCTGGCGTCGGTGGCGGTGTCAGGACCCGAGCCCGCGTGGGCCAGTGGACGCAGCGGCTGGACGTCTTGCAGCTCGAACAGCTCGGCCAACTGCTGATTGATGCCGTCGCGCGAGCTGTCGTAGCCGGTGTGCGGGCTGTAGACGGCCACGCCGGCCGCAATGAGCTCCAGCAGCAAACGGCCCTCGACCGTCTCGGTTGTCAGCCGCTGCACGGGCCGAAACAGCACGGGGTGGTGCGAGACCACAAGGTCCACGCCGGACTGGACGGCTTCGCGAGCGACGTCGAGGGTGAGCGTGAGGCAGGTGAGGACGGACCGGACGGCGGCGGTCGGCGAGCCGACCAGCAGTCCCACGTTGTCCCAGTCTTCGGCCAGCTCCGGTGGAGCCACCTGGCGCAGAAAATCAGCCAGGTCGGACACGGTGTAAGGCGAGCCGGTCATATCAGCCTCCTCAAACAGACTCGGGTTCGTGCGTCGTGGGCTGGAGCGGGCTACGGGCCAGCTCCGGTGCCCCGCTCCGGGTTGGACGAGCTGGAGCCCCACGACTGACCAACAATCCAACGTTTGTTCAAGACACGGCGGCCATTGATCTGTTCGGCCCGTAACCGCAGCTCCTTCCCGCGCAGCTCGTCGGCGTTCGGCACGTAGTAATACTTCTTGTCTTTGTCGCGGCCGAGCTTGGTGACGTAAAGCTTTTGCCGCTTTCGACCGGGAATGAACAGGTGGCAGCGGAAGTCGAGCACCTCGGGCGGGTCCGTGCGGTTAATGATGACCTGTTCGATTTCCAACCGACCGTCCTTCAACTTCCGGTCGTGTACCTCCAAAATGATGTCGCCCAGGCCGACTTGGTACGACTGACGGACACGAAACCGGTAGCGCCGGTCAGCGGTAATGTCGAAGTCGACGTAGAGCTGCTCGGTTCCGAGGCTGGCGTCGGACGGCAGTGTCAGAATGAAGGGCAGGCGGACCTTTTCGCCTCGAGCCAGCGAAATGGGCCACGACTGGGGTTCGGCCTCCCAGTCGCGAGGCAGCGACAGGCTGACCGTCCCGCTGACTCCTTGGGGAAACGTGTTTTCGATCAGCAGCGCGTCTTCGTGTCCGCCGTACTCGCTGCGCACGCGGCCTTTCTCGAACCGCACGGCCAGCCGCCACCGGGCAATCGGCTCGGAGCACCCCAGCAGAATGGTCGGAATCGGCCCGACTGGAATTTGCTGTCGGCCGCGGCCGTCGACGCTCAACGTGTGCCGGCGTCCCCAAATGTCTTGCGACTGGACCCGCTCGCCCAAGTACAACCGTTCGGTTGTCGGCTGGTCGTTCCACAGAATCATGGCCGCTTGCCCGTTGCGAGCGAAAATGTGGTTGACGCTGCCGCCGTCCAGTTGCAACGAGCCCAGGTACTGGCTGCCTTGCAAGGCTACGGCCGTGGTGCGCCAGGGCAGGAAGAGCGGGCGCGGCGAGCAGTCGGCGTTGAGCAGTCCGAATTCCGGGTCGAACACGTGCCAAGCGAAAATGGCGTCGGCTCCGCCGATTTTGGCAGCCACCATTCGTTTCATGAGGTCGGCGGCCCGCTGCTCGAAGCTGGCCTGCGACGGCGACAGCGGCTTCAAGACGACCCAGCGCAGCGGCCAGCGGGAGGAACGACGGGACGCACCCGAAGGCCCGACGGAGAAGCCTTTGACAGAAACCGCGTCGTCGCTCGACGCAGCGGACGACTCCGTCCGGCTCGCTCGGCCGACCGACGCCAGCTCTGCCGTGCCGGGCGGACTGGCCGAGCCGACGCGGGCCGTTGGTCGTGGTCGAGTCGGTTCTTTCACCGCCGCCAGTCGGGCCGGGGCGCCGGTGGACCGCTCGAGCACGGCTTGCGAGGCTCCAGCCGGCGCGGCTTTGCGCGGCCCGGCGGTCGTGCGGGTCGAAGGAGCGTCGGTGGAAGCGGAGCCGACTTGGGCGGTCGAACTGCGACCAGCCGACGGCGCGGCGGGTGAACTGGCCGAAAGCTCCGGCGTTCGTTCGCCCGTCAGCACCCGCAGCAGTTGGTCGGCCGAAAGCGGCGGGTCGCCCGAAAACGAAAGAAACGTTTGCGGCACGTTCAGCTCAGACGGAACGGGCGTCTGCCAGTCCCAGTGGACGCCAATGTGCGTGTCGCGGCCGATTCGGTCGAACTCCTGCTTGATCTGCGTCAGCAGCCGAGCCAATCGGTTGGTTCCGCGGAAGCTGTGGTCGGCGTCGTCACCAAGCTGCCAGTAACGGACGGAGGAAGAGTAACGAGCCACGACCGGCTCCAAGTACGGAGACCAGAACTCAGGAGGCATGGAAAAAATCTCGCCGACTCCTCGCCAGTTCTCCGCAAACTGCTGACGCAGCTTTTTCGGCGGGTCGTTCAAAACGCCCACCGGTTCAATCCGCGCCGCTCCCAACGACTGCAGCAGCGCCGAAACCTGCAACGTGGTCTGAAAGGCATTCATGGTGGCCGTGTGCCACAACGGCAACTTCAGCCAGTTGATGCCCGCCTCCGACGCCACCAGCTCCAGCTCAGTCAACGGCAGGTCGTCAATGGACCGAGCAATCGACCAGCCGAACTCGCCGAAGGCCGGCCGGTTGGTCAAAAGGTCTAGCACGGCGAAACTGGTTTGCCGGGTCAGCACGACCGAGCCGCCTTTCATGAGCGTGGCTTTCACTCGGTAGTAGCCGGACGGCTGCGGCGGCAAACGCCACACCTCGCGGAACTGCTCAGCCGCAGTGACCGACGGCCGTCCGTCCTCCTCCCCCGACTGCTCGTCGGAACGCACCGACCGAGTCGCGTAGGGAATGACTTTCTGAGCCACGACTCGGCCACCCGCGTCTTCCATTTGCAAACGCAGCTCGTACTGCTCGTCCGGGTCCAGGCCGCTCAACGTGGTTGTGATTTCGATGGACTGGCCCGTGTTGCGAAAGTGAGCGGCAAAGTTGCTCTGCAGGGCCAAACGAGGGAGACGTCCCAACCACAGGTCGTCGAACCACACGTCGCCGCGGTAGTCCTGCTTGCCGTCGTCGACGACGTGACAGCCAAAGACCACAAACCGGACGTCCGGCAAGGGAGTCATGGGTCCCAACGTCACGCACACCCAGCGACTGTGCGTGCCGCTGACGGGTGTGGTCAAGAAACGCTGCACCCGCTCACGCCGGTGGTTCAAGAACGACACGGAAATGACGGCGGCGCAGTGCTGCAGCCGTTGCGTCCGAATGTACGCTCGGAACACGTACAAGTAACGCGGGTCGATTCGCCCGACCTGGTCGTTAATCGGTGAGTAGACGGCCGCTCGGCCGCCGTTCAGCGAAATGTGCAGGCTTTGACGCCCATGGTAAGCATGGGTTCGGTCAATCGAAATCTCGACGTAGTGCGGGTACTGAGGTCCACGCCGCCGCGACCAGTCGTCCGGGAACCCGTCGTAGTCGCGGTCTCCGTCGTAGGGACGGGCGTCGTCGTTCTCGAACGAGAAACGGTACACCTCGGTCCCGCTGCTGACTTGAACGCCGCCCGAGCCGTCGGAGAACCGCACCAGCGTCGCCGACGCGTCGGCAGCCACCGGTCTCGCCGCCTTCAAGCTTGCCGTCGCAGCAAGCCAGACGGCCGCCGCAACCAGCACAACCCGAGCAACCTGTCGTTTCGCCGCAGCCACTTCCGCTCGTCCTCTTCCAGCAGGAACCGACCACGTCCACCGCCGTCTGGCGGGTCGTTTTGGGCCGACGGCCTTCACAGAGCCGCACCGAAGCCGGCTCGGCGCGTAACGCGAACGCAGTCGGCCGGACACCTGCTAGTGAATCGACCAGTCCGGCCGAACCGCTGAAGCGGCTCCCGACGCCGGCCGCGGTTCGCCTTGGGAGCGCGGTCGGACTGTGGGTGTCGTGCGGTCGCTGACGGTCGCTCGGCAAGCCGACGTGCGGGTCGGCGCCGCGGGCTACTCCGCAGTGTGGGACGGCCGACGGCGCACGGGCCTGCCGCCGTTCGGCTCAACCCCCAAGAAAACTGAACAGACCGCGGCGGTGCTTGCCGTCGGCTGCCGCCTCTTCCTGTTCGCTTTGCGGGTCGAGGGCCTTGGCGAGCTGCTGAATGGTTCGCGTGACTTTTGCGCGCGGAGCGTGCTTGAGCAGAGGAACGCCGTTGTTGCGCGACTCGACCATGGTGGCGTAGTCGTTCGGAATCTGCAGGAAAATGTCTCGGCCAATGGTTTCGACGGCTTTGCCGAGCGAAATTTCGGTGTCCTCCAAGCCAACTCGGTTCACCACCACGCGAATCTTCTCGGACAGAGACTCGTTCTGCTCGAAGAACTGCATCAGCCGAACCACGTTTCGCAGGCACGGCAGGTCGAGCTGCGTAATGAGCAGGACGACGTCCGACGCTTCGATTGCGGCCAGGTCCAGCGCCGTGTAGCTCTTGCTGACATCGACAATCAAGTGTGTGAACGTGGCCTTCAGCATGGCCAGGACGCGCCGCAACTGTTCGGGCGAGAGCGGCGGTTGAGTTTCGAGCTGCACCGGACGGGGCAGCAGGTAGACCCCGGATTCGTGCTTGCTCAAAGAACGCTTCAGCAGCGAGTAGTCCAGCCGGGCAATGTTTTGCGCGACGTCTTGAATCGTGTAGTCGGGAATGATGTCCAACCACACGTCCGCGTCGCCCAAAGCCAAGTCCAAGTCGACAATGGCCACGTTGTTTTGCTCGTTTTGAGCCAGCGAGCAGGCCAGGTTGATGGCAATGGCCGTGCAACCGACGCCGCCGCTCGCCCCGACCACCGTAATGACCTGGCACGAGCGGATTGGGCCGTCTCCGCGTCCGACCTGCGTCTGCTGGATTCGCTCCAATGCGGCCAGGAAGTCTTCGATCTTGACCGGGTAGCTGAGAAACTCCTTCGCGCCGTTTCGAATGGCCCGCAGAATCAGGCTCCCCTCCTGCGAGCTGCTGACGACCAACACGTTGCAGTTGGGCAGTTGAGTGCTCAGGCGGTGGACCAGGTCGAGGGCCTTTTCGTGGTCGGAGTCGAGCGAAATGATGGCCAGGTCCGGCTGGGTTTGCATGACCACGTCGGCGAAGAAGTCGTAGTGCGAACACTCGGCTTCCAGCCAGACGGTGTCGATGCCCAGCAACAGCCGTTTGATCGACGTGCGCGACAGGTCGTTGGGGTCGACAATCGCTGCTCGAACAATGCTCTTCATGTCCTCTGTCGCTCGCTTTTTTGGTGCACTCGGAATCAGTCTTGCGGCGGCTTGATCAGCGTCGGCTGAGTGGAGCCGGCAGTTTTCATCTTTGCCGCCGGCCGAGCCGGCTCGATCAACCCGGGCAAGCGGCGTGGCCGAACTCCCGGCGCCTGCCGGTGGCCGGCCAACCGGACGGGGGCGGCCGCGGCTGAGGGGCTGAGGGGAGCCGGAGGGGTGTGTCCGCCGCGCCAGGAGACGTCGCTGTCGTTGTTTGGTGTCGGTTTCTGTGCCGACGGTTCCGGTGCCGGCGGAATCGGAGCCGGTCCGGCCGACTGCCCGGTCGGTGTCGACGGCTGCTGCTGTGGCGACTGTTCCTCGTACTGCGACACCGGCACCGGTGAAAGAGACGACGGTGCTCCGTCCGACTGTTCCGGCGCGTCGGCCTGGCAACCATGGACAGGGCAATGTCCCTGCTGACATTGCGGGCAAGCCACGGACGGGTCAAACGTTTGCTGCCAAGCCGTCGGCACCAACTCGTCCGACCCCGGCGAGAAGTTCGGCACCTCCAACAGACCATCGATGAACAGCTCGCGGTCGGTCGGCGCTTCGGTGTTCTGTCCGGGTCCGAGCGGCGGCACTTGGTCGGGGTCGAGCGGTGCGACCAGCTCGGGCGTCACCATGACAATCAGTTCCGTCTCGACGTCGTCGTACCGAACCCGCCGAAAGGCCGCTCCAATCCACGGCAACTCACCCAGAATGGGGACCTTGTACGTTTCGGCCGTCCGGCGGTTCGCAATCAGTCCGCCAATGACCAGCGTCTGGCCGAACTTCATTTCGACCTGCGTGTTGACCCGGCGGGTGGTGAGTCCGGGAACGGTCAGCCCTTGAACGTTGACGGAGTTGCTGAAGTCGCGTTCGCTGACCTCCGGCTGCAGCTCCAGACGCAGCCTTCCGTTGCCCAGAATGACCGGCACGGCTTCCAGTCGCGTGCCGAACTCCCGCCATTCAATGCTGACCGTGCCCAAGCTTTGCGGTACGAGAATCGGGAACTCACCGCCCGACAGCAACGTGGCCGGTCGGCCGTTGGTGGTGACCACGGTCGGCTCGGCCAGAATCTTCAACAAGCCTTCTTCTTTCAGCGCGTCGAAGAAGGCGTTGAAGACGTTGTGGTCTCCAATGATGCCGAATGAAATGGCGGCGTCGGCCAAGGTGTCGGCGTCGAACAAGACCGACGGCGACCCGGGACGGAACGGCAGAACCACCTCACCCAGTTTCGTCAACTGTCCCGGCGTGCTGCTCAGGTAACCATGATGGTCCAGGAACAGGAAGTTGAAGCCCATTTTGCGGATTTTCGACCGCTGGACCTCCATGACTTTGACTTTCAACTTCACCTGCTGCTCGCCGCCGACCCGCATCTGGTTCAGCACCTGCGGGTAGAACTGCTCGGCGATTTCGACGATGTAGTTGATTTGTTCCGGCTGAGTGACCCATCCGCGCAGGACGACGCTGCTGTCGTTGATTTTCAGGACGTCGACGGACGCATCGGGGAAGTTCGTGTCGATCAGGGCCTGCAGGTAGCGGACGTCGCCCTTCACGAAAATTTCCACCGAAAAGGTTTGGTCGTGCTCGTCGGTGATGTTGATGGTGGTGACGCCCTGTTGAGCGGCCCAGACGTAGATGCGGTTGGGCGTGACCGCCTTGACTTGGACGACCGTGTCGTCGAAGCCGCCGACACGGGTGATTTTGGACTGCAATTCCAAGAACTTCCCGGACCGCTCGACCAGCTCCAGGTGCGTCTGCTTCTTCAGCACGCGGACGACCGGCTCGTTGCCCGTCGCCGAGACGGGCGACTCTGCGCGCACAAGAACGCCGCTGGAAAGGATCGCAGCGGCGAGCAGATTCAGCAGCAGTTTCCAGGACAAGCTTGTCGATCGCATCCGTGCACCTCGACTTTCCGTCCTTCTCGGTTACGGGGTGGTCAGCGCCCGCTTCAAGTACCCCAGCAGTGGGTTGGACTGCTCGGGCTTCTTGCACGACAGGGTCACCGTGGACTGCTCCGATTCAGGCAGCTCCACCTCCTCGACCCGTTCTTCACCTCCACAGTAGATTCGGATTTTCCACGTTCTCGGTGCCGACTCCTTCGGCTCCTCCTCCGTCTTCTCGTCGCTCGAATCGTTCCGGTTCAGGAAGGCCAACAGAGCGGCGTTGGCCAGACCGGACGAGCGGGAAGCCGGCGTCGTCTTGGGCTCGAACGGAGCGTTCACCTGGTCGAAGCGCAGCGCGGTGTGGACGCGGGAATCGTCGCCCGCTCCACGCATGGCCACATGCAGGTGTCCCATTTCCTCCGCCCGTTTCAGACGCATGGCCTGCTCAGGCGTGACGAGCAACGAAATGGTCTTGGCTTTAGTCTCGGATTGCTCCGCCTCTTCCAAGTCGCGGTTGCTGTCGATTGCGAAAACTTCGACGTCCTCCAACACCGTTGCGATTTCCGTCCCGATCCGCCGATCCAAGGACTTGTAAGTCACAAACACGTCGACGTGACACCCCGGCCAAATCAGGCCGCTGTTGGTCATGGTCGGGTCGACCGGAACCGAAATGACCCGCATGCCTTTCGGAATCGAGGCCGCGGCTCCAAATTGCCCCTTCTCGCCCAACTGGGCTTTCATGATGATCTCACCGGGGTACGTGCGGACCTTGACCGCCCGTCGCTCGTACTCCTCCTTTTTCGTCACGGCTCCCGGCGGAATGGCCGCGCGAGGCCATTTCTGGAACTTGACGTTTTTTTCTGTAAGTGGTGTTCCCGGTGGAATCTCGGTCTTCGCCACCAGCACCTGTCCGTAGTCTCCCATGCCTGGCTGCGACCGGTTACTGCTCAGCGCCTGTTGGACCCCCAGCATCGCCACCAGCCCGCAAACCAGCGCCACAGCCAGCAGCAGCACGGACTTCAGTTTCATGGGAGGTTCCCCTTTATCAATCTTTTCATCGGCACGACTGCGACAGGTTCTTCAGCTTATGCCGGAACTGAGGAATCTGACGTTCGTTCCGGCTTTGCCGCTTCTTCACAGCATGCCCGTGTACAGAAAATAGGCAATGGACCCAATGCAAATCGGAATGCCGTAAGGCAGCAGCAGCATGGCGGGCTTCCGCTTGGCTGCCAGCTCCGACAGCTTCCGCGGATCCCGCACGTGGTACCACTCGAACAGAATCAACAGAAAGTTGCGGTAGTGTTTCTGGAAGTCCCTCCGCCTGAGGATCATGACGACGGCCATGATCGCCCCGACAATGGCCGACACACAAAAGGCGTAAAACGTCGTTTTTGCTCCCAGCCAAGCTCCCAC
>CAYSAG010000118.1:0-14368 GCA_964428935.1 uncultured Planctomycetaceae bacterium | reverse complement strand
AAGCAGCCAGCCAATGACCCCAATGACCAGCAAAAGAGGAAGGACCGTTCGCGGGTAGCGAGCCACGGCGAAAATGGCCAGCACGACGCCGGCCAAAGTACGACCCGGCAGCCTCACGACCGTCGTCGGCCGGTCCGACGGCAGGGCCCACCAAAAGACCGACAGGAGCAGCCCGACACGAAGAAACGCGGCTGCCCACAGTCGACCCGGACCAACCGACGGCCCAAAGGCGAACAGTCCGGCCGACGTCACCAGACAGGCCAGCGCCAGCAGTCCGACCTGCCGCCGCTTGACCGGCACACCGCCGCGCTCAGCCGGCCCACCGTGCGTTGAAGCCGACTGCTCTCGTGTTCCTTCTCGCTCCACTTTCATTTGAGCCATTAGAAGCAAAACCCTCGGACGGTTCAACGGCCACAAGAGGCAAAGGCCCGTTCGGGCCGTCGTGGGCAGTCACACCAGCCAGCCGGTTGCTGTCGGCCGTGCGAGTTCCGGAGGGCTTTTGTAAGAAAACGTCCGGGCCTTTTGGCCGGAGCGGCCAGGCCGGCCCGGACGCGGCGTTTTCGCAGCGGTTGCGCGTCAGCGGGTCGAGCCGTTTACGCTGGGCAGCGGGTAGCGTAGCAGCGCGGCCACGGGACTGTCGACCGGCATTCGTTCCGGTTCCAGAACCAGCACGCGGCCGCCGTGGAGCAGCGTTTGAACTGTCGCGTAGTCGACCAACTCGCGCCAGCCGTTCGCACTGTCCGCTCGAGGCCGTTCGCTGGTCAGGTCTTTTACCGTTCCTTTTTGCGGGTCGACGCGGCCGAAGACTTCGGCGCCTTGCCGAGCCAACAGGACGTCGACGGCGCCCTGCTGTGCCGCTGGCACCACCAGCTCGACTCGGTCGGCCACGTGGTCACTGCCGGCTGCGTCTTCGTAGCGTTTCAGCAGCTTCCGCTCCTCGTCTCGCAAGTACGGTTCGACGACCTGCCACGAGCGTTCGTGCAGTTCCGCCTCGCTCAAGTGGTCCGGGTTGCCCTTGACCTCCTCGGGCACCAAGTACCGGTAGTGGCAGGCCTGTCGGAAGAGCGGGAACAAGTACTCGACGCCCGCGAAGACCAATGGAGCGTGCTCGCCGCCCAGGTGTTCTTGCAGCGCGTCGTCGACCCGGCGAAAGTACTCCAGCAGGTCGGCCCGCTTGCGTTCCTCCAGGTTGCCGGCGCCGTGTCCGTGGAAGACGGTGGCCTTGCGTCCGACCGGTTCCGTCCCGCCTGCTTGCTGCTGACCGCTGGTGTGGAACTGAATGGCGTCGACGTACTCGTCGATTTGTAGAGCGTCCTGGAGGCTTTTCGGCAGGTCCGTCCACTCAAGCCGACGCAGCGAGTGCTCCGTCCCCTCGAACAACGCCACGTGGTTCTGGCTGAGGGCCAGCAGGTAGTAGCGTCCGCTGCACTGGAGCAGGGGCAGCAAGGGGGCGACGTGGAAGTGGTCGTCGACGAAAAGCTCTTCCTTCAGCTTCAACGGCACTCGCCACCGGGACAGGAAGTCCGGAGCCAGGAAGAGGGCGAGTCCGTCGGACGGGGCGTTCCACAAGTCGCTGGCTTCGTTCAGTTCACGGGCCGGCGCCAGCACTTTTTGCACCGTCGCTCCCGGAACGCCCTTGGCCCGCAAGGAGTCCTCGGCCTGCTTCAGCAGGTTTCGCAGCCGGACCGGGTTCTGTTGCCGCTCGTGTCCGCTCCGGACCGTCGGCATGAAAATCGACACGCACGGAGCCGTCTTGCACTGAATCAGTTGTCGCAAGTCTTCCCGGCGGAAAACGTCCATGGTTCACCTCCCTTCGTTGTTTGAGCGGCCGGACGCGAAAGCGTTTTTTCCAGCCGCGAGCCGAGCACCCGGCAGCCGTAACCGGACAGCGCCGACCTCCGGCTCGCAGCAGCCACAGGCAGGGGGCCGGCCGTCGGACTGCGTGGCCCCGAGTCGGGGTTCGTTCTTGCGGCGGTGGGAGCCGTCGGCTCGACGCCGCCCGGCTCGCGAACCTCGGACGGCAACGGGAGCACGCGGCCGTGAGCTTCCCGGAGCCGTCCGTTTCCACTGGAACAGGCTTTGGCAACAAACGTGCCGGAACGGCGATTCGGCTGGGCGGTTGCGGAGCGGGAGGGCGAAGTGCGAGTGGTGGCCGGTCGGCGCAGGTCGGCCGTAGTGTCTTCGTGCGTCAAGGTGCGCGCATGGTTTGAACGCCGTAAGTTCTTTTCGGTTGTGGAGCAAGCAGGATGCTTGCCCCACGTTAAGCCGTTTCGGCGTCGACAATTCGGCGCCAAACGGCCGGCTTCGGCACACGAAGGTGGCTGCTTGCAGACTCCGGTTTCGTCCTGTCCGTCGTGCACTGACCGGCTCGGCGAGCGGCCGCGTGCCAGCTGCCACTCCGACAGACACCGGTCGACGCGGCCTGTTTCCGTACGCAGTGTCAAATTGACAGTCCGTTGCGCTTGGTCTGCCAAGCTGGTCAGGGGTGGAGCTGGTCGGGGCGAGCCTGCACCGTGCGGCCGAACGTCTCGGTGGTGAACCGCAGGACGCGCACGCCTTTGGCCCAGAAGTCCGGCGACAGTCCGGCTTTCGCCTTCAGGTGCTCCAGGAATTGACGCTTGTCGGGCAGTTGGTCCCACACTTTTGGAAGGAACAGTCCGCGGAACGGGCCGTAGACGAGCATGAGCCCGTCGACGCCCGGCCGCACCTGCGCCAGCAGGTCCTCTTCGTCGGCGAACCGCATTTCGGACATGGGACTCAGCACCGACACTTCCAACGTCAGTCCGTCCAGTTCGTCGGGCTGAAGCGGTGAGAAGCGAGGGTCTTCGAAGGCGGCTTTGTACGCGTTGCGTGCGACGTCGACGACCAACGGGTCGACCGGCGCGACGCTTCCCATGCAGCCGCGCAGTCGCTCGCCGTGACGCAGCGTCACGAAGGACGCCGCTGGCCGCGTGACCGACGCCGGGTACTGCGACGCGTCCACCTCCAACGGCCAACCCGCTTGCAAACCGTGGACAATCGACCGCTCGGCCGTCGAGAGCAGCAGCTCGCGGTCCGAGTCGCTCAAGCCAACAACCGGCTCATTCGTGGACGACATAGCTCCCGTACCCCACCACTTGACTGCGGTCGCCGGCGGTGTCGCCGGAGTTGCGCAAGTCGACCGTTTTCACTCGCAGTCCCCGTTCCGCGCACGCCTTCAGCAGCCCGCTGACCGGCCGGTAGCCGCAAGCCCGTTCGCCCGTCAGACGGTTCCACTGCAACGTTTCAATCAACTTGGTCGTTTCGGCGTCGACGGTGCGGGCCGTCCAGTAGTCGAGGTAGTGGCTGAGGTCCGAGCTGACGACGACCAGCGTCTGCTCGTCCCACAGCCGGAGCACCAGCTCGGCCACTTCGTCCGCCGTGGCCTCACCGACCACCACCGGCACCAGCACGAACTCCGACAAGCAGACTTGCAAGAACGGCAGTTGCACCTCGAGGCTGTGTTCCTGAACGTGAGGCCGGTCGTAGAGGCGGACGGCGGGAAGCTGCAGGCAGGCTTGCACGGCTTCGACGTCCACCGGGACGGTTCCGAGCGGCGTGGAGAAAGCAGACCAACTGGGCGCCGCCAGGCCCGAGAACGGCACTCGGTGCGACGGACCTAGCAGCAACACGCGGCGGACCTGTCCGTCCAGACGCCCGACCAACCGGTAGCCGCTCGCGGCGACAGGGCCGGAGTACGGGTAGCCGGCGTGCGGAGCAATCAGTCCTCGCGGAACCAGCTCCGGCTCCGCAGACACTTTCGCCTCCGCCAGAAACCGCTCCACCGTGCAACGCAAGACCGACGGACTGGCCGGGTAGAACAAGCCGGCCACCGCTGGCGGACGTACCGTTGCGCTGGGACCGTCCATTTTGCCGACTCCTTCTGGCTTGCCTTTGTCTTCCCCGACGCTCGTCACACAGACCCGCGTCGCTGTTGGCATTTTAGCAACCGCTGTGCCGGCGTGTGGTGCGGGGTCGGAAGTCGAGCCGTGGCGGACGCGTCGCCGGCAGCGGGGAACGGCATTTGCAGAAACGACCGCGCGGTGGAAAGACCCTGCCAGCGCGTGACCAGGCGGTTGGTCGAGACGACACGTCCGGTGTCGGCTCGGCAGGTGCGGGCCGCACCGGCCGGCAGGGAGCGTGTGGGTTTGACCTTGCGGACAGGGGAGCCGGTTCTCCGACGAGGCAGCGAGCTCCGTCGGGGCGGCTCCAGCGCGACAGTCACTCTTCACGGCAGACTGCTCGACTCTGTAGCACAGAGGCGAAGGAGGTGCTGCCATGAGGAGAATGCTGTTGTGCTGCGGACTGAACGGCGACGAAACCGCTTTGGGCCAACTGAAGCGGACGATTGAAGAGCGGAAGCCGGAAGGCGTGTTGTTCGCCGGGGGCTTCTGTTCGCCGGAAATGTCGAAGGACGAGCGGGGCGACTGGTGGCTGAAGGTACTGAAGACGCTGGGCCAGACGGGCGTGTACGTCGCGTTCGTGCCGGGGGAGCACGACGGGCCGTTGGGAGAGTACCTGGTCGTGGCCATGAACAGTGAGGTCGACTTCCCCGGTCTCCACTCGGCTCACGCGACGCTGCACACCGACCAGGACTTCGCGCTGGCCGGCGTCGGTGGTCGGCTGACCGAGCACGCGAACACGGACGGGCTGCAGTTGGCAGTCTCGCGTCCGGTCGCCGAGTACCTCATGCGAGGCCTGACCAATTCGGACGCCTCCCGTCGAATTCTGCTCCTTCACACGCCGCCGAAGGGCGCCTTGGAGAACCCGCCGGAGGGCACGGACGTCGCGGAAGACCTGGTGCTGACCGTCCGGCCGCACCTGTGCGTCGTCTGCGGCGACACCGAGCGGCGCGGTGTGCAGCAAGTGGCGCACACGTACGTGGTCAACCCCGGGCAACTGAAAGACGGTTGGGCTGCCTGGTTCGACTGGACGAAGCCGGCTGGCGAGCAGGTCGAGCTGTTGTCGGTTGGGTGAGCCGTCGGTGGCGTGGCGCGGCTGCCGCGTCGCGTGAACGGGCCGGAGGTCAGGAGCGTCTGCGTGGAGCGGGACGGCCTCCGTGTCAGACTGTCGGAGGCTCGGGCAAACAGGCGCCGGCCTCGTTCGACCAAGCCGGCGGGACGGTCGGTGGGCCGTCGGCAGTCGCGGCGTGGGCGGCGAGTGAACCCGTTCGGCCGGCCAGCCGGTTCGTCCGGCGCAACCGGAAAGACCGTCAAGCTCAGCACGGTCGGCCGCCGGTGTCCCGGTACGCCGGCCCGCGTGCAGGCGTGCCTGGAGGCGCAGAGCGCAGGCGTCGTCCTGGGCAAAGGACGCCGCTTTTGGCGGACGCCGAGCGGCGTTTTTCTTTTTCGGCGGCTCCAGCGGCCCACAGCCGGTTGCTCGACCACGACTGCAGTTTAAGATTTCGCAGGCTGGAGCGCCGAAGAGCGGGTGGCGGTCCGAACTCGAACGAGCGGCCGTTGGAGCCGGTCGAGCCGAATGGAATTGAAGTGGGTGGAGTCATGGCACGCAAGGCTTCGGTTTCGCGAACGACGGCCGAGACGTCCATTTCGCTTTCGTTGGACCTCGACGGCAGCGGACAGTGCACCGTGTCGACCGGGCTCGGTTTCTTCGACCACATGCTCACCCTGCTGGCCAAGCACTCGTTGTTCGACCTGCAACTCTCGGCGCAGGGCGACCTGGAAGTGGACGGGCACCACACGGTCGAAGACGTCGGCATTTGCTTCGGCCGAGCGTTGCAAGAGGCGTTGGGCGACAAGAGCGGCATTGCTCGGTACGGCAGCCAGACGTTGCCAATGGAAGAGACGCTGGTGACGGTGGCCGTCGACCTGAGCGGCCGGGGCTGGTACGTGAGCGACTTGAAGTTCCCGACCGAGAAGGTCGGCCAGTTCGACACGGAGCTGGTCGACGTGTTTTGGCAGGCCGTCGCCGCGAACGCTCCCATGAACCTGCACGTGCTGCTGCACTACGGTTGCAACAGCCACCACATTGCCGAAGCGGTCTTCAAGGGCGCAGCCCGAGCGCTCCGCCAAGCCGTGGCCGTGGACGACCGACAGCCGGGCGTGCCGTCGTCGAAAGGGACGTTGTCCGGCTAGCGAGGACGGCACCGTCCGTCCTGCGGTCCGCCCGTTCGTTGGTCGTCGGCGTGGCGAACCAGCCCGTCGTCCGGTCAGGGCGACTCGGGCAGACCTTCCACGTGGAAACTTTTCGCTCCGACCACCGTGCCGTCCTCGAGGCGGAACGGCCGGTCGGAAAAGTTCACCGTGACGACCACGCCGTTGGCGAAACGCGTCTGCTGGACGTCGCGGTCTGGCGTCAAGAAACGGTGGTCGGTCATTTCGCTGTAGCCGGTCGCTCGAGCGACGGGACTGATTTTCTTGTAGCTTTCGACGAACCGCTGCTTGTGCTCCTGCCAGAACCGGCGGTTGAACATGAACATGGGCGGAGTGCCGTAAAGGACGTTGAACAGGTCGCGCTTGTCCCAAATGGCCGGCAGCTTGTTGTTGTAGTCGCCCCAGTACCACTGGGCGACCACACAGTCGTGGTAGACCAGCTCCCACAACGGCAGCCGGTAGCGCTGGCCAACCTGGAACTTGGCCACTCGTTCGGGGACGGTGTCCCAAATCTTGGCCATGTTGCGGCCGGCGTCGGGAATTCGGTAGGGCCCGAGGCTGAGCATGCCTTCGAAGTAGTGGACGTAGGGAACGGCCGCGTCGTGTCCGGTCTCGCTGCCGGTCACCAGTCGCATTTTCTCGGACATGAACCGCAGCAGTTCCATTTTCCAGTGACGGCTGTCGCTGCGGGTCATGGGGTGGTTCGGGCTGTAGCATTCTCGCCACGGAGCGGCCGTTGTGGTGTCGATGAAGCGGCAGCGGTACGGGTGCGTCTTCAGCTCGGGCGGCACGCGTTTGCGAGCGTACTCCGGCGCTCGCCGGTCGCACAACACGCCGCACGGGTACCACTTGCCGTCCTTGCCCCGGACTCGCCAGCCGCGAAGCCAGTCGCCGTTGCGGTCGAGGATCAGGTCGTCCGGCCACGCCTCGGTCGGCCAGTCCGGGTGGACTCCCCACAGCTTCGGAAAGTTCTCCGGGTTCATGACGTCCTGGTAGATGTCGTAGCGGCTGGTCAGCACGCCCAACTCATTCATGGCTCGAATGACCTCGGGCGGCTGTCGGTGACTCCACAGAATTCGTTTGATTCCCGCCTGCTGCAGTTCGCGGACAATGGCCAGCGCGTCCCGCTCCCAACACCACACATTCACCGCTCCAATCAGCAGGTCGACATTGGGGTTTTTCTGTAATTTCTGGCTGAACGTCACCAGCCGACCTTGGTCCTGTACGTACTGACGGTACCGCTTGCACAAGGCCACGTGCCCGCCCCGGTCGAAAAAGACGTAGCGAAGGCGGCGAGCGTAGCCAAAGCGGCCTTTCTGCCCGTCCCACTCGGGAGCCAAGCAGAGCAGACCGTCCAGCCGAGCAATGCGAATGGACGCGTCGTCCGGTGTCTCGAAAATCCCTTCGTAGCCGCTTCGCCCGTCCGTCGCTCCCCAAAAGGCCATGCAAATGCCGTGACCCCCGTAAGCAATCAACCGCCGTTGCCGAATCGACTCGTCGTCCACCGGGTACGAAATGCCCTCGTTCATGGGCACGACCAGGTAGGTGCCGCGCTGAGTGACGAACGGGTAGGGGTACTGGAGGGACGCCGGCAGCTCTCCGTGAGCGGTCAGCGTGAGCACGGCTTCGGGACGCTGCCCGTCCAGCTCGGCCCTCACCTGCACCTCCAGGTCGAAAGACGGAACAAGCCAGGTCCAGTCGAGCCGGGTGCCGGCGGCCGAAGCTTTGAGCACCACACCGTGTTGCCGGAGCGGCCGCTGCTGCCAAAGGCGTCCGGTCCGAAGGTCGCGGACCGAAAGCGTCCCGTCTGAGGTCTTCAGCGTCAGTTCAATGGCTCGGTTCCTGACCGTCAACGTGGCCGGCAGGTCCTTTGCTCGCAGGTCTTCCAACCGGCCTGCCCGGACCACGGTGAAGTCGTCGACCCAAAGCGTTTGCGGCCCGCTGCCCATGAGCCGCGGCACCAGCCGACGCACGTTGCCGCCCACGACAATGCGACGGCGAATGCGCTTCCAGCCCGTGTTGCCGCCCAGAGGCCGACCGCCGTAGTCCCAATCCACCACGCGGCCTTGGCCGTCGTAAGCAATGGCACTCAGAGAAAAAGTGCCGCGGCCTTCGTGCCGGACCCACGCCGACAGCTCGACGACGTCGCCGGGAGCAACGTCCAAGCTCACCTCCGGCGAAAAACTCCAGTCCTGACTCCCCGTGTGGCTCAAACGCACGCACTGACGTCCCGACGGACAGTCTTTTCGTTCCAGCGTGGCCGTGCCAGCGCCAGGCTCGCGCGTCCAAAACGGCGACCAGCCTTTCAAGCCGTTCTCGAAACCGCCGTTGCGGACCAGGTTGCGGTGTGCGGACGGCCCGGTCCGCTCCCTGTTCGCCGCAGGTTGCTGGTCCCGGCCTGGAGTGGCCGGAGCCGCACCGAGCGACACACAGACCCAGCTCAACAAGACGGCCTGTGCCGTCAACACAGCAATCTGGCGCTCTGGACAGACAACCCGAAAACGTCGTCTCATGTCGGCGTCTCCCTTCGTAGGCTGTTTCCGCTCGTGGCCGGTCAGTCGGCGAGGCGTCGAAGCTGTTCGGGGGTCGCTTCCGACCGGGAGCGACTGGTTTCTTTTCACAGCGGCTTGCCGGCCGCAGCGGGCGGGCTGACTCATGGCAGTTCGTCAGCGGGCTCGGCAGGGCCGCCCACGAAGAAACAAGAAGGAAGGTGCGTCGCAGCGACGCCGTTTCTATTCCACCGTCGCCACCGCGGGTTTGCAACCGAACGGCGGGCGAGTCGGGTCCGGCAACGTGGTGAGCGCGCGGCTTCGGGGCGGCGACCGCGTGCCGCCTCGTCGCCGCGTGCCGGCTTGCGCTTCAAAGTCGTTCGGTGGGACCGGTTGGCGCGCAACCTCCGAGCGGCTTCGGTCTGGAGGTCGGTTGCCCGTTGGCAGAAAAGCGGGGGTGTTGTTCCGTGCCAACTCGCTAGCGAAGGCTTTAGAATTCGCGGTGGACTTTGACCAACGGTGTTTCTGCGGTGAGCCACCAGTGTCGAAGAAAAACGCGTCGAAGCACGGCGGCCGAGCGGCGCGAACGCCGGAGCCAGTGCCCGCAGCGCGGCGGGGCATCGAGTCCGCCGTTTAGAAAACGCCAACAGCCAGAAGGGAAAGCAGGAGCCATGGTGTGCGTCCATTTGAAGCAGCTGTACCAGCTCTGCCAGGAGCAGCAGATTCGACTGGGCGGCTCGGACTTGATTCGAATCGTTTGCAAGCAGTGCGGCGAGCAGGACATTTGCCCGACGAACCTAATGGAACTGACGCCGGACGAGGACGAGTCGGCGGGCGGCCAGGGTGAGGCTGGCAGTGGCGAGCGCAGCTCGGGGCAGGCGTCGGACGCTTCCGAGTCGGGCGGTTTTCAAGCGTAACGACGCCCAAGCGCCGCACCGCTTTCGTGGGCGAACGTCGGTCCGGAAAAAAACTCGGTTGGCCGGACGACGGTGTTCCACCGTCTCGAAGCCGCTTACGGGCTCTTACAGCTCGACCAACAACCGCACGAAGTCCATGGACGAAATGATGCCGTGCAGGAACTGTTGGTCGTCCAGCACGAGCACTCGGCGAACGTCGCTTTCGACCATTCGCTGGGCCACCTTTTTCACGGGTGTGTTGGGACGCACGGCAACCAACTCGCGAGACATGACCTCACGGACTCGCACGTCGGCCAGTTCCTCCAGCCCGGCCCGCACTCGGACGGCCACCCAACGTTGAGCTTGCGGGTCGAAGAAAGCCGAGAAGCCGTCTTGCTCCGCCGTCCGCTCCGATTGCTCCTGCTCGAACGTCAAAATGTCCGTGGCCGAAATCACGCCGACGCACTTGTCGCGAGCGTCCAGGACGGGCAGCCCGCTGACGTGGTTTTCCGTCATTAGTTCCAGCGCGTCCAGCAGCGAGTCGTTCGGCCCGACGACCACGACGTCACGGCGCATGAGGTCGGCCGCGGTCAGCGAACGCCAAGAGAGTCTTCGCCTCGTCATGCGTCCTCCTCCCGTCCCGCTCTTGGCTTGGCTGGTCTCGCCCGAAGTGGACTGCCCCAGGCAGCTGGCCGGTCGAGTCCGAAACGCCACCGCCCTCTCCAAGAAGAGCTGCCCCCTCAAAGCCATCTTACCGAGCGTCCGGCGTGGATTCCAAGAAGCCCTTGGGCTGTCAGCTCGGTCACTGCCGCGACGGCTCTACGAACTCGTCCGGATGCTCCAAAACCTCGGCCACCTCTTTTCGGCACGTCAAGTAGTACGCCAAGCCGATTCCGGCCACAATCAACGTAATGACTCGGTACGCCAAGACGACGACCAGGCCTTGTCCGGGGCGCATGGGCGAGCCGCCGGGGACGGGAAGGAACAGGTAGAGGCGGTCCAGCACAAACTCAGTCGGTCCCATCGGAAGCGGTAACACGCCGGCCGCGGCACTGAGCGGACACACGACAAAGTGCATGGACAAAGGCGGAACGAGCGAGAAGAGACTGCGAGCAATCAGGTACATGGCCGTGGCAAAGCAGGAGTGAACGCCGAAGCTGAAGAGCAGAGCGACCAACAGCGTTCCAGGACGTCGTCGGTACTGCTCGACCGCTCCAACCATTCGCGCCAACGTGGCTCCGCCGTAAGGAATTCGCTCGACGGCCCGACGAACCCGCTCCAACGGCACGACCGGCAACCAAGCCACCGCGGCTGCGACCGCTCCCACCACAGCCGCCGCAAACGTGGCCCAACACACCAAGCGCACTTCCGGCACCGTGGTGCGGAAAAAACCCGTGACCAGCGCCGCCACCGACGCCACCACAAACAGCGCGTAAAGACCAATCAACCGGTCGACCACCACCGTCGCGACCGCTTCGGGCCGGTGAGCATGTTGCTCCCGGGCGAGCAAGAACATCTTCAACATGTCTCCGCCCACAATGCCCATGGGAGCCAAGTTGAACAAGTAGCCGAGGAAGCCAATTCGCAACGCGTCGCGCAACCCGAACGCCATTCGCAACGCTCGAACCAGCAGACACCACCGCACCAACGTCAAGACCACGGCAACAAGGCAAAGAACCAGCGCAACCGCCAACAGCGGCCACTGCTTGGGCTGCTGCCACAAGTACGTGAACGCGTCGCTGCGGTAGGCGTCCCAGAACAGGTACGCCAGCAGACCGCACGAAGCGGCGACTTTGCCCAAGCCAATCAGCAAACGCTTGACTTTCATGCTCACTTGCAGAACGGCTTTGTGGTTCTCGTCTGGCCGGTTCCCTCCGGCCGTCCTGGCTGACGCCGCGTTTCGGGCTCCGGAGCTGAGCGGTGAGCACCGGCGTCGTCAGAGTTCGGCCGTGTCTACCGAGCCGCCTCCGGCACGGCCACACAGCTTCCTGTCGCGGCCGACCGCTTCAGACAATCCATCAGGTACTGCACGCGAATGCCTTGCTCCAGTCCCGGCTCGGCCGGCCTCCCCTCGGCCACAGCCTGGAGGAAGTTGGCCAGGCAGGCCACGTGAGCTCGGAGCCAGCCAATGGCGGCCTTCGGGCTGGGGAAGCTGGCTGCCGGTTTGGGGTAGCGTTGTCCGGTGTCGATTCGACGCCAACCGCGCTCTCCCCCCAAGGGCTGGTCCGAAAGGGTTGAGTCGTAGAAGTCCAAGTGGTGTGGGTCCATCAGGTTGAAACGGACGGCTCCCCGGTTCCCGTGAATCTCCAGTCGCAGCTCGTCTTCCGTGCCGGTGGCCAGTTTGGTGGCTTCGACCGTGCCGACCGCTCCGCCGACCAGTCGAGCCAGCGCGACCACGCAGTCTTCGGCGTCTGTTGGAGCCATGCGGGCGGGGTCGTCCGGCAACGGCCGCTCGGCGTACGGACGGTGAGTCAACGCGGTGAAGGAGTCGAACGGGCCAATGAGGTAGTCGACCAGGTCGAGCACGTGCGAGGCCAGGTCGGCAATGACTCCTCCGCCGGCCGCCGCCGTCAGCTTCCACTTCAACGGTGCTTTTGGGTCGGCACTGCCGGCGTGCAGGTAGGCGGCGCGGAATTGCAGGACGTCTCCCAGCCGGCCTTCGTCGACCAGTTGCTTTGCCCGCAGGGTGGCTGGGAAGAAGCGGTTGTGAAAGGTCATTTGAGCCACGCCCGTGTAGCCCTTCATCGCTGCTCGGACCTGCTCCGCCTCGTCCACCGTCGCGACCAGCGGCTTGTCGCAGTAAATGTGCTTGCCGTGAGCCAACGCGGACAGCAACGCGTCGCGGTGCAGGTTGTTCGGCGTGCAAATGTGGACAATGTCCACCTCTGGAGACTCGGTAACGACACGAAAGTCGGTCGACGCGACCTCGGCCCCGAGAACACGGCGGGCCTTCTCGGCCGTTTCGCGACGCGCCGTCACGACGTGAGTCACACGGGCCTCGACGGGAGGCGGGTCGTAGTAAAACGGCAAACTGGCGTAAGCGTACGCGTGCACCTTGCCAATGAAGCCAAACCCCAAAATTCCGACGCGGTACATTGTTCGAACCGTCTCGTTGCTCAAGACTTGAACCTCGAACCGACGCTGCGGACACCAGACGAGCGGACCGCACCGTCCGCCAATTCACCGCTCCACACCGCCAGACACAGCGACGACGGTTTATACACGAACCGCGCTGCAGTGGCCAAGCTCGGCCTGCCGGAGGCGATTCTCTCCCCACACGGCTGGTTCGTCGGCGGTGCTCGTTCGGACCGGTCGAGCGGCCTCGCTGGCCCTTCACGCTGGTTTGCGTTGTACTGCCAAGAGGGGTAAGCTGGCTCAAGCTGATTGGGCGTCCCACCGGGTCGTAGCACAACGACCTTTTCGTGCCGGCAGGGGCCGGCTCGTCCTCGCTGGTCGGCGTTTTCCCGCCGTTGGTTGATCCGCCGGGCTTCGTTGCTGGAGGTTTCGTTCAATGAGAGCCGTTCGTCCAAGCCTCGTGAGTTGCAGCCGTTTTGGTCGGCTGCTGTCGGCACTGGCTTTGCTGTTGAGCGTTGGCGTGTTGAGCGCCAAGCCGTCGGGGTTGCAGGCCGCTTCGAAAACGAAACGCCCCAACATCCTCTTCATTTTTTCCGACGACCACGCTTACCAAGCCATTAGTGCTTACCAGTCCGTCAGTCCCTACCGGCTGAACCTGAACCAGACTCCGAACATTGACCGCTTGGCTCGCGAAGGCATGCGGTTCGACAACTGCCTGGTGACGAACTCCCTTTGCGGCCCGTCGCGAGCGGTCATTCAGACAGGCAAGTACAGCCACTTGAACGGGTTCTACTGCAACGGCAACAAGTTCGACGGCCACCAGCAGACCTTTCCCAAGCTGTTGCAAAGGGCCGGCTACCAAACGGCCATCATTGGCAAGTGGCACCTCGGCGAGCACATGGCTCCGCAGGGTTACGACTACTCGGAAGTGCTGATTGGCCAGGGGCCGTACTACAACCCAGTCATGCTGCGCGACGCCAACGGAGACGGTCACCAGGAGCGGGTCAAGCACGTCGGCTACACCACCGAAATCATTACCGAGCTGGCGTTGAAGTGGTTGGAGGAGCGACGCGACCCCGCTCGGCCGTTCTTGCTCATGGTCCAGCACAAAGCCCCGCACCGCAACTGGCAGCCGGCGCTGAAGTACCTGCACCTTTACGACGACGTGACCATTCCTGAACCGAACACCCTATTCGACGACTACTCGGGCCGCGGCACTCCAGCCAAGGTCCAAGACATGACCATTGCTCAAACCATGACGGCTCAGGACTTGAAGCTGGTTCCGCCGCGTGGGTTGACGCCCGAGCAACTTCGACAGTGGAACGCCGCCTACGAACCGAAGAACGAAGCTTTCCGCAAGGCGAACCTCACGGGAAAAGACCTGGTTCGTTGGAAGTACCAGCGTTACATGAAAGACTACCTGCGCTGCATTCGGTCGGTCGACGACAGCGTCGGACGCCTGCTCGACTACCTGGACCAACACGGTCTGGCCGAAAACACGGTGGTCATTTACAGCTCGGACCAGGGCTTTTTCTTGGGCGAGCACGGCTGGTTCGACAAACGGTGGATGTACCAAGAGTCGTTGCACACGCCGCTGCTGGTGCGGTGGCCGGGCGTGGTCCGGCCGGGCAGCGTGAACAAAGACCTGGTCTCCAACCTGGACTTCGCGGAAACGTTCTTGGACATTGCCGGCGTGCCGGTGCCGCCGGACATGCAAGGACGCAGCCTGGTGCCGTTGCTGAAAGGACGAAGGCCGGCCGACTGGCGAAAGGCTTTC
>CAYSAG010000117.1:0-14372 GCA_964428935.1 uncultured Planctomycetaceae bacterium | reverse complement strand
CTGGAGCGGGAGCTGCCGGACCCGGAGAAGCTGGTGGCCTCGTTGACCTCTCGCTACGAAGTGGCGGTTCGAGCCGACTTGACCAGCGTGCCCGACGCCCTGCGGAACGTGTTGGCTCAAAGCATTCGAGCCGGTGCGGAGGCCCAGTTGAAGCCGCGAGGCAATGAAAGCCCGGAGCAATTCAATCTGCGAAAAACCAACGTCGAGTCGCTTCTTGAACTCATCGAAATGGCCATTCAGGACGGCCAGCAATTCACACTCGGCCTCGACGTTTCTCCGCAGTCGCACAAGGTGGTGGTCGAGGCCGAGTTGTCGGTGAAGGCCAGCAGCTCCTTCAGCGACTACTTGCAGAACGTGGCCGGTCGACGGAGCCGGTTCGAAGCGGTTCTTCAGTCCGACGCTCCCGCCACCGTCAGCGTCTCCTGGTCGTTGTCGAAGCAAGGCCAGGCGTCGTTCCGGGCGTTTCTGGATTTGTTCGAGCGGCGAGCCACAGCCGGCTTGAACGACGAACCCACGAAGACGGCCGTCCGCGACCTGGTCGACGTCCTGCGACGCACCGTCGACCAGGGACACGTCGACGGCTTTCTCCAAATGCGGCAGCCCAGTCCCGAGGGTCTGGTGCTGGTCGGTGCGTTGAAAGTGGCCGACTCAGACCGCGTCGTCCGCTCGTTCGCTCGAATCTTCCAGCACCTCAACAGTCGCTCGAAACTGGCCGAAATGCAGTTGAACGCTTTGTCGTACAAAGGCGTGACCGTCCACCGCATTCGCGGACAGCGGGTGCGGAAGCGAGACGAGCAGCTTTACGGCGGAAAGCCCTCGGTGTACGTGGGTGGTGGCAACGGAGCGGTCTGGTTCGCCGTCGGGGGACCGCAAGCCGTGCCGGTGCTGAAGTCGGCCATTGACGCGGTGCAAGAAGGGCGTGTGCGAGTGGCCGGCGCGGCGACGCCGTTCCGTCTGGTCGTCAACGCCCGGCCGTGGGCCGAGCGACTGAACACGGGACGCGGACCTGGGCCGGTCGTCCTGCAGGCTTTCACAGAAGAGAACGACACGCTGCGGGTCGAGTTCCAGCCCGCCGACCAGGGTGCTCGACTGCGAGCCGAGCTGGGCGAGGGCTTTGTCAAGCTGCTCGGCTTAGCCATTGGGCGGCGAGTTGAGCAGCGGTTTCAGCCGTAGCCCGTTTGCGGCGACGTTGGTCGCGCTCTTCAGACGGGGCGAGCGACTCGCTGCCGGAAAGCTTTCCCGGAGGCCGCCCACAGACGAACCGGGTGAAGGCGGCTGCGGCGAGCCGGTTGAGCGGGTGGTGGTCCAAGCGTCACGACCCGCACAACCGGCTTGCGTTTTGCGCCGCCGCGTTTGCGTCCGCCAACTGGGACCGGCGGCGTCCCGGCCGACCGGTCTGGGTGACCTAGACTTGACTGGCCGGCGGTCGGTCCCGTGCGGCCGGCCGCCGCGGTGATTCGTCGCCGACGAACTCCAGCCGTCGTCCTCAGAGACTTTTTGGGGGAGGGGCATGCCGAAAAGTCTGACAGGAACCTACCGAGTGCTGGTCGTGGACGACGACCGAGCGGTTCGGAAGCTGACGGTCGAGGCGCTGCGGCGGGTCTGTGTGGAGTGCCACACGGCCAGCGACGGCCTCGAAGCTCAACAAAAACTGCAGCTCTACCGCTACGACGCCGTCGTGACGGACATGCGAATGCCGCGCCGACACGGACACGCTCTGTGCGTGGAACTGCTTTCGCTGCCCGAACCGCCGCTGGTCTTTGTGCTGACCGGAGTGAACGAGCCACGGCTGTTCGAGGACCTGAGGGCTCGGGGCGTCGAGGAAATTTTTTTGAAGCCCGTCGACTTCCGCCAGTTCGCTCGCCGAATCCTTCAGTCCCTGGAAAGGCGCCGACAGGCTGAACTGGAGCAAGCTCGCCGCGCCGCCGCCCTGGCCCTCGACGAAAACGAATTGACCGCACTCGACCGAGACGTCAAGCCCGAGTTGCTGGCGCTGCTGGGGCTTTCCGATTCTCTGCCCGAACCAGTCCTTCTGGGCTCGAACCAGTCGAGCGACCCGAACTGGCTGCTGTGACCCCCGGGGCCCGAACCGGCCGGCTCAACACCGGCTGCTGTAGCCGGCGGGACGCGCTCACTCGCTTCCACCTTCGTCGCGCAACGAACCGGCCACGGGAAGCTGGCCCTGAAACTTCTGGACTGCTTCCGTTCGGCGCGCGGTCGCGCCTCTGGCACGAAACCCCGGCCAGCTTCTGACGAGGTCAGCGGTAGTCCTCTCGAACCGGGTGGAAGGTGTCCAGCGCTTTGGCCCCCGCGTCCAACGCGGCAACCCGGTGCGGAACCCCACCCGGAATGCGGTACATGTCGCCCGCTCGCAGCACCCGTTCCTGGTCGCCAATGCGGAACCGCGCCTCTCCCTCCAGCAGCATGCCAATTTGCTCGTGCGGGTGCGAGTGCTCTTCAATGACCGCCCCCGGCTCCATTTCCACCAAACTCAAGGTCATGCTTTGAGCGGTCATGGTGTGCATGGTCACGCCGTCGAAAGGCGTGAACCGCGAGCATTCCCTTCGGCTGACGAAGTACTCAGACATTCTCGGGCTCCTTTTCTCGACGCGTTGCCGCTTCGCAGAAAGGGGTTCGACGCCGGGCCGAAAGCGAGCGGCTCGACGCTCGACGGCCCGTGCGCGCTCGCCGCCCTTGTCCGCAGCCGGTGCAAGACACGCCGCAGCACGCCACAACGTCCGCCGGTGACGGCCCAGCCCGTCGACGTTTACCACAACGGCTCGCGGCCGGCCAGTCCGGCGGAGCGGGTCAACTGCGGTCCGTCCGGCCGTCCGCGGTCGGTCGGACCTGAGACCGGCTCGCCCGCGCGACGGTTCTCACTTGGCCGCCTTGCACTACAATGCTGCTCTCGTCCGGTCCCGGCTGGCCGCGGCGGCCGGTCGTGCGACCAGCGCGCCGTCTTCGTTCGCCGCGGCCGGGGCGACACGTTCCGTCGTCTCCAGCTTGGTCGGGTCCGAGCCGGCTGCGGCAGCGCGGGAGGCTCGCACCGCCGGACGCCCTCAAAACTGGTCTGCTCGAAAGCAACGGGAGCCCTTTTCATGGAAAGTGCGTCGGGTCGAGACGCCGTCTGTCGTGGCGGTGTCGAAGCGTTCGACCGGGCCGTTGACGCGGGAGAAAGACCCGCTGGCGGAACGGAGTGGGACCGCTTGGCCGAGCGGGCTTTGGACGGCCAAAGGATTAGTCGCTCCGAGGGACTGCGGGTGCTCGAGTGCCCCGACGAACAGTTGCTGGACCTTCTGGCTGCGGCGTACCGGGTGCGGCGTCGGCACTTCGGCAACCGAGTCCAGCTTTACTTCTTGCGGAATGCCAAGAGCGGCCTCTGTTCGGAAGACTGCGGCTACTGTTCGCAAGCCGTCGACTCGCAGGCCCCCATTCCAAAGTACCCGCTGGTGTCGGAAGAGGAGCTGTTGGCCGGTGCTCGGCAAGCCGCTGCGAACAAGGCTCGAACCTACTGCATTGTTTCCAGCGGCCGCGGTCCGACGGAGCGGGAAGTGGAGCGGGTGGCGGCGGCCGTTCGTCGAATCAAGCAAGAGTTGGGTCTGCACGTGTGCTGCTCGCTGGGACTGCTCACCGAGCAGCAGGCCCGCCGTCTGAAGGCTGCGGGCGTCGACCGAATCAACCACAACCTGAACACCAGCCGCCGCTTCTACGAAACGATTTGCACCACCCACTCGTACGACGAACGGGTCCGCACGCTGCAAGTGGCTCGGCAGGCCGGACTGGAGCTGTGTTGCGGGGTCATTGTGGGCATGGGCGAACAGAAGGAAGACGTGGTCGACTCGGCGTTGGAGCTGCTGCCGTTCCGCCCCGAGTCGATTCCGGTCAACTTCTTGCACCCCATTCCCGGCACGCGGCTGCAGGACGTCCGGACGCTCAACCCGCGCTACTGCCTCAAAGTGCTGTGTCTGTTCCGCTTCGTTCACCCCCAAACTGAGATTCGGATTGCCGGCGGACGCGAGGTCAACCTGCGGTGGCTGCAGCCGCTGGGCCTCTACCCGGCCAACTCGATTTTCGTCAGCGACTACTTGACGACGAAAGGACAGCCGGCTGGCGACGACTTCCAAATGCTGGAGGACTTGGGTTTCGAGGTGACGGTGGAGGGTGGCGAGACGTACTTCGGGGCCGCCGAGCTGCGGCAGGCGGTGCGACAACTGGCCGCAGACACACCGCCGTCCTGACCGCTCACACACGCGGTTGAACAAGACGCCGACGGTCGGGTTGAGCTTGCAGGCGGTCGGTTCGGCGCGTACGATCCACTTGTGACAGCCAAACGTTTCGTTCCGTTTGGCCTTGCCTTCTTCAGCCTGGTCCGGTTGCGGGCCGGCCGGTTCGAAACCGTTCTGAAGAGGGGTTCGGCCCCCTCGAAGTGGCTGTTTGTGAGGTGGCCTGGGTCGGTCGGCCTGGAGCGGACGACGTCTCCGGCTCGACAACCGGGCCGTCCGGCTGGCGGGAAGCGGGAACGGGAGGAACGCTTCTTGCCCACTCGGACTTCTGGTTCTGCCGCACCGGGTCTGTGTGCGCCAGCGGTCTAACCAGGTGCGCGACCGAAAGACACGAGCCTGAAAGGCCGGGCGAGAACGGAGGCGCGTCGGCCAGCCGGTCGAAGTGCCGTGAACGGCTCCGACGCGTCGACGGAGACTCTCGCCTCCCCGGACGCCCGAGCGGACGTCCGGACTTCGTGTCGCACTTCCCGCGCCAGGGGCGTGCTTGGCCGGCTCTTGAAACGAAAGGTGCCCGAAATGAGTTCTGGGTGGCTCCACTCGCGACGGATTCGCTTTGACGCTCCACACACCGACGTCGGTTCCGGGCCGCGGTTTGCGCAGCCGTCTGCCTGGCAGACACTGGGCCGCGAACACCGCCAAGCCGTCGACGTCGCCATTCAGCGGACGGTCGACTACTTGCTGTCGACTCAGCACCCGGACGGCTACTGGGTCGGCGAACTGGAGGGCGACACGATTCTGGAGTCGGAGTACATTTTGCTGCTGGCGTTTCTGGACGGCTGCCGCAAAGACCGCCCCAAGAGCTCGCCGCTGCTCGCCCCCGACAGCCCCTACTACGAAAAAGCCCGACGCGCCGCCAACTACATTTTGACCAAACAGTTGCCCGACGGCGGCTGGTCTTTGTACCCGGGCGGTCCGTTGGAAATCAGCGCGTCGGTGAAGGCCTACTTTGCGTTGAAGCTGTTGGGACACTCACCGGACGCCGAGCACATGGTGCGGGCTCGTCAGGCCATTCGCCGAGCTGGCGGGGCCGAGGCTGTCAACAGTTTCACCCGGTACTACCTGGCGCTGCTGGGAGTGCTTTCGTACGAGAAGTGCCCGGCCGTGCCGCCCGAGCTGACGCTGATTCCGTGGTGGGCCCCGCTGAACATCTACGAAATGTCTTCGTGGTCCCGCACAATCATTGTGCCGCTCAGCCTCCTCTGGGCTCTCCGTCCTTCGGTTCGCGTGCCGGAGTCGCAGAACATTCGCGAGCTGTTTCTGCGCAGTCCCGAAGAGCTGCCCATGACCATGGAGCCGGCCCGACACCTCGACCAACTGACCACTCGCACGCTCATCGACTGGGGACGCTTCTTCCGCGCCGTCGACGTCGTCCTGAAATGGCTGGACCGGTGGCACATTCGACCGCTGCGGCGTCGAGCGGTGCGGCGGGCTGCGGAATGGATGTTCGAGCGGTTCGAGGGCAGCGACGGCTTGGGGGCCATTTTTCCGCCCATTGTTTGGAGCGTCATTGCCCTGGTCTGCCTGGGCTACGACCAAGACTCCGAGCCCTTCCGGCGGCAAATGCACGAATTGGAGAAGCTGACCATTTCGGAAGGGGACACGGACCGGCTGGAGCCGTGCAAGTCGCCGGTGTGGGACACGGCCATTGCTCTCATTGCGCTGCGGGAGGCCGACGTGCCGCCGGAGCACTTGGCCGTCCGTCGGGCCGTGAAGTGGCTGCTGGAGAAGGAGGTCCGGCAACCGGGCGACTGGGCGGTCCGGAATCGCGGACACGAGCCGTCCGGGTGGTACTTCGAGTTCAACAACGTGTTCTACCCGGACGTCGACGACACGGCCATGGTCCTCATGGCTCTGCGCCGAAGCTTGCCGCTCAAGAACTGGTCGGCTGATTTCTTGGTGGACGAGTGGAGCCCGCACGAGTCGGACCGCGACGCGACCGCCGTCCTGGCCGGACGAACCCGTTCGGCCGACGAGGCTTACTGGACGGTCGAACGAATTCGGCCGGTGTTGAGCGCCATTCGACGAGGCGCTCGCTGGGTGCTGGCCATGCAAAACAGCGACGGCGGCTGGGCGGCGTTCGACAAAGACAACAACCGCGAAATTTTCACCCGCGTGCCGTTCGCCGACCACAACGCCATGATCGACCCCAGCTGCTGCGACATTACCGCTCGCGTGCTGGAAATGCTGTCGCTGCTCGGGCTGCCCAACGACCACCCGGCGGTGGAGTCGGGCGTCGAGTTCCTGTGGGCTCGCCAGGAGCCGGACCACTGTTGGTACGGACGCTGGGGCGTCAACTACATTTACGGAACGTGGCAGACGCTGGTGGGCCTGACGGCCGTCGGCGTTCCTCCCACCGACCGACGCATTCGCGCCGCCGCTCAGTGGCTGAAGGACCACCAGCAGCCGTGCGGCGGTTGGGGCGAGAGCCCAGCCAGCTACGACGACCCTTCCCTGCGCGGCCGCGGACCGGTGACCGCCTCGCAAACCGCGTGGGCTCTCATGGGATTGATGGCCGCCGGCGAAGTGCGGTCGGAGGCGGTCGAGCGGGGCGTCCGCTACTTGCTCGACACGCAACAGCCAGACGGCACCTGGAAGGAAGACTTTTTCACCGGCACGGGGTTCCCCAAGGTCTTCTACCTGAAGTACCACCTGTACCGCACCTACTTCCCGCTGATGGCCTTGGCCCGGTACCGTCGTCTGATGCAACAACAGCCACGCTAGAAAGACGGCCTGTGCAAACGGCCGGGACCGAGGGCGAAGCGGCTCGGCGCGGCTGGAGCCGGACGTCTGGCCGTCGAGTCACCGCGCGGTCGGGTCGGGTCACGCGGCCGCTCCGACGACGCACAAGGAACCGACACCATGCTCAGGCGTCTGCTGCGACTTCCTCTGCACTACCAAATCTTGGCCGCGCTGGCGGTGGGAGCGGTGTTCGGACTGGCGGTCAACCCGGGCGAGGTGGAGTTGCCGGACCAGCAAGTCTCCTTTCAGCTCGAGCTCAAACGCGAAACCGTTTCGGGCAAGTGGCGCGTGCTGGCGACGGACGCCACGGGCCGCGAAAAGTTTGAGCTGCTTTTTCCGTCGCTGGAGCGAGTGCGTCAGCGGTTTCCGAGGCTGGTCGCTCGACGGGAGCAGCAGCCTGCCGGTGCGAGGGTCTTCGTGTTGTGGACCGCTCGCGTGACGCAGCGCCGAGTCCACCTGGTCGAGGACGACCGCCAAATTGCCATTCAGTACGCTCGCCGCGTCGACGGCCGGCCCGTCGTTACGCACTTCTCCGTGGCCTCGCGTCAAGAACTGCAGCGAACCCATCCCGGGTGGTTGCCTTTCTACGAACGACACGGCGGCGGTTTTGCCAGCCGAGTGACAATCGCGTCGCACTACACGGGCGAGCTTTTCCTTCGGCTGCTGAAAATGATTACGGTGCCGTTGATTGTCACCTCACTGGTGACAGGCGTGTCATCGGTCGGCGACACCCGCCGCTTCGGACGGCTGTTCGGCAAGACCCTGGTCTACTACGTCAGCACCAGCTTCTTGGCCATTGTGACGGGAATTACGGCGGTCAACTTGATTCGTCCTGGGTTCGGCGCGGAACTGCCGGGAGGTAGCGAAGCCGTTTTGGCCGCTCACGAAGGCTCGCTGACCAGCATTGTGGCCGAACTGGTCAACAGCATGATTCCCCCGAATCCGGTGCAGGCTTTGGCCGACGCTCATTTTCTTTCCATCATCACCTTCAGCATTCTGACGGGCATTTTCATTGTCTACACGGGAGGACGCAGCGGTCAGGTGTTGCGTGAGCTGTTCCAGGCCGGCTTCGACGTCATGATGAACCTGACCGTTTTCATCATTCGACTGGCCCCCGTGGGCGTCTTCGGCTTTGTCGTCTACGCAACCGCCTCGCAGGGAATCGGCGTCTTCGAAAGCCTGGGCTGGTACATGCTGACGGTGTTGCTCGGACTGGTCTTCCACGCCACCGTCACGCTGCCCTTGATTTTGAAGTTCGTGGCCAGGCGGTCGCCGGTGAAGTACGTTCGGGCGGTCAGTCCGGCACTGATGACCGCTTTTTCGACGGCGTCGTCGAACGGCACGTTGCCGCTAACGTTGAGTTGCGTCGAACAGCAGGCGGGCATTTCGAACCGAATCAGTTCGTTTGTTTTGCCGTTGGGAGCGACGGTCAACATGGACGGCACGGCGCTGTACGAAGCCGTGGCCGTGCTGTTCATTGCCCAGGCGTACTTCGGCGCCGTGCCCTTGCATTCCCAAATCGTGGTTGCGCTGACCGCGCTGCTGGCCAGCATTGGAGCCGCGGGAATTCCTCACGCCGGGCTGGTCATGATGGCCATTGTCTTGCAGGCGGTCGGGCTGCCGCTGGAAGCCCAAGGACTGATTATTGCCGTCGACCGGGTGCTGGACATGTTCCGCACGTCGGTGAATGTGTGGAGCGACACCTGCGGGTGTGCGGTCATGGCTCGGTTCGACCCGGACGAAGAAAACGCGGCCGCTGAAACCAGGGTGACTTGAGAACGAAAGGGCCGGGAAGCCAGACGGTCGGCCAGAAACGGCCCGCTGGGTGAAGTCGGTGGCGGCCGGGTGAGGCTGCCGGCCCCGTCGCGGAAGGGAGAGTGCTTGCCGGAGTCTGTCTCATGCCCGAGCAACCGTTTGCGTGTCTGCGGCACGAGTGGTCGATTCCCGACGACGTCACGTACCTGAACCACGGTTCGTTCGGTCCGTCGCCGCGCGTCGTCCAGGCCGAGCGGACGCGCTGGTACCAGCGGCTGGAAGCCCAGCCCATGGACTTCTACCTGCGCACGCTGGACGACGCTCTGGACGAAGCGCGGCGGGCGCTGGCGGACCTGGTTGGAGCCGAGCCGGACCAATTGGCTTTTGTCGAAAACGCCACGACGGCCATGAACGTGGTCGCTCGGACGCTGGCGGCCACGCTGCGAGCCGGCGACGAAGTGCTGTTGTCCGACCACGAGTACGGCGCGGTCAAACGGATTTGGCAGAAAACGTGCGAGCCGCTGGGAGCTCGCGTCGTCGAAGCCTCTTGGCCCCTCCGACCCCAGCGACAGGAGGAGCTGGTCGACGCGTTGTTAGACCGAGTGACTCCGCGCACTCGGCTGATTGTCGTCAGCCACGTCACCTCACCGACGGCCCTGATTGTGCCGGTGGAGCGGATTTGTCGGGAGGCGTCGCAGCGGGGAGTGCCGGTGTGCGTGGACGGCCCGCACGCCCTCGCCACCTTGCCGCTCCGCCTGCGCCAGCTCGGCTGCGCCTTCTACACAGCCAGCTGTCACAAGTGGCTTTGCGCGCCGTTCGGCAGTGGTTTTCTTTACGTTGCGGACGAGTTTCGCCAGCAGGTTCGGCCGGCGGTGGTGAGCTGGGGACAGAACCTGGCCGGACGGCCCCCACGTTGGTTGGACGAGTTCGACTGGGTCGGCACGCGAGACCCCTCGCCCTACTTGGCCGTCCCCGCGGCCATTCGGTTCCTCGCGGACTACGGTCTGCAAAGGTTCCGCCAAGACACACACAAGCTGGCCCGACTGGCTCGGCAGCTGGTCAGCGAAGCGGCCGGAGCGGAACCTCTGGTGCCGGACAGCCCGCAGTGGTACGGCCCCATGCTCAGCTTTGCTCTGCCCGCCTCACAGGTCCAACCGCAGCCCGGGCTGCACGACCCTCTGCAGGAAGCGCTGTGGCAGCGGTTTCGAATTGAGGTGCCCGTCTGGACGTGGAGGCAGACACGTCTGCTGCGGGTCTCGTGCCACCTTTACAACAGCGTCGACGACCTTCAGCGGTTGGCCGACGCGCTGTCGGTTTTGTCGCGGGACCTTTGACCCGACGGAACCTCGCCGGCCCCCACAGCGCCTGCGCCGCTGCGTCCCTGGAAGTCCGGGACAGCGGACGAACGGACCGTCCAGGGCACAGCCAAACCTGGACGGGACCCAACCGGCTAGTGCTCAGCCGGAGCAGCGGACGAGCGGGCGTGCGGGCGCTCGCCTCCGCCCGCCACCGAAACCGACGGGCGGGCCTGTCGAACGGTCACTTCGACCTCGCCCGAATTGTCCGCCAGCTCGCTCCAGTAATCGTTCACGCGAAAGTAGAGCGTGCCGGTGACGGGTGCTTCGAACACCGTGCCCGTTCCGACGACGAAGTCGTGGAGCATGCTTTGCCGAGCCGGGTCGCTCACCGGCGGCTCACGCCGAACCGCCGCCAGCAGCACGCCCAACGGCCTCCCCCGACAGTAACGAATGCTGACCCCGTTGGGTTCCGCAACCCAGGGCTTCGGTTCGGCGGCCAAGACGAACCGTCCGGTGGCCGTCACGCGGTACTTCTTGCCCTGCCGGACCAGCACGCCGCTGCACTGCCACCCGCGGTCCGCTGCGACCCGAACGTGCCTCACCTCGTCGGGGCCTTGCAACGGTCGCCCGGTGCCAAACTTCACGGCCGCCCGCTCGAAGTCGTAACCGTACTCGATGCCTCGAGCGAACAACGGCCACTCCGACCAAATGTCGGTCATGCTGGAGGCGAAGTACTTCAAGAAGAGTTTGTCGAAAGCGTCCTCGCCCAGGTGTCGAGCCAACTGGTGGAACGGTTCGCGGTAGCGCGGGTGAGCGTCGAGGAACTTGCACAGAGCCCACCACCAAGCGTAGTCCGTGGTGTCGCCTTCACCGCTGGCAGGCGTCCGAGTGACCGCTTCGGCCGACCGCACTCCGTGCTGTTGCACGTCTTGCTGGACCAGCGTGACTCGGCCCCAACCCGGCACGTCTTCCTTGCGTCTGGGCATGATTCGGAAGCGAGCCCGGCCGTCCGGACCGAGTTCGTGAGTCGCAAACAGCTCGGCCATGCCTTCCATGTACCACAGCGGCCCCTCCGTTTGCGGCACCGCGGTCATGAAACAGTGCGTGGCCTCGTGCAAGACCAAATGCCGCCGGTAGTAGTCGTACTTCTGGTCCCGAACCCAGAACTCCGCGCCGCGGTGCCGCCCCCGCTCCACCGGCGGCAAGTCCGACGGAATCAACCCCGCCCGGCGGAAAAGCTCCACGTCTTTCATCAAGTAGCCGGTCATTTGGAAGTCCGTGCCTTCCGGGTTGGGAGGCAACGGACCGAAGTAGGCCTCCAGCGCGTCGTACAGCTGGTCGACCAGCGCCGGCAACTGGCGGACGGCTGCCACGTCCAGGTCGGTGTACAGCCGCAGCCGCTTCGACTCCAACTTCCGAATGCCCAGCTTGGCCAAGCGAGCGTCGTCGTGGACGGGCCGCGTGTCGGACGGCCGGAACTTCGGCCGACCGCGCAACGGCCGGAGCAGCTCTTCCAGTGGCAGCGGACACTCGGCCGCCGAGCTGCGACCCGACGTCGCAGAAACGGCACTCGCCGGCTGGCCAGCCGCACGAACCGCCGAACCGACCGGACTCGGCGAAGCGGCGGTCTGTTGAGCCGAAGCCGTTGACTCCGCGGGCCGCTGCTGTTTCGCTTGCTGACGCCCTCCGACCGCCGACGTCGAGAGACCCAACGGCCGTGCGGGCTTTGCAGACGGCGACCCTCGACCGTCCGACGAGCCGCTGTCCGCACAACCGCCGACGGTCAACACCAACGCCAGACAACACACCGCCGAAAGCCAACGGCAGCCCGTGGCGCGGCGCGACCGAACTCCGCAGACCGTTTCCATTGGTTCTCAAAACCTCCTCTCTACGCCGTCGAAGACACCCTTCTGCCACGCTCGCGACACCGCTCTCCGCCGCGTCGAAGCGCACGGCGCGGCGCCGTGTTCGCGCGGAAACACGCTCGAGTACCTGACGGCTTCCGACAGTCGGCCACGTTGTGTACGGCAAGCCCGTCGACGCGTCAAGACAGGCTTCAGAGGTGCGTGCCGGCTGCTCGACCTCAAAACTGCACGGGTCGGCCGGCCGACGCGCAGACGAGCCTCAGCCCGCCAGACGGACTTTGGTCCGCACAGCACACGAAGCAGCCCAGTCCCGACCGTGCCGCTGGCACCGCGGCGCCGGTTCAACGAAGACCGGCCTGTTCCGCCCGACCGCCTGCCGACCGGGTTGCTCATTTCTCGCCGCGACAAGCCGCCAGGTACTGGGCCAGCGTGCGCAGTCGGTTGCAGAAGGTCCGCGTGCTAATGATTCGGCGCGTGTCGTCGTCCGGGCCGTGGTAGCGCAGGCGCCCGGTCTCGACCCACGCGCCCCGCTGGTCCAACGCGCGTAGCGCTTCGGCCGCTCGTCGGGCCAGCGAGCGGCTCCGCCGAGGCGGCGAGGGCTTTCGCCAAAGACGAAACTCCTTCAGCTTCGACGGCGGCGTCTGCAGCAACCGCCGGTACTCGGACTCAATCTGGCTCAGGTGCGAGTCGACCACGAACGCGTAGTGGGTGGGCACGTCGTCGCTGCTGTAGGTGAGCCGGTAGTCTTTGGTGAAGTACAAGGGACGGTTGGTCTTCAGTTCGTAGAAGCGCGCCAGCCGCCCGTCCGGCAAGCGCGACCTCTTCAAGTACGCCAGCGCCCGAGGAACGGGCTTCAGGTACTTCCGGTCGCCCGTCTTTCGGTAAACGGTCAGCAGGATTCGCAACACGCCTTGCGACTCGCCGCCCGTCACCGCCGGCGGCTCGAACTTCCGAGCCCAAGCCGGGTGCATGCGGGCGTCGTACTGTTGTGCCCACGCGGGCTGCGGTTCGGGCATTTGAGCCAACAGAATGAAGTCACCCGTTTTGCGGGCCGCGCGGTCGTAGCGAGGGTCGTTGTAAATCTCCGCGGCTTCGAACAGCGTTCGAACCATGTCGGCCATGGTGTTGTCGTTGAACGTGTAGTAGCTCTTGTAGTCCGGGCGCGGCCAGGTCCGCGACCACGTTTCTGGGTAGCTGGCCGGCAACACGGGAAACTTCGCTGGGTCCGGCGGTTCGACAAACCGCTGCGGCCACGCACCGTTCGGGTACTGGACCGCCAGCAAGCGGTCCAACGCGTAGCGGACCGCGTCGTGAACGGCCGTGTCTTGAAACTGCAGCGTCTGGTCGACGTGCATGAGAAAACGGAGGGCCGCTTGAGTGGTGTCGTCGTCCAGTGTGGTCGTGTTGCGACGGCCGGACCGGTTGTCGTCCACCCGGTACGCGTAACGGCGACGGTCCTGGGGGTCAAACTCGATTCGGTAGTCCCAACCACCGGACAAAAGTTGGCCACGGACGAGTGCGTGGGCGGCTTCGACTGCGGCGTCGAGCAGGAAAGGTTCGCCCGTCAGCAGGTAGGCGGTCAAGTAGGCCTCGCCGACGGTGGGCGTGCCCGGAGGTTGAACCCACGCCGTCGTCGCTTTGGCCCGTCCCTCACCTTCCCGCTTCGAAAGGTCCGCGCTGTACTGCCACAAGTAGCCGCCCTGCACGGAAACCTCGGTCCGGAAAAACGCGACGGCTCTTTTCAGCCCGGTCACCACTTCTCGTTCCGTCGGCTGGTCGGCCGCTCGGGAAGGGACGACGAGAAACAGCGCCGCCAACAACCACCAGCCCGCGGTCGAGCCGTGCAGACGGAAACTTCCGCCAAGCCTCTTCACCTCGCACCTCCTTTCCGGTGGGCGCCCGACGCCACGTTCAGCAGGGCGGTTTGGTTGGAGCTGAGCGTAGGAACGAGCCGAAAACTCAACGCCCTGGCCGATTCGAAGGCCCTTGTCGACTCGAAGGTTGCCTATTCGTGCCCAGCCGTCGCTTCTTCCCGGTCGCTGCTGGCCAGCCTATAATCGGCCGCGGTGCCGTGCAACGTCGCGACGGAAACAGGGGCCGGCTCGGTCGGTCGGCTGCGGCGCCTCGTCTGGTTGCGTCGCTTCGTCGGTTGCGGTGCCGCCCTGCCCCAGGCTGCAGTCCGGTTCCTCGTTGTGGTCGGCGTTGGCTGAAGCGGTCAGCGGGCGTGTCGGCTGGGCTTGGCGGAGCGAGCTGGGCGCAGGGCCGAAGCGGTGTGCAAGCCAAAGGACCGACGGTCATGGGCAGCAAGAGCGGCTCAAAGCAAGACCAGCCTCAGGTGCGAATTGTCTGCCGAAACCGAAAGGCTCGTCACGAGTACGACATTCTGGACGAGCTGGAGTGCGGCGTTGCGCTGACCGGCATCGCGCCCTACG
>CAYSAG010000116.1:0-14380 GCA_964428935.1 uncultured Planctomycetaceae bacterium | reverse complement strand
AAGCTGAAAAGCATCCAGGGTCGTGCCGGCCGCTCCCCCCAGAATGCCCACGACCAAGTGTGGGTCGTAGTTGACCAGCTCTTCCATGGCCCTTGGTCCGTGGTAGACCATTTTCAGGAAGAGTGGTCGGGCCGACTTGGTGACGCCGGCCAGCGTGCGAGCGATCAGGTCGTTGACGAAGCCGGGAGTCAGTTCAGGCCCGACGGCGTCGGGCACGTTGGGGTCGAAGATTTCGAGAAAGTAACGAAAGCCTTTGCGTTCGGCTTCTTCCCGGAACTCCTTGAACCGCTGCAGTGTCTCGACGTCTGGCCCGGCGTCGTTGTTGAACGTGATGGAGTACAGCCCCAGGTCGACGCCCAGCCGTCGCTCCTCCGGACGACAGTCGATGTG
The DNA here is from genome assembly GCA_964428935.1 of uncultured Planctomycetaceae bacterium. Lineage (GTDB taxonomy): Bacteria > Planctomycetota > Planctomycetia > Planctomycetales > Planctomycetaceae > JAADHY01. The sequence continues at coordinate 13,990 of CAYSAG010000116.1, read as the reverse complement.
TCCGCACTGCAGATGGTCGATGTTGGCCGTTCGGAAAGGACGCGACGGCTGAAGGTGGTAGCGTCCGCCGCGGGGCAGGTGAATGTCGGTCGTGTCGTTGGCTCGAGCGGCGGGCGTCACCGGCGAGTTGTCGAACAGCCGCTCCTCGATCGTCAGCAGTTCGCTGGTACTGGGCGACATGAGGACAATGTCGACCAGTCCCTGCCGCACCACCTGCCGAATCTGCTCCCGGTACTCGGCCAGCGACCGAAACCGGACTTCGCCGTCGTGTCGTTCCGGCGACTTGCCGGGAGCTCCAATGCCGAAGGCCATGTCGGCGTCTTTGGCATCGGCCAAGATGAACTCTTTCGACCCGGAGGGGTCCGCGTGAATGCTGCGAAGTTTCCGGTCGAGCGACTTTTCCATTGGACATCGACTCCCGTCAAGCCCAAGGCCCTGTTGAGCGTGGCGGCCGCAACCGACACCTCGGCACGACCGGAACGTGTCACCGACCGCCGTTCAATGCCGCCAGCACTTGGTCGGTGATGGCCTGGACGAGCGGTTCCAAATCGGCGTCGGCCACGTTCGCTGTTCCGGCTGTTTGCATCGTCTGCTGACCGTTCTGCCTGAAACGGCATGAGTAGGACGGTGGTGGAGGAAAAGCCTGTGGCTCGGGAAGCTTCTCTTTGTACCCTTCCCGAAAGGCGCTGTTGCCGCAAAGGTCGCAGTTCTCGGCGTGAAAACGCGGGTCGTCGAAACCGAGCCGCTGCTTCAGCTCAAGCAGTTCGCGGATTTCGTTTTCACCAAAGTACTCGATTCGTCCCAACTGTCGGGCCAGCAACAAAATGCGGCAGTAGGCGTCCAGAATTTCCGTTTTCCAGTAGGCTTCTTCTAAACTCTTGTCGAAACTCACCGTCCCGTGGTTTTTCAACACGATCGTGTTCGTGCCTTTCAGGAACGGCAAGACGGTGTTCGCGAACTCTTCGGTGCCCGGCGTGGCGTACGGTGCAATCGGAATTTCACCCATGAAGATTTCCACTTCGGGCAACACGCACTGAGGGATCGGCTCGCCGGCCACCGAAAAGGCCGTGACGTGAGGCGGGTGGCAGTGAACGACGGCCTTCACGTCCGGTCGGTGCTTCATGATTGTCAGATGGAGCAGAATTTCGCTGGTCCGCTTCCGCTTGCCGGCAATCTGGTTGCCTTCCATGTCGACAGCGCAAATGTCGTCGGGCGTCATGAAGCCCTTGCAAATCATGGTTGGCGTGCACAGGACGACGTTGTCGCTGACGCGCACCGAAATGTTTCCGTCGTTCGCGGCCGCAAAGCCGCGGTTGTAGATTCGGCGACCAATCTCACAAATCTGCTCTTTCAGCTCACGGTTGTGAATGGCCGGATCCCAATGACTGACCATGACCGTTTCCTTGTCTTTGCTCGTTACCGATTCGCCAAGACGCTTTGTTCGGCCGTCCGATCGTCGGACCAAATTCCTGCTGTGTGTTCGAGTTGAGCCGAGCCACTTTCGCTCCGCCGGTCGGAAGCCGCGGAGACGTTGGCCTGTAGACGACCACACCGCGCTGAGCGGCTCACCCGGCGTCCGCACGTCCTTGCACTTTTACACCCTCCACTTCCAGCGTGTCCAAAATCGCTGCGTTGTACGCGTCGATTGGTTTCTGGTCGGGGTAGAACGGAGCGGCTGCTTCGGTTCCTTCGGTCACGCCAATCAGCGCCCCGTTGCTCGGATTCAGTTCGTCGTACACCACCACCGGCTCGCCGCGTCCCTGACGCCGGTCCTTCAAGCCCGCTCGCGACAGCGGCACGGCAATTCGCCAAGCCGCTCCGGTCAGGCTTTCGTGCCAGCGCGACAACGTCACGCTGCCGATCACTTCCATGATTCGCATGGCTCAGAAACCTCCGGCCACGAGCTTCTTCAACAGGTTCTTCAGCTCGAAGTAAGTCCGGCCCGACGGATCGACCACCCACACGTTTGGATCCAGCGATTGGCGGACCGTCGGAATGCGAGCGGCCTGCCAAACGACGGCCGCTCGGACCGACGAGTTCCGGTTGGCCAGACACGCGACGCGTTCGGCTTCGCGGGCAAGCACCACCACCCGTCTGGCGGCGGCGACGGCTTGCGCGGCCTGTTCCGCAGCCCGGTTGACGCAGTCGACGCTGGTGAGCTCCGCACCGTCCGCGAAGTCCGTCAGCGCGTCCCGGGCTGCTCGCTGAGCTTCGGGCAGCGAGCCGACTTGGACCACCAGCCACCGAGCGCGGTTCGACGAGGAGCCCGCCAAGCCGCCGTCGTCCCGGCAGAGGGAAATGCCGCGAGCCCGCACGAAGTCCCACGCCGACGGCGTCAGCACAGCCGTTCGGGCCACGACGACCCGCTTGGCTCCCGACGCTCGCTCTTCCAACACCGACGCCGTGACGACCGACTCCGTCAAACGGACGACGCCGTTCTCGCGTTGCGAGCCGCTCGGGGCCGGAGCCTCAGCGGCGGCCGCCACCGAGGGCGCACTGGCTGGACTCGCCGGCCCGTCGGCCTGCAACGCAGCCAGAACCTTCGCGACAATCCTGTCCACCAAATTCGAGTCGACCGTCATGGCGTTGTGTCGAGCTGACGTCCTTTTGCTTCACCTCGCGACCAGCGTGAGCGGTCGGCGATTCCGATTACCGCCCACCGCGCCGGACAGGTATTGGACCCGACCATTTTCCGAACCGAGGCGCCGTCGCTGCTGATGATTGTCAGGTCTCCCAAGCCTGCCCCAAGCTGGTCCAGGGCCAGCAGCGGGTCGCCGTCGTCCGAGCCGTCGGACGCCAGCGGTTGGACCAGCAGCAACTTCCAGCCGTGCAGGTCCGGGTGCTTGACCGTGGCCGTCGCTTTTCCAATGACTCGACCGATCTGCACCTTGCTGCTCCTCCTCGGCGACCCGACCGCTCCGACCACACCCCAGCGGCCGGTTTGCCGGCTCGTTCCTTGTTCCCGCGCTCGCCGTCTCGCCGTCGGTCTGGCCAAAGCTCTTGCCGACGTGGCCTGTCCGCCGTCAGCCGGTCGCACCGCGTGTCCGCCCGGCGACATCGTCCGACCGACAGCCGTCGGCTCACACAATTCGCAAGTCGTCGACCATGACGCACCGTCGGACGCGCGTAAAGGTCAACGGATTCGTCACGCCTTCACCGGTGGGCGTGGCAATGCTGTAGGACAGGTAACCCTCGCCGCCCAGCCCCAGGCCGGCCATGCACGGCCCGTTCTTGATGAACAGCGTCGTGTCCAGCAGGCGACCCATGCGAGTCATGTTGCGCACGTTGCGCGAGTGAATGATGGCCGTGTGCCGGAAGTTGTGTTCGTACTCTTTTGCCAGCTCGATGGCCTCGTCCGCGTCTCGGCAACGGACAAACGGAATGAACGGCATCATTTGCTCTTCGGACACGAACGGGTTGGACGTGTCCGTTTCGCCGTAAAGGATTTGTGTCCCGGGCGGCACCTGCACGCCAATTCGCTCCGCCAGCACAGCCGGATCTTTCCCGACCAGCTCGCGGTTCAGCACCGGGTGTCCGCCGGGCTTTTGTGGCGGCGAAAAGGCCACCTGCGTCAGCTTTTCGATTTGCTCCGACGTCAGCCGGTAGCCCCCGTGGCGTCCCACCGCGTCCAGCAGCGAGTCGAACACCTTGCAAACAGCGAAGACTTCTTTCTCGCCGATGCACAGCAGGTTGTTGTCGTAGGCCGCTCCACGGACAATGCACTGAGCCGCGTTGTCGATGTCGGCCGTCTCGTCGACCACCACCGGTGGGTTGCCCGGGCCGGCCACGATCGCTCGCTTGCGGCTGGCCAGAGCCGCTCGAGCCACCCCCGGTCCGCCCGTGACACACAGCAGCCGCACGCCGGGGTGCTCAAAGATTTGCTGAGCCGTCTCGATTGTGGGTTGTTCGATGATGGTCACCACGTTTTCCAGGCCGGTCTCTTCGTAAATGGCCTGGTTGAACCGCCGGACTCCCTCGCAAGCAATCCGAGCGCCGCTGGGGTGCGGGTTCACAACCAGCGTGTTGCCCGCGGCCACCATGCTGATGACGTTGCCGGCCAGCGTCGGCAGGGAGTGGGTCACGGGCGTAATGGTACCAATGACGCCGAAAGGAGCGTACTCGGTCACCGTCAGACCGTGGTCACCGCTCTGGGCCTCCGTCCGAAGAAACTCGACCCCCGGCACCAGCTTCACAATTTGCAGCTTTTCGATTTTGTGGTCGAGCCGGCCGATTCGAGTCTCCTCCAGCTCGGCCCGTCCCAACTCCTCGGCCTGCTCTTCACAGATTCGTTTGACGCACGCAACGATTTTCTCGCGAGTTTCCAGGGTGGCCGAACGGAGCCGCTGGAAAGCCTCGCCAGCCGCCGCCACCGCGTCGTCCACGCTCTGGAACACGCCCCACTGACCGTCGCCGGTCCGGACGGTCCCGGCCGCTCCAGCCCGCTGAAGCTGAGCCAAGACTTCCTGAACCACGGCTCGAATGGTTTCTTCTGACGCCGTCACCATCGTCATGCCTCCCGTCTCATTTCCTACCTAGCCGGACTCGTTGTCTCTGCACTCTGTTTGCCGTCGGGCGTTCTGTCGGAGGTCTTTGTCGGTTGTTTCGTGTCAGCCACGTCCAAGAGTTTGCGTCGGCTGTCTGCTGGATCGACGGTCCCGCAGCGATTCACGGCCCAAGCTGTTGCAGCTCCTGCTTGTCCCTCAGCCACCGGTTCGCGCTGGCCTCGGTCGGAAACAACAGGAACATCAGGAGCAACGGTACGGCCGCCGCAACGACCGGCAACACGTGCCGCGTCAGCAGAGCTCCGAACAAGCCCACAAACGCTCCGCTTTCCAACACCGCGTAACGAACAATCGTCCGCGTTTGGAAGGCGTTGAGCAGAGCGTCTCTCCGCTCGGCCTCGGAACGCTGCTCCAGCCCTGTCAGTGCGGACGACGCCGCCACCTCCGGCACAACAAGCGCCACGGCGACGCTGGCCAGCGGAATGGCGGCAAAAACGTACGCCAACGCGCTCGCGGCAGACAGGCTCGTCTCGACCGCGTTCGTGCCCAACAAAATCCCCCCGAACAACAGCACGCCCGCGGCGAGTGCCAAACAGATTGTCTGCACCGCCCGGAGCCGCGCCGAATCGATTTGGACGAACTGCCGCCCGGGTTGACCCGCGTTTTCGTCGTGACCGGACATCCTCCCGTTCCTCCTCTGCCTTCCCGCGTCGTCGGCCCGTCCTGGTCGAGTTCCAGTCGTCGGTGTCGCTCGACCAGGCGTTTTTTTCGTCCGTCCGTTGCGGCCGACGGTCGACCGTCCGTCGAGGAGCAGTCTGCCCCGTCGGATCGCCCAGCGCACCGCTGCTCCGCGCCGTGCCGGTCGGAGCTACGTTGCCGGCGGCGTGCCGTCTGGCTGAGCCGCCAGGTCGCCCTTGCGTGCGTCGAACACCGCCTGCTCCCCAACCTGCACGCGGTCGACAATTCCCACAATGGCCGTGTCGACCGGCAGCTGCTTTGTCTGCGGCGTGTAACGGGAACTCGACCCCTGCACGCACAGGACCACCTCGCCCTCGCCGGCGCCCACCGTGTCGACGGCGACAAAAGTGCGTCCCGTGGGCCGCAAAACCGGCCGCTCCTCTTCGTAGATTCGTAGAGGCTCGACGATGAGCAGCTTTTGGCCAACCATCGTCTCGACCTTCTGCGTTGCCACCAAACTCCCTTTCACTCGGCCAATGAACATGGCTCGGTTGCCTTTTCTTGTGCGACGGTGCCGCGGTGACCTGCCGGCTCGGCCGCTTCCAGCCGACGGCCTACCGACCGCTTCCCGCTCGAATCAACTCAGCCGTTTGTCGCGCGACGACCAGCTCCTCGTTCGTCGGAATGACCCACACCTGGACACGGCTGCCGTCGGACGAAATGCGGCACTCACCGTTAGCCGTCGCGTTCCGTTGTTCGTCCAACTGGATGCCAGCCCACTCCATGTTCTGGCACACCTCGCGGCGAATCCGAACACTGTTTTCGCCAATGCCGCCGGTGAACACGACGACGTCCGCGCCACCAAGCACCGCTAGGTAGGCGCCCAGGTATTGCCGAATCGACGCCACAAACACGCGCAGCGCCAGCTCGGCCCGCTCGTGGCCTTCGGCTGCCGCCTTTTCCAAGTCCCGCACGTCGCCGCTCAGACCGCTCAAGCCCAACAACCCGCTGCGAGACGCCAGGTCCTCCAGCAGTTCCTCCAGCGACTTGCCCGTGGCCCGCATCAGAACGGGTAAGGCGAACGGGTCGAAGTCGCCGACTCGGTTGTTGTGAGGCAGTCCTGTCTGCGGACTCATGCCCAGGCTGTTGGCCACCGAGCGTCCGGCCTTCATGGCACACAGCGAGCTGCTGCCGCCCAGGTGACACGAAATGACGCGCAGGTCGTTCCGTCCGAGCAGCTCGGCCGTCCGCTGACCGATGTAACGGTGACTGGCTCCGTGAAAGCCCCACCGCTGAATGCCGTACTCCTGCTGCCACTGGTACGGGACCGCGTACGCTCGCAGCTCGGGAGGAATGGTTTCGTGAAAGGCCGTCTCCAGCGCGGCCACCATGGGAATGTTCGGGAACGCCTCGCGCAGTTGCCGCATGGCCCGAACGTAAGGCGGGTTGTGAGCCGGCGCGACGTCGGCCAGTTCCTCCATGGCCTGCAACAACTGCTCGTCGACCAGCCGGACGCCGCTCCACTTGCCGGCAAACACCGCCTTGAAACCAATGCCGGCTACGTCGTCGGCCGAACGCAGACAGCCCGTCTCGGGTGACGTCAACTGCTCCAGACAAATTCGCACGGCCTCGGCGTGGTCCGGCACGTGCCGCTTCTGTTCGGCTTCGTAGTGGCCGATTTGCACGCGGCAGGTGCTCTCGGCTTGGCCGATTCGGTCGATGCTGCCGCGAGCGAGCTGCTGCCCGGAGTCGACGTCGAACAGCCGGAACTTGAAGCTGGTCGAACCCAGATTGGCCACCAGGATTTTCATTGCCGCGGACCTCCCTTCCGTGAGCGGTTCATGGGACGACGAGCCGCCCGGCAGACCCGGCCGGGTCGGCTCCCTTAGACGAAATTTTCCGTCAGCCCCGGCGCCGGCCGCGGAATGACGTGCGCACTGATCAGCTCGCCAACCCGCGACGCTGCCGCAGCCCCCGCGTCCACGGCGGCGCGGACCGAGCCGACGTCGCCTTTGACGACCGTGGTGACCAACCCGCCGCCAATCTGGATTTGCCCAACCAGCGTCACGTTCGCCGCTTTCAGCATGGCGTCCGAGGCTTCGACCTGCGCGACCAGGCCGCGTGTTTCGATCAATCCAATGGCTTCTCCGCTCATTGTCTCCTCGTCCTGTCCTCGAAAAGCTGTTTCCGCGTTGGTGGGTTTACTTCTCGCCGGCATTCCTCACGCCAAGCTCGGCCGGACCGGCCGGTCTGCGCCGCCCGGCCGTTACCACTACTTCTGCGTCTTGGCCGCAGGCAGAATGCCCGCCAACTCCTCGTGCGGACGCGGAATCACCTGCACGCTAACCACCTCGCCCACTTTCGAGGCCGAGCTGGCACCGGCGTCGACAGCCGCCTTGACGGCCGCCACGTCGCCCACCACAAACACCGTCACCAGCCCGCTGCCCACCTTCTCCCATCCGATCATCTGGACGTTGGCGGCTTTCAGCATGGCGTCCGCGGCTTCAATCAAAGCCACCAACCCCCGCGTCTCGACCATTCCCAACGCTTCCATCGCTTTCGCCATGGGCTGATCCCCCTGAACTGAAACTAGCCCTCAAAACACCGTGACACGCCGAGCGGTCGGAAAGCCGAACCGCCGGCGGCACGACTCGAAACCACGCTACTTCTTCCTCGAGCACGAACACCCGTCGGGCTTGTAAAGCTCGACCCGCGTCGCGTGCTCGATGTTGACGGCGTTCCCCTCGTCCGTGTCCAAGTGGACTTCCAGTTTGATCTTTTCGCCGCCGCGCACGACCAAGTCCTCCAAGACCGTCGTGCAGCCCGGCGACTCCACCCGCAAGTGCATGACGTCTCCGTCCTGCACTCCGTAGTACTCCATGTCCGCCGGCCCCATGTGGACGTGCCGCATGGCCCGAATGACACCCCTCTTCAGCTCGACTACGCCTTTTGGGCCGACAAGAATGCACCCCGGCGTGTCGCGGTGGTCCCCGCTAATGCGGACCGGCGCGTCGATTCCCAACGAAATGGCGTCCGTGAAAGCCAACTCCACCTGCGACTCCCCCCGACACGGTCCCAGCACCCGGACGTTCGGCAACATGCGACGCCGAGGTCCGACCACGGCCACCGTCTGCTCCGCAGCGAAGTACCCCTCTTGGTAGAGCCACCGGTAAACCGTCAGCTCCGCCCCCTTGCCGAAAAGGATTTCCAAGTGCTCGGGCGACAGGTGTACGTGTCGAGCGGAAATGTTGACGACCAGCGGATTCGGCTTTCGACGCACCTGCGACCGGCCGTCGGTCAGGTGTCGGAGCAGCACGTCTCGAACGATGCGTTCGACCTCCGCCCGTGAGTACCCCAGCGCTGTGGTCGACATGGTTCGCGTTCCGTCTTCGTTCCTTTTCCAGACCCGTTGTCACGCAATGATCAACCGAACGCCCGCCGCCTCCACCTTCTGCTTCCACTCGTCCGGGATGCCAGGGTCGACAACCAAACAATCAACGGCATCCAAAGGGCAAAGGTGGGCCAGAGCGGTGTGGCCGAACTTGCTGCTGTCGGCGACCACGACCACTTCGTCCGCCGCCTGCATCATTCGGCGTTCCGTGGCCACCAGCAGGGCGTTGCTGTTGAAAAGCCCTCGCTCGGTAATGCCGCCCACGCTCATGATCAGCCGTCTAGCGTGAAGGCTTTCCAACATTTGCTCGGCATGCGGCCCCAAGGCCACGCCCGTCTTCGGGTACAAGTACCCGCCAATCACGATCAGCTCGATCTGCGGCTGATTGACGACCAAGTTTACGATAGGCAACGAATTGGTGACGATTTGGAGCGGTTTGCTCAGCAGTTGACGAGCAACTTCCAGCGTCGTGGTTCCCCCATCCATCAGGACCGCTTCGCCTGGAGCGACCAGCTCAGCCACTTTCCTGGCGATTCGCTGCTTCTGCGGCAGCGCCCGCATCCGACGGTCCTCAAACGCCGTCAGCGACTCGCCCACGTAAGCCGCTCCACCACGAGTTCGACGAACCTGTCGAATTCCTTCAAGATATTCCAAATCCCGCCGAACGGTCGACTCACTGACGCCAACTTCGCTAACCAGTTCCTGTAGCGTCACATAGCCCTTCTGCTCGACAACCTGCAAAATCCGCTCTCGACGTTGCTCTGGCAGCATCGAACCTCCTTTCCTGCCCGGTCTCGAACTTAACTGACTTATTTATGCCAGCTCTGGGCACGAAGTTCAACGCCTCCGGCCAAACTTTCTGCAGGATCGCGCAGAATCTTCCAAATCCGACCGGTCTGGCGCGGCCAACAGGAAAGTGCCGTCAGTCCCGACAGGAGCGGGTAGCGATTCCCGTGTGTACAGAGACTGCCGGTCGCCTTGGACCAGCCCGAATGCCGCCTTTGCGACAAGCCGCTCTCGCTCGAGCCCGAGTGCCCGTCGACGAGCCTCGGTGCCTGCGCTCTCTTCGGGTCGTGCGACCGGAGCGCCGTGTACCGAGGCGAAACCACAGCCGATTCGAGGCCGGCAGAACCAGCGGCGCGTTTTCTCGAAAGCGAGTCGGCGGGCCGAGCGTGTCTCGGGAAGGGCCTGTTCGGGGCGAGCCGTCGACGGGTTTGCCCGAACCAGTTGCCGGCCACACGGTCCCGCTCGAAGGAAGAGACAAACGGGCGTGCAGGCCGAGACCGTCTCACGCCGTGCGGTCAGCGAGCCGGTAGAATGCGGACCCAGGTTCCCTCGACCCGCAAGCGGGCTTGCGCGAAAAGCTCAATCGCCTCCGGGTAGGCTTCGCACTCTTGTTCGAACACCCGAGCGGCCAGGGAGTCTGGTGTGTCGTCGTCCAACACCGGGACGACCTTTTGCAGAATGATCGGCCCGTGGTCGTACTCGTTGTCGGCAAAGTGGACCGTGCACCCGCTCACTTTACACCCGCGTTTCAAGACCGCCTCGTGGACTCGGTGCCCGTAGAACCCCTTGCCGCAAAATGCCGGAATCAACGCCGGGTGAATGTTCATGACACGCAAGTGAAAGTCGTCCGGAATGCGAACCAGAGCCAAGAACCCGGCCAGCGTCACCAAGTCCACCTCGGCCCGGCGGCACAAGTCGAAAATTCGGTCGCTGAAATCCTCGAGGGACGAACATTCCCGCCGCGCCACCACGTGGCAGCTCAAGCCCGCTTTTCGAGCCCGCTCGATTCCGCCGCAGTCGGCGCGGCTGGCGACGACCAGCGGAATTTCGGCCTGCAGCCGGCCGTCGGCAATTCGGTCGATGAAGTTCTGAAGGGTCGTCCCGCCACCGGAAATGAGCACGCCCAGACGAATCGGCCGGTCGAGCGGACAAGGGTTTGCCAGAACGCCTTTCATGGTCGGTGGTCTTTCGTTTCAGCTGAACCCTCAACGTGACAGGCGTCGGTCTGGAGGTCACCCGCCGCGACCAACAGCCACACCGGGCCGTCTGCCCGGCAGCTCGTGTGAGCCGGCTTGGAGCGTCAGTGTCGGCGGTCTCCGGAGCCGGCTACGCCCGCTCGCCCGACGTCCCGTCAGCCTGCGGGTCGTCCGCCGAGCCGTCGACGGGCGGCGAACCGAGTGCACGTCTTTTCGCCCGGCGCCGCCGCTCGGACCACACGAGCAGTCCAGTCAACAGGGCCGCCCCCGCCGCGGCCGCCAGAACGACCTCCCAAACCGTCCAGACGGGCTCCACACCGCCGCCCTCTCGCCGCTGGCCTTGCCACTGCAAGCGTCCGGCCAGAATGAGCGGAGCGAACCGGTAAGCGTCTTGAGCCCGGTAGACCATGTACTTGAAAAAATAGCCGGTCGCACTGACACCGTCCAGCACGTGTGAGGGCGACCGCGCGAAGGCCTCGAGCATCCCGCCCGGCAGCTCGGTGCACACCACGCAAATCGGGTTGGACTGTGAGTCGGGCGTGTAGAGCCACGCTTCGTAGAGGGTTCGGATTCCGTAGCGGTTGCGGCCGGCCGTCATTTGACGCAGCAGTCGAACGTGCCCCTCCACGGTGACCGGCTTGCCCAGGTAGACGTGGGGCTGGTTCGAGCACCGGTACAGGTCGACGAAGACGGGAAACGGAACGTTCGGGTCCTCGCGGACGCGTCGGTCCGGAAAACGCGCCCGGCGCCGGTCCTGGAACCGCCGAGCGGCCTGTCGCAACAGCTTTGGGTCGACCGTGCTGGCCTTGTGCAGCACGTAGTAGTACGCTTCCCGCTCTTCCGGTCGCACCCCGAGCGTCTTCAGGCCGTAGCGTGGGTCGACCACCGCTCGGAGCATTTTCGGGTCGAGCGCCGCGGGGTCGGCGGTTGCCGCTGCGAGGCCAGTTGCTTCCGCGTCGCCGTCCTGCGTGGAGCGGTCCGTGGCCGAGCCCGACCGGCTGGCCGTGCGGTCGGTAGACGCTGCGACAGCATTTGCCGAAAGGGACCAGCACCAGGCGACGACCAGCGGCAGCCAAAGAGTCACGGCTACCAGCCTGGCGGCAGGCCGTCGGCGGACGCTCGAAAGGTTGCCGGCCGGCTGAAATGGCCGACGTCGCGAGCAAGTCCAGCCGCCTAGCGAACGGAGCAACCGGCCGGAGCTCCGAACGTCTCCGGTTGGTGTTGCTTCTGCAGTGCGCTCTCGTTTTCCGCTCACCGACGTCTCGCTCACCCCTGCCGGCCCCAACACAAACGCACGACCCGCGCCCGGCAGCGTACACGGCTGCGACCGGCGCTTCGGTGGATTATATTTCGTTCTTCTCGAAGGCGGCAGGCCGACGCTTGCGCCAAAGCCGGCAGCGAACGTGGTCGGGAGGTCTCTTCATGATTCGGGAGCACGAAATCCAGTTCCGCGTGCGCTACTGCGAAACGGACGCCATGGGGTTCGTCCACCACTCCAACTACTTCAACTACTTCGAAATGGGACGGACCGAACTGTTTCGGGCTCAAGGAGGCGACTACCGTCAGATGGAGGAACGGGGGTACTTTTTTGTGGTCGTCAAGTTGAGCTGTCAGTACCGAAAGCCCGCCAGGTACGACGACCTGCTGACGCTCAAGACGACGCTCGTCCGCGTCTCGGCCGCGAAACTGGAGCACCGCTACGAGTTGTTCCGCGACGGCGAGCTGCTGGCGGTGGGAGAAAGCGTGCTGGCGTGCGTGGACCGTGAAGGGCGAGTCCAGCGAATTCCGGACGTGCTGCCCGACTACGCCTGACTCGAGGCGCGGTGCGCCGAAGCCACTCGAGCGGGGTTCGACCCGTCTGACCGAGAGCCGCCCTGCGTCTCCGTCGCCGGCGGTGCACGCTCCCCGGAGCCTGGACACAGCGGCGACGAGCACCGGACCGCGGCTGGCGACGCCGTGTTCTTCGTTTGTTCCTCACCCGCCCGACCGTTCCTGACCCGCCCGCTCGTCAGTCGCCCATCCGTTACTGGACCGGTCCGAGCCCGCCGCACACCGGCCCAGCAGACGAGCTGCACCGTCACTGCGACGGCCGGCGGCGAACCGCTTCGGACCTTCCGCAAAGGGCTTGGCCCTGCAAGCTTCAGCGAGCTTCCCCAGTTTGTCAGCGCGGCCGGCCACTCTGAATTTGACGGGTTGTTGAGCTCCGCGAGCCGCCGCTTGGCGGAGATTCCACGCAGCGCCGGCTGCGCCGCCTGCCGCTCGGGGTCGCGGCCGCGTCGAGCGTGGCTTGCCGTGGCCTTTCCGGGCTGACCCGCAAAGTTGCTGAATTTTCCTCAACCGTCAAATTTTGCCTTGATTCACGAACCTGGTTAGTTCAACATGGTTTTTGCGCCGTGAAGCCCGAGAGGAGGGTCGGCACGAGTCCGACCGCTCGGTCAGGGCATGCTGAAGTCCAGCGTGTGCGTCGCGCACTTGCCGGTGGGTTGACCTGTCGCGCGGCGTGTCTGTTCGGTCACCGCGTGAAGAGGGAGAAGGGACCATGAGAAGCATCACCCTGTCATTGCTTTCTGCGAGTTTGCTGCTGGTAGGGAACTGGGCGGTCGCTGGCGACTGCGGCAAGCCGGTGGTCAAGTGCTGCCAGCCGAGGCCGGTGTGTGTCAAGCCGGTCAAGGTGCGGTGCTGTCGGCCGCGGCCCAGGTGTCCGCTGCTGAACTTGTTCAACTGCTGCAAGCCGCGGCCCACGTGTGCGAAGCCGGTGGTGGTGAAGTGCGCGAAACCGGCGGCGACTTGCGTCAAGCCGGCTCCCACCTGCTGTGCGCCGAAGCCCACTTGCTGTGCTCCCAAGCCGGCCTGTGCAGCTCCGTCGGTTGCCCCGGGGGCTCCTCCTGTGGAGCAGAAGAAGGTGGCTCCTCCGGCACCCGCCGAACAGCAGAAGGTCGCTCCCGCGCCGCCCGTTCAGGAAGCCAAGCCGAAAGCCGCAAAGAAGCCCACCTACGAAGAGACTCCAGCCCCGCCCCCGCCCAAGGTCGAGAAGAAGACCCCGGCTGCTCCCAAGGCCGAGAAGAAGTAGTCGCGGCCAGAGTGGCCCACAGGTTTCCGCGCTGCAGTTGACCGCGGTCCGTCGAGTGGCCGTCGGCGGTGTAGGCGGACGGGCCAGCCCGCGACTCGGCAACAACGACTACAAGCCGGCGACTGCAGTCGCCGGTTTTTTCGTGCGCGCCGGACCGAACCGATGTCGCGGCCATCGCCTGGCGAGCGTTCCGAAGCCGGCTACAATGACCCGTCGGCTGGGCGTCGAGCCGGAAGCAAGTCGGCGGCCACGTCTCGCCAGCGGCGACCTCTTCGCCGACACGGCTACACACCGTTTGCGTTCTTCAATCGACGTGCGTCTTTGGACAAAGCTGGTGCAACAGGAAGGAAGACGTCCATGTCCGAAA
>CAYSAG010000115.1:0-14565 GCA_964428935.1 uncultured Planctomycetaceae bacterium | reverse complement strand
TTGCCTTGAATTTTGCCAGGTGGGCTGCGATAAATTGCACGTGGCTGGTGAGCCTCTCTGGCTGTGAGCGTAGCAGCGGGGAGCGGAACGCGGTTCTGCGACCCGGCGCTCGGCCAGGGTTCTCGGCCAGCGCAGACGGAAGCGTCGAGCAGCCGTTTGCCTCGCATTGGGAGTTCGCGTAGCTGGCCAACTCGGGACGTGGCGCAGTCTGGATAGCGCGCTTGACTGGGGGTCAAGAGGTCGCGGGTTCAAATCCCGCCGTCCCGACTTTCGCTAACGGAGGCCACTCGGGGCAGTCGGAGCCAAGTGCTACCGAGTGAGCACCGAACGAACAACCCCGAACGGACGGGGGTGTTTTTTTGCGCGTTGCTCCGGCAGGCTGCCGCGTTCGCCTGACTGGGACGGCAAGGGGAGCCCACCCGGTTTCAGTCAGCTGAGGGTTCCGGGAACTGGTCCGCATTTTTTCGGGGCATTTGCGTGCTTGGGTCTGGCGAAGCCGGCGACGGAGCGCAGTCCGTCAGCGGCCGCGACAGACCGTGGACCTCCACAGGTTCGCGGACACGCTCGGTCAGCTCCGTGCGGAGAGCAGCGACCTCGGACGAGCCCGCCGGCCGCCACACCGTCGCGTGGGCTGTTCGGCCTGAGCTGGCGGTCGGCAGGTGAGCCGGACCCGCTCGGACCGCCGTCCTTCGACGCTCGGCCCTCACGTCTCCTCCAGGCTGGGTTCGCCCCGCTCCCGCGACTCGCGCGGACGGAAGTACAACTTCAGCGGCACCTCAGAGTAAGGCAGCTGCTCCTGCAAGAAATTCACCAGGTACCGCTTCCAGGTTTGGTCGAACAGTTGCGGGTCGTTGCACTTCAGCACGATCGTCGGCGGCTGAACGGCCACTTGCGTGGCGAAGTAGATTTTCGGTCGTTTGTTGCGGCGGTACGGAGGCGGGTTTTTTTCAATGGCCGCTCGCACGACCTGGTTCAGTTTGGACGTGGGCACGCGGGTCCGAGCCTGCTCGAACAGCGACAAGGCGACCTGAACCACTTCCTTCACGTTCCGTTTTTCTTTAGCCGTCACGAAGCAGACGGGCACGTACGGCATGTTCCCGAAGGTGTTCAGCAGGTACTCGTCCCACGCCTCCGTGGTCATTTCGGCTTGGACGGCCAAGTCCCACTTGTTGACGACGAACAGACACGGCTTGTAGTTCTCGGCAATTTCCGACACCAGTTGTTTGTCGACGCGGCTGATGGTTTGTTGCGAGTCGAACAGCATGAGGACGACGTCTGCCCGGCGAATGCTCTTCTGAGCTCTCACCAAGCCGTAGAACTCCACGTCGCTGGCCAAGCTTTTTCGCTTGCGCACGCCGGGCGTGTCGATGGCGACGAAGACCTGGCCGTCCAGCTCGAAACGCACGTCAATGCTGTCGCGTGTGGTTCCGGGAATCTCGCTGACAATCACCCGTTCCTGCTCGGCCAGCGCGTTGATGAACGTGCTCTTGCCCACGTTTCTTCGGCCGACCAGAGCCAGTTTCATCACCGGCTCGGCTTCTTCTTCGCCGGCCTCGGCCAGCCGGTCCAAATGCTCCACAATGGCCCGCAGCAGTTCCTTTCGGTTGCGGTTGCCTCGGACGCTGACAATGACAGACGGCGCGTCGGTCAAGCGGTAGAACTCCGCCACCTCCGGCTCGAGCTTCGGCGAGTCGCACTTGTTGACCACCAGCAGCTTCGGCTTGTCGACTCGACGCAGCTCGTCCGCCACCCGTTCGTCCAACGGGACCACGCCCGTCTGAATGTCGACCACAAAGAGAATCAGGTCGGCCTCTTCAATGGCGAAGCGAATCTGCCGCTCAATCTGCTCCGCCAACTCCTTCTCGTCAATGACGCCAATGCCGCCCGTGTCGACCAGCTCGAAGTACCGTTCGCCTTCCTGGACCAGGTACGAGACGCGGTCCCGAGTGACGCCTGGAGTGGGATCGACGACCGCCACGCGCTTGCGGGCGATCCAGTTCAGAATCGAGCTCTTGCCCACGTTCGGGCGGCCAACAATGGCGACTTTCGGAACCCCCATGACCAACAACCTCTTCTCGCTGAAGCAACACCACCCCGCAGCCGCCCGGCCCCACCGCTCCACTCCACTTTCGACAGCCTCGCCGCCGGCAGACAAGACCGACGGCTTCCGAGTGCTTACAATCACCGGCTGAGCGGAGCGGGCCGTCCGGGTCGACTTCGACGGCCGCAGCGACGACGCAACAAGGTCCAGACAGAGCGGGGCTTGCGGGTGGTCGGTCATTCTAGCGAGCCACCGGCCGAAGTCTACGGCGTGGAGCGAGCGGCTCGACACGAGCGGAAAGTGGAACGGGCATGAAACCAGTCCGCGAGCAACTGAACGAACTGGGACCGTCCTGGTGGCTGGACGCTGCCGGCCGACCGACTGCGACTCGCTCAACGTCCCGGCCTCGGTTCTCGCTGGCCGAGGCCGAAGACTACTGCCGCCGGCTCACGCGCTGGCACTACGAGAACTTTCCGGTCGCGTCCTTGCTGCTGCCTCGACCCCTGCGGCAGCACTTCTGCAACGTCTACGCTTACTGCCGTTGGGCCGACGACCTGGCTGACGAAATCGGGAACCGCCAGCACTCGCTCGACCTGCTCGACTGGTGGCTGGACGAGCTGCACGAGTGCTACCAGGGTCGAGCTTGGCACCCGGTCTTCGTGGCTCTGCGGAGGACCGTCGAACAATTTGGCATTCCCGTCGAGCCGTTCGAGGACTTGCTGTCGGCCTTTCGCCAAGACCAGTTGGTGAGGGAGTACGCGACGTTCGAGCAACTGCTGGACTACTGCCGTCGCAGCGCCAACCCGGTGGGCCGGCTGGTCCTCTACGTGTGCGGACGGGCCGGTCCGCAGAACTTCGCCTGGTCCGACTCCATTTGCACCGGCCTCCAACTGACCAACTTCTGGCAGGACGTCCGTCGCGACTTCCAGATTGGCCGCGTTTACTTGCCGCGCGAAGACCGACAGCGCTTCGGCTACTCCGACCAAGACCTGGCGGCTCAACGGACGAACGACGCCTTTCGCGCTCTGCTGCGGTTCGAAGTGGACCGCGCGGAGCGGTTCCTGCGGGACGGTCTGCCGCTGGTGGACCAAATGCCCGGGCGGTTGCAGGTCGACGTGGAAATGTTCGCCGCCGGCGGCCTGCGAATTCTGGAACGCATTCGGGCAATCGACTACGGTGTCTGGCAAAGGCGGCCCGTCTTGACCCGCGGCGACCGAATGCGTCTGTTGGCGGCTAGCACGTGGCGGTTTGTCCTGCGCCGTCTGGGTCTGCTGCGAAAGGGCGTCGGCCTGCAGTCCAAGACGTCGTCGGTCAAACCGCCCCTTCCGTCCGAAGCAGGGCCTCGGACAGAAACGAGCCCGCTAGACAAGGCTTCGTCCCGACCGTGACCGGTTCGCGCAGCCGACAACCCGAACTTTCCGAAGCCTACCGGCATTGCCAGCGACTGGCGAAACGGGCGGCCGGCAACTTTTACTACAGCTTTCTCGGCCTGCCGCCGCGTCACTTTCGAGCCATGTGTGCATTGTACGCGTTCATGCGAGTGACGGACGACCTGGCCGACTCGCCGGGACGCTCCACGGCCGAACGGCTGGAAGAGCTGCGGGCTTGGGAAGAGCAACTGCGTCGAGCGTTGAAGGGCTCGGACACCGCCGACCTGGTGCTGCGAGCCATTGTGGACGTCGTCGACCAGTTCGGCATTCCACCGCGGTACCTGCTGGACGTCGTCGACGGCGTCCGCATGGACCTGCAAGGCTTTCGCTGCGAAACGTTCGACGACCTGCGGCGGTACTGCTACCACGTGGCCGGAGCGGTCGGGCTGTGTTGCATTCACATTTGGGGGTTTCGGCAACGGTTACCGCTGGAAGAAGCCGAAGCCTGCGGCTTGGCGTTTCAGTTGACGAACATTCTGCGAGACCTGGGCGAGGACGTCGACGCGGGCCGAGTCTACCTGCCAGCGGAAGACTTGCGGCGGTTTGACTACAGCGTCGACGACTTGCGACGCCGCGTGCAAGACGACCGGTTTCGTCGGCTCATGGCTTTCCAGGTCGAGCGGGCTCGAGGCTTCTACCGACAGGCCGAAGGGTTGTTCCAGTGGGTGCAGCCGGTCGGACACCCAATTCTGCGAGCCATGCTTCGGGTGTACGGCGGCATTCTGAATGAAATTGAGCGGCGTGAGTTTGACGTGTTCAGCCGACGCGTGAGCCTTCCGAAGTGGAGGAAGGTCTTGATTGCTGCCGCGGCCGTGGTGGCTCACCGCCTGCGGCCGGAGGTGGGCGGGGAACCCAAAGTGGGGGACGCGGGGGCCGGCTGACGGTCGTCACGCCGGAAGGACGGGAGCGGTTCGGCGGTTGCAGCGACCGACGCGTCTCATTTGTCGAGACAGCGACGAGCGATCGCTGCGTGGACCCGCGTCGGCGGGAGGGGCTCACCGTCTGTCGTCGTTTCTCGGCGCACAAGAAAACCGCCTCGGACGGCTTTCCGTGCCGCTCCCAGGCGGTTTCTTGCCCAAGCCAGACTGCGCCTCAGTCCACCGCGTACTTGGTCGGTTCCACCTCGAACCGCTCCCGCGTCAGCTTGCTGCAGAACAGGTACAGTCGGCCGCGGAACCAGACGGCGTTGTCGAGCGAGCCTTCCCGTTTTTCGCCGGTCTGGCTGAGCAGGACCACGTCGCAGCCGTCAGCCGCCGGAGCGTAGCGCTTGGGGTTGGCGTCGAACCGTGCCTTGGCCTCCATTGAGGAGAAGTAGTACGTCTTGCCGTGGAAGATCGAGGCGAACTGTTTCTTGGCGTCGACCAGCTCGCGCCGGTCTCGCAGGGCCACCGGGCAGAAGCCTTTCAGTCCAGCCCGGTCACGCCGCTCGGCAATTTTCTGGTACATGCTCTGGACTTGCTGCTTGGTGAGCGGCCGCAGAGCTGGAGTCGGACTCTTGGCCGTTTTTTTCGCCGGCTGTTTGGCGACGGCGTGAGTGACTTTCTTGTCCGGCTGGGCAGCCGCAGCCGCGGCCTTCGGCTCGGGAACCGGCAGCGGCAACGGCTTGGCCGTCGACTTGGCACGGGGCCGAGCCGGCTGCTTCTTGGACTGCGTTTTTTTCGCCCGGTTGCCCGCGGGCTTGGACTTCGCTCGGTCCGGTTGCTCGCCCTTGGTCAGTTCAATGCCCGGGAAGGGACGGGCAGCCGACTTCGGCGTCGGTTCCAAAGCGGGTGCGGCTGTGTCCGGAGCGGTGTGCGTGCGGCGAGCCCGTCCAATCAGCCGTTGGCGCAGCTTCGAGAAGGGTGCTGTCAGCCGCAGGCCGGCCGGCTTGCTCTTCTCGACCGGTCGAACCGCTCCAATCACCGCACCCAACTCCTCCGGTTTCGGCAACCCCTTGACCGCCGCTTGGACGGTCATTTCCGGAGCCTTGTAGCCGCGTTTGGCGAACAGAGCGTCCAATTCCCTCTGGACCGCGCTCCGCAACACCTTCAGCGGACGGCCCGTCTGGGCCGACTCGTGCTTCTTGCACTCCGGTGCCGGACAGGCCGACTTGGCCGTCGGCTTCGGTGTTTTTGGAGCGGCTTTTTTGGTCTCCGCCAGCGAGCCGGCGGCAGACGCCAGCAGCAGCACGACGGCTCCGCTGCAGATCCACACCCCGAAAACGAATCCTTTCTTGCGTGTCATGCTCCTCGTCTCCTGCAATGGTCTGAGGCAGTTCCCGGCTCGCGCCAAATCCAAGGCTCCGGGTCGCCGCCCGGGTGAAAAGCCGGTTCGACGTTCCTTCCGCCTGACCCGGCCAGTTCGACGGCTCAGCGCGAAACCCGTGCGAGACAAAAAGTCCGCACAACCGCGCCAGCACGACCGACAGTAAGTCTATCGTCGTCCACTGGTGCCAGTTTTGACGGCAGAGCGGGATGTCCTGAATAAAGGGCTCTTCGGGCCGACCCCAGCCGCAACAACCGCTACAACCGTCAAAGTTTGACTCGTCGCGTCGTTCGAGCCCGGTCGGCGGAATACGACGCCGACGCGTCGGCCGGGCCGAACGGACGGTCCGTCGCCGGCCCCGTGCCCCAAGCCGGTGCCACAACGTCAGTTGCTTCGACGTTTTGCGCGAAGGACGCGACCAGCCGTACGTCGACGACCAGCTCGCCTCACCGGGCCGCTTTGTGCCCCGCGCTCGACAAAGTTGCCGCCGTCTGCGCAAGTCGCCAGAATGAGCCGGAAGGCTTTTTCGGGCCGAGCACGGACGGGCGGCCCGGCGCCGCAGGCCCGCCGCTGTCTGGGGCTGAGCGGTGCCCGAGCGGAACGAGCCCATTGGGTTGCGAAAGGGAGACTGGTCGGAATGGCTCACGAACACTTTCCCCACGAAGAAGGACGTCCGCCCCACGGATCTCACGGTGGTCCTCCCCCTGGTCCAGAGCACGGGCCACCGCCTCCACCGCCACCTCCGCCGCCAACCAGAATCGTTCTGGAGCAGCCACGGCGTTCGCGTTGGTGGACGCGACTGTTGCTCTTCCTCCTGGCCGCGTCGGTCTTGCTCAACGTGGTTCTGTTTGGTGTCGTGCAGGAGTACTTCGGTGGAGGCCGCGGACCGACCGAGCGGTTTCATTCCGGCGACCGCGAAGCCACCGACAAGATTGCCCTCGTCAAAGTCGAAGGGACAATCATGCCGCCTTTCACCCGGCGAATCATCAAGAGCATTCGTCGGGCCCGCGAGGACGACGCGGTGAAGGGCGTGGTGCTGGTCGTCGACAGCCCCGGCGGCCTGGTGGCCGACAGCCACGAAATTTACCACGAGCTGACCAAGCTGCGAGAAGAAAAGCCCATTTACGTTTCCATGAAACGCATGGCCGCTTCGGGCGGCTACTACGTGGCCATGGGAGCCGGTCCGGACGGTGTCCTTTTTGCGGAGCCGACCACTTGGACCGGGTCGATCGGAGTCATCATTCCTCGCTACGACCTGAGCCAGCTGGTTGAGAAGGTCGGCGTTCGGGTGGAGCCGCTGAAGACCGGTCCCTTCAAAGACTCGCTCAGTCCCTTCCGGCCGCTCACGCCGGAGGAGCAGAAACGCTGGGAACGAATTCTGGACGACGCCTACCAGCGGTTCCTGCACGTCATTGCCGACAACCGGTCTCAGCTCGACCTCGACAAGGTCAAGAAGCTGGCGACCGGCGAAGTCTTCACCGCCACCGAGGCCAAGGCCAACGGGCTGGTGGACCAGCTGGGCTTCCTGGACGACGCCGTCGAAGCCTTGGCCGAGCGGCTGAAGTTGGAAGAGTACCGAGTGGTCGAGTACCACTTTCAGCCGAGTTTGTGGGAGCTGTTGGCGGGCGAGGTGAGGGCCAACGACCCCAGCGAGAAAACGCGTCGCTGGCTGGAAGCGACCGTCCCGCAAGCGTTGTACTACTGTTCGTGGCTGAGCGCGCCGCTTCCGACTAGCCGGTAGCCGACCAAGCCGACCGGCCTTTGGCGAACGCCGGTTGGGAGGCCGCCACACCGGCCTCGGTGCCGGGTGCGGACCGGCGGTCCGCCAATTGCGAAGCTCTTTTCAAATGCGGTCCAGCTCGTCCTTCAGCTTTTCTCGCAAGAGGGCTCGAGCGCGGTGCAGACGGCTCCGGACCGTCCCCAACGGACAGTCCAGCACGTCAGCAATTTCCTCGTACTTCAGGCCGTCGATTTCTTTGAGCACGAGAACGGCTCGGAACTCGTCTGGCAGCTCGTCAATGGCTCGCCACACTGCCGCCCGCCGCTCGGTCAACTCGGCCATTTCGCTCGGCATTCCGTCGCGCCGGTCGTCTCCTGGGTCGTAGGGCCGGACGTCTTCGGGCCGGTCGTCCAGCGAGTGGACCGGGCGCTGGCGTCGCCGAAAGCTGGCGGCCTCGTTCATGGCAATTCGGTACAGCCAGGAGTAGAAGGCCGCGTCCTCGCGAAACTGGCTCAGCTTGCGGAACGCCCGGACAAACGCCTGCTGAGTGACGTCGCGGCTGTCTTCGCGCGAACCCAAAAGGCACAACAACGACCGGTACAGGCGGTTCTGGTACCGCTGGACGAGCTTGCCGAACGCCTCGGTTTGCCCCTGCAGCGTCAGTTGAATCAATTCGTGGTCTGACGGTTCCGCCATTTCCCCGCCGCTGTGTGGACCAGGCAAGAAACAGAAGGTCGGCCGTCGCCCGGCTGGACCGGCCGTTCGGAACCCATTTCGACCGCGTCCGGGCTGCCGAGAAAGCCAGACCGCCAGCCGCGTCGGCCCGCCTCCGCTGAACGCCAGTCAGACTCTAGCAGAACGCTCCGCACGCCTTCAACCTCGTACCAACCCCGCCTCCGACCGCACCACGCCCAGACGGCGGTCGCCCTCAGGACCACCTGGCCGCGAACCTTCGACCGGACCAGTGTCCTTCGACCAACACCGCACTTCCGACGGCCCGGCCCCCGTGTGCCGGCCACGGTTCAGCCGACGCGACCCGCCTCCGGCCGCTCCACACGCTGGCCAGCCCGAGCCACCCACAGAGCCAGGAACACGCCAACGCCGAAGGTGAGCAAACTGACCCACTGCGAAATGGTCAGTCGCGTGCCGAACTGTCCCAGCTCGTCGCCGCGAACAATTTCCAGCAGAAACCGAGTGACGGGGTAGCTCAGCAAAGCCAGCGCCGACACCTCGCCGTAACGCCGTCGCCGACTGAACCAGGCGCTGGCCAGAGCGGCCAGCACCAACGCGTTGACGACGCTGTAGAGCTGCGTGGGGTGCAGAGGCAGGGTGAAAGTGGAGTCGGGCAGCAGCCAGCCTCGCTGCACCAGAGCCATGTCTGGAATGCTTCCCAATGGAAAACGCACGGCCCACGGCAGCCAGCAGACGTCGCCAAAGCAGCACCCGTTCAAGAAACACCCGACCCGCCCCAACGCCAAGCCGACGAAAATGGACGGCACGACCAAGTCCGACAGACGCAGCGGGTGAAGACCGCGTCGGCGGCAAAACACCAGAAACCCAACCAGCCCACCAACCACCGAACCGTAGAAAACCAGCCCGCCCTCCCGCAGGTTCACCGTCTCGACCACGTAGTCCCACCACGACTCGGCTCCGCCGTACACCAGCTGGTGCTTTTGCACGACGTAGAAGATTCGGGCTCCAATGATTCCGCAGACGAAAAGCCAGACCGCCAGGTCCCACACCAGCTCGCCCCCAAGGCCCTCTCGACGGGCTCGCCACGAAGCCAACGACCCGGACGCCAGGAAAGCGCAGAACAGCATGAACCCGTAGCCGAAAACCGGCACCGACGGCCCGTACTGACTCCGCCACGGACGCCCCTTCAAGTACCAGCCCAGTCGCTGGCGCACTTCGGACAGCGACACCGCGGCCGAACGCTCCACCAGCGCCAGTCGAGCGGCGTGTCGAGCCGCAACGACGGCCCGGTCGAACCGGCCCGTCTCGGCGTAAGCCGCGGCCAAAGCGTCCAGCGCGGCAGCCGACCGAAACTCGCTCAGCCGACACGCCAGCCTCGCCTCCGACACAGCCGTCTGTCCGTCGCGGACCGCCGGGTCCGGACAAGTCGCCAACAACCAGGCCAGCCGCCAATGCGGCTCCGGCCGGTCCGACGCCGTCTGAACCGCCAGCCGGTAGTCCGCGACGGCTCGAGCGAACTGGCGTTCTTGGGCGAAAAGCTCGGCCCGCGCCAACAACAACTCCGCCGCTCCCGGCCGCCGCTGCAGTCGTTCACTCAGCGTTGCAATTCGTCGGTCCAACGACCGCACGGCCCAACTGGGAACGACGACGACGCCGGCCGCCACCGCCAGCCACAGCGCGGCCGGAGACAGCCAACTTCGGTTCGGCTTTTCGCGGCGACCGTGTCGAAACAGCCAGACGGCCGCCACCACCACCCACAACCAGAACAGAAGGCCGAACCCGAACACGGGAACGCGGACCGGCCCCAGAACGAGCGGTCCAGCGAGCGGAATGCGAAGCAGTACCTGGTCCATTCGTGACGACTCGCAGAAGAAAGCGTAAAGAACAGCCCGTCGGCGGTGCCGAGCGGCTCGGCCCGCCACCGGCCGCCCACCACACTCGCCGACTACAGCTCAATCGGCAGGTTGTCAATCAGCCGCGTCTGACCGACTCGCGCCGCCACCAGCGCGACCATTTTCGGCTGAGGCGTGGCCAGCTCCTGAAGCGTGTCCGGGTCGCAAACGGTGGCGTAGTCGACCGTCACTTCCGGGTGCTTTTCCATGAGCTCCCGCATGGCCCGCCGGACGGCCTGCAAGTCCGTCTCGCCGCTCTTCAGACGGTCGCGGGCCAGAAAGAGGGCTTGCGAGAGCGACCGGGCCGCTTGCCGCTCTTCCGGCGAAAGGTACGTGTTTCGACTGCTCAAGGCCAAGCCGTCTGAGTCGCGGACCGTCGGGCAGGTTCGAATCTCGACCGGAATGAGCAGGTCGCGGCACATTTGGCGAATCAACAACTGTTGCTGGAAGTCCTTCAGTCCAAAGTAAGCGACGTCGGGCTGGACGGCGTTGAACAGCTTGACCACCACCGTGGCGACGCCGCGAAAGTGTCCCGGCCGGCACGCTCCTTCCAGCGTCGCCGACAGCCCTTCGACCTCGACGAACGTCTGAGCCCCCGGCGGGTACATTTCCTCCACCGACGGGTGAAACACCAAGTCGACACCCTCCCGCTGACACGCCTGCAAGTCGGCGTCGAACGGTCGAGGGTACTTCTCGAAGTCCTCGTTCGGCCCGAACTGCGTCGGGTTCACGAAAATGGTGACGACCACGTAGTCGCAGTCGCGCCGAGCCGCCCGAATCAAGCTCAGGTGCCCTTCGTGCAACGCTCCCATTGTCGGCACACAGCCGACCCGCTTGCCCGCGGCTCGAGCTTCCCGGACCGCCTGCCGAACCTCCTCCACCCGCTCGGCCACTCGAACCGGTCTGGCACCTCCACCCATGGCTCAACCTCCCGCTGCCCGAAAGACAGACCCAGTCGCCTTGGTCGCTGCGTTTGTCGCCGTGGCGTCGTCCCGGCACGCGGACCGCCGGCAGTTGACGGGTCGCCCCGGCCGACCGACGCCAGTCCCGTCGGCTCGCTGGCTTGTGTCGGGGCCGGTAGCACGCCGCCAGCCCGGGTCGACAAGCCGGCGCAGTCCAAACCGCCGACACGACGGCGCCGCAGTTTCGCCCACAGAGCTCGCATTCTAGAGGGCGGTGTCGGAATGCGGTACCGAGGTTTCCGGCTGTCCGGCGAGCCGGGAGGGCGCGGCGCCGTCGGGCCGTCCCGTTCCTCACCGACCGTCCGCGCGTGGAAGCGAGTCGACGGAGAAGGCCGCGTGGAAGTCGGCGCGTGCCGGTCGTCGGTCGCCTTCGTCCGCCGGTGGCTCAATGCAACAACGTCAGCGGGTTGCACCGAGTCTTCAGCGGAAACTGAACCGGTCGCGAAAGCCGCTGCGACTCGAAGACGGCGGCAATCATCTCCACGCCCCAGCGAGCTTCGTACACGTTGCACAACGGTTGCCGGTCGGTTTCGATTGCGTCAAGCAGGTCGAGAATGGCCAGCGTGTGTCGAGCGGAGTACTTGGGGTCGGTCAGCGGCTCGGGTTGTCCAATGCCTGCGGAGGAGACGGGCTGCCATTGCCGACCGCTCCGTCCGGGCGACCAGCCGGGGTCGTCCAGGTAGTGCACGGGAGGCAGAGTGCCTTCCAGCATTTCGAGAACGCCCCGCGAGCCGTACAGCGTCAACGCGTAGCGGGTCGGTTTGCCCGCTGCGTTCCGGACGGAGTCGAAGTGACCCACCACGCCGTTGGAGAAGCCGTAGACGGCGTGAACCGCGTCACCGGCCAGCGGCCCCAGTCCCTCGTTGCCCTCCACCACGTCGGCCGCCGTAATGGGGCGCCCTTGCTGAGTGACGGTGGCAAAACACCACTGGGGGTGACCGACCAGAGCGAGCATGAGGTCCAAGACGTGAGTGCCCAAGACCCACAAGTCCTCGCCTCCGCCTCGGCGGTCTTCCTTGCCGCGGCCGCGAAGCTCCAGCAACCGGCCGATTCGACCCTCGGCAATCAGCCGCCGGACCGTTTCCAGTTTGGGGCTGTAGCGGGTGGGGTGAGCCACGGCCAGCTTCACGTGGTGCCTTTCGCACGCCTCGACAATGGCGTCGGCTTCGGCCGGACTGCGGCAAAACGGCTTTTCCATGTAAACGTGACAACCGTGCTCGGCCGCCGCAATGGCCATTTCCGCGTGGCGGTCCACCCAGCGTGGACAGACCGCCACAATGTCGCACCGGACGGTGTCGAGCATTTTACGGTAGTCTCGAAACGCCTGCCTCACGTTCAGACGCCGCGCGGCCGCCGCCAGCCCCTCTTCGTTGTCGTCCGCCACGGCCACCACCTCGACGCCGTCGATTTTCCGCCAGGCCGTGTCGAGCCGGTGGCCGTAGTTGCCTCGCCCGGTGCTCCCAATGACGGCCACTCGGTACTTCGCTCTCATGGCTGCCGCCCTCTCTCTGTGCCAGCGTGTCGAGCGCTCGGTCCGCCCAAGGTTGTCCAGTCCCGCAGGTCATGCTACCGCGAGCCGCGTCGAAAGGCGAACCGACCGGCATGAGCAAGTGGTTGGCGCAGTCCGGGAATTGCAGCACCACGTTCCGTCGGGGCCGCTTCGAAGTTGCGTCTCGAGGGAGCACAGCCTCAGCGGCTTCAAAACGCCCCAAGGGTCGAGCAACGGTGGCCGAATTTCCGGACGCCCTCGAGCGGTTCGCTGCGGCGTGAGCGCTTTCGAGGCGAACGTCCCGCGGCCGACATCGGTCGGCGGAGCACAGTGGTCGAGAAAATGCTCGGGCTGGCGCGGCTCGAGCGGGACCGGCCGAGCCCCTCGAGCCGACGGGCAACGGCGGACGCCAACCGACTCGTCCGCGACCAGACCGACTCGTCCAACCGCACGGCCCGCAGCCCCGCTCCACCCGGCTCCGCTTGCGAGAACGACCGTCTGACCGCGTGAGCAGGTCTCGGCGCACTCGTAGGCGGCCACCGTTCGACACTTCCCGACCGTCGGAATCCCCGCAGACACGCGCACGAATTCCCGGGCACCCTCAAGTGCTCTGTTCATCCGCGGTGCGAGAGCCGAACCAGTGAACGCGACCAGCGGCACCCGCAAGCCCGAACTGCGGCCAAGGGACAAACGAAACGCCAGCGATAACAACTTGAACCAGTGCCTGCCGCGGGTAGAATCGACTCCGTTCGCGGAAGTCCAAGTTCGTATAGATCGAGGAGCCGAACAGACATGGCCAGACGAACCCGCAAGCAGACGTTGCAGCCCGAAGCGGCTAGCTATCAGCACCCCCAGGCGACGAACGTGATGCGGCCCGACGTCGGCGTGCAAGCGCAGTTCCGTAAGAAAAAGCCACCGGTGAAGTACCGCTACGACAGCTCTCTCTCCCCCGCCCTGGACTGGGACGGCCAGAACGGCGCGCGGGAGCTGGGCGAGTGGCTGATTGCGCAGATCGAAGAGGCCAGCCGGCTGGACCCGCCGCACGTGTTTCCCGAGCCGCGGCAGTTCAAGGGAGCCGATGGCCAGCCGCTCTGCACCGTACGCAGTCTGCAAGACGCCGTGGCCGAGCTGAAGCGCATCTCGAGGCCGTTTCTGAACTGGTCGGGCAAGGCCGAACGCTTGTCCTTCGAGGTGCCCACGCTGCCGCTGTTTGTCCACGAACGGCTTTCTACAAAGGCCATCCTGGAAACGCTGAAAGGGCACCAGAAGGGCGAGCGGCAGTTGCGACTTTTCGCGGACCCGCAGCACCCGATCACCGACCAGGTCCTGCGCGCGTACGAACACCGGGACGGGTGGGTCAATCGCATGATCCTCGGCGACGCTCGCGTCGTGATGAACTCGCTGCTTCAGTACGAAGGTCTGGGCGGGCAAGTGCAGATGATCTACATGGACCCGCCTTACGGCGTCAAGTTTGGCAGCAACTTCCAGCCGTTCGTGCGCCGGCGGGACGTGAAGCACAACGACGACGATCACCTGACGCGCGAGCCGGAGATGGTGCAGGCTTACCGCGACACTTGGCAACTCGGCCTGCATTCGTACCTGACCTGGATTCGCGACATGCTCTTGCTCGCCCGCGAACTCTTGCACCCGAGTGGAAGCATTTTCGTGCAGATCAGCGATGAAAACCTGCACCACGTGCGGGAGATCATGGACGAGGTCTTTGGCCCCGAAAACTTCGTCGTGAACATCCCCTTCAAGAAGAAAGGCGGGCAGAAGAGCGACATGCTTTCGCCTGTAAATGACTATTTGATTTGGTTTGCAAAGGACAAGACTCGGGCGAGGGGAAAGTACCGCCAGCTATTCGAACCGGCACCCCTGGATGCAAGTCTCACAGACACGTTCAGGTACGTCGAGTTGCCTGACGGACGGGAGGTGACCTTTGCACAACTGGAGAAGGAGCTCAACAAGCCCGAACGGTACTTTCGCGACCACCCAGAACGCGTTTTCGCCGAGTTCCCTGGAGCTCGCGTTTTCAAATCCGAAAACATTACGGCTGGCGGTGTGCGCAAAAACCAAAGCGTCATCTACAGTTTC
>CAYSAG010000114.1:0-14636 GCA_964428935.1 uncultured Planctomycetaceae bacterium | reverse complement strand
CCACGGCGTCGTGTAGGCGACAGGCGAGCCGAGGAGGAGGTCGGCGAGAGCCGCCGACGGCCCCAGCAAATTGGAGGTCACGGCAGGTCCGAACGGCTCGAGGGGCGAATCACGTCGCTCCGCCAATTGACGGAGGTGCTGGCTCCAGCGGACAATGACTCACTGGTCCGACGGGTCGCTTCGGCCCGAGGCGGTCGGCCGTCCAGGCGCACCAGGCCTTTCAGAACCGAACAGCGACGCAAAACAGGCCAAAGCCCATGTCCACACCTCTGCTGGACCAAGAAGAGTACATCGAACAGGCGTACTTCTTCAAAACGTTTCGCGAGCGGCTGGACGACAACATGTCGGCTCAGGAGATTCTGAAGACCATTCACGAGGAAATCCTGAGCACGACGAAGCTGCCCATGGCGTTGGAGTTTCTTTCGGGCGAGCTGCAGTTGAAGGGCAAAATCAGCGAAGGCATGGCCATGCTGAGCCACTACTTCACGCCCTTCCAGACGTTCGTCATGGCTCGGGCCGAAGACGAGCGGTCTCGCTTCGACCAACGCATTGCTTTGGAAATTCTCGCGAAAGAGGCGGAGTACCGTTCGCAGAACCCGCCGCCGGCCGGCATGTTCATCTACCAGTTCGAATGCATCGCTCGGAACCGCCTGGGCTACGACGCCGGGTTCAAGGCCATGGCCGAGGACCCGGTGTACGACGAGAACTGGCGCGACTGGATCCACAAAAGCCGTCGACTGTTGGGGACCGTCGACTTTGCCGACCTGCTCTACCTGCGGTCCGAGTTCGCGGTGGAGGAACGCCGTCGGAAGACGGGTGACCCAAACTACCAGCCGCCGTACCCCATTCTGTTCGGACTGAAGGAAGGACGCATTGCCAAGGCCCACCGCGGCAAAGACCCGCTCTACATGTTCGCCGCTCTGCAACGACACTTGGGTTACCCGGCCGTTCCGCGGCCGAAACGGAAACCGGAGTCGCTCGAATTGCACCCGCTGCTGGAGCAGCGCTTGCAACGGATTGAGCAGAGCATCAAAGTTTTGCAAATGGAAGTGCGGGGCGACGTGGACTTGAGTGAGTTCTACGTCCAGGACGAGAAGCCGGACTTCTCGAAGTTCGACGACCCGGAACTGACCGGCTGAGCGGGTCCGGCCTGCGCCGGCGCGGTCGCCGCTGACGGCTCGGCCGTTCTCGTTTCGAACGCGGAAAGGTCGCGACGCCGCCCGGCCGCACCAACCTCGCGACCAGACGCCGTCCTTGCTACCACCTGCGGACCTCGCCACCAGGACGACGACGCGGGTGCAAGGGAGAAGCAACGTGGAGGTCATTCAAGGCAACATTTACGACTTTCCGAAGTACTACGACCTTCTGTTCGGCTCGGACTGGAAGGCCGAGTTCGACTTTTTCCAGCAGTGCTTTCGCAAGCACGCCGGGCGGCCCGTGCGACGTCTGTTCGAGCCGGCGTGCGGAACCGGTCGGCTGTTGTTTCGCTTCGCGAAAGCCGGCTACCAGGTGGGCGGGCTGGACCTGAACCCGAAGGCGGTGGCGTACTGCAACCGGCGGTTCGAGCGTCACGGGTTGAAGCCGCCGGCGTTCGTGGGCGACATGGCCGACTTTCGCTTGAAACGAAAGGTCGACGCGGCCTTCAACCCGATTAACAGCTTTCGCGAGCTGCAAACCGAAGAGCAAGCGGAAAGTCACCTGCGTTGCGTGGCCCAGGCTCTGGCTCCCGGCGGCCTGTACTTGCTCGGGCTCCACCTGACTCCCGTCAACACGCCGCGCTGTCAGGAAGAATCGTGGTCCGCTCGCCGTGGACAACTGGCCGTCATTTCGGAAATGAAGTCGCTGCGGCTGGACCGGCGGAAACGCCGCGAGTACGTCCACATGCACTTCGACGTCTACACGCCGACCCGGCAGTTCCGCATTCAGACGCAAATGGTCTTTCGCACTTACACGGCTCGGCAAATGGAAGAACTGCTGAAGAAGGTGCCCGAGTTGGAAGTGGTGGCCACGTACGACTTTTCGTACGAAATCGACGAACCGATTGTAGTTGGGCCTGAAACCGAGGACGTGGTGTTCGTCCTGCGACGCCGGTGAGGCGGTGGAGGTCGCACGCCATCTGTCCGTGGGCTCCTGCCGGGTGTCTGCAGATCCGGTCGCTGGGGCCGCTGCGCGCATTACTTTCGGGAGGCTGTCAGCCCGCTCCCGTTCGGATTCGGCGGGTTCGCCGAGAGCGGCAACCCCGGCGCGTGTCGGCTCCACAGCCGGCACTACTGCCCGGTGGCTCGAACCAGGAAGACGCGGTCGACGTAGACCCAATCGACTTCGCCGGGGCGTCCGGGCGGAGCGACCCACAGGTACATGCCGCCGCGCAGCTGGTGCTCGCCCAGGTCGAACGTTGCGTACCGGCCGTTGCACTCCGAGACCTTCACGGAACGGAACGCCACGCTCTTACGCTCCACCGCGTCGTAGATTCCCATGGTCAGAGCCTGGCCGGTGCTGACTTTGGCTTCGCACCGAGCGACGACGAAGCACCGCCACGGGCCGGTCGGTTTCAGGTCGTCCGTCAGCGGCAGCTGCGTCGCCCACTGGCGGTGACGGCCGGGCATTCGGACCGCCTTTCCGTCGGAGGCCTTCAGGTCGTCCACCCAGTCGGCCCACTGGCCCGCCCGAGCGAGGCGGAACCGGTTGTCTTGGAAGTCCAGCCACTGCGTGTCTGGGAGTCCGCGGCACGCGTCTGGCGGCGGACCGGCCGGGCGAACCCGTCGGCGCAGCACAGGCTCGTACTCCGAAAACGGCCGTCCCTCGCGGTAATTGCCCACCTTAAAGTCTTTGGCCAGCCGAATGAATTCCTCGCACGCTGCCACCGGGTCGTCTGGTCCGCGGAAGGGCTTGCCCAACAAGCGGGCTTGCTGTCGGAGGGTGTAGTAGCGCTTCAGCCAGACGTGGTCGAGCGGCAGGCGTTCGCGGCGGACGCGTCGGCGCAGCACGGGGTCGCTGGCAACGGCCTGCAGAGCTCGGTCGTAAAGCTCGGTCGCCCGGTTCAGGTCGTCCAGAGTGAGCCACGACGACGTGTCCGGCATGAAACACCGCAAGTAGACGCCGGACCGTTCCGCTGCGTCGTGCAGCACGTTCAAGTACTGTTCGAGGTACGGAGCGGCCGGTCCGTAGTAGCCCTTCAGGAATTCGCGAACCAGTTGCTTGTCGTCTTGCTCCGGGTTCCACATGAGGTGCGCCAGCAGCCACGCGCGCAGCCGGACGAAGTCGCCGACGGAGCATTGAGCGTCGCCCTGCTCGAACAGTCCGACCACCCGGTTTCGGACAAAGAAGCGAATGTTCGGAGCCAGCACGCGCAGGTTCGGGTGCGGCAGAATGTAGTTGTGGAAGTTGGTCACGTAGTCCCAGACGAAGAGCTGCGGCGCGACGCGGCTCCAGCCCTCGATGTCCTTTCGAAACGGCTCGTTCTGCGGACCGGCGCCGAGCGGCTGCACGAACGAGCATTCAATCGAACACAGCCGGACCAAGACGTTATGTCGCGGACGGACGTGGCGGGGCGGACGGCGCGTGTACTGGTAGGCCAGCGTCTCGACCAGCACGTCCGGAAATTCCTTTTCGATTTCCTCGGCCACCGCGTTGACGAACCGCAGCAGCGGTCCGGACGGCGAACCTTCTTCCTGCTCCACCGCCAAACACCGTTCGCACTGACACCGGCCGTGCCAGTCGTTCTGGCTAATGGAAATGATTTTCGCCTCCGGAGTGCGGCGCAGCAGAGCCAACGCGTTCTTGACCAGCTCGCGCCGCATTTCGTCGTTGGTCAAGCACAGTTGAGCCCGTTCGTAGGTGCGTCGGCCGTCAATCAGGCTGTACCACTCCGGGTGCTGAGCGAAGTACTTTCCCGGCGGCAGCAGTCGGTAGAAAGTGTGGACGAAGCCGGCGAAGACGTAGTGGCCTCCGTACTCCGGTGGAATCCGCTCCGCGTGACCGTTGCACTTCAGCCGAGCGGCAAAGACGCCGTCGAAGGCGTCGCGGTAGTAGGCTTCGCGGTAGCGCAGGGGCGGAGCGTAAACGGTCCGCAAAGGTCCGACGGTCAGTGTGGGCTTGTGTGGAACGAAGCTTTCGGTGGACGTCCACCAGCGACAGCCAACGACGTCCTCCAGGAAGGTGTAGACGGCGTAGAGTGTCCCGCGCGGAGGCCGGCCCGTCAGTACCAGGTCGCGTCCCACCGTTTGGACCACAATGCCGTCGTGTCCCAGCGACTGGACGTCCAGACGCGGCAGCCGCTTGTGCGTGGCGGCCGTGTCGCCGACGAGGACTTTTGGTGCGTCGGCAGGAGCGACCGGCTCGGCCACGACCGGCAGTTTGACTCCCGTCACCTTTTGCAAGTGTTCCTGCAGCTCACGAGCCGCCGTCCGCTCGACGGCTGTCGCCGCGGCCGGAACGACAATGACGTACGAACTGCGACCCTGCTGGACCAACTGCAGCGGCGAGTTTTCGGCCGACTGCGCGACCGTCGTCCAGCCCCACAAAAGCGCGACCCACAGACCGACTGCACGCAACACCGCTCGTTCCTCCCTCAAGAAACCACTCCCCTGTGTCACAAAACAAACCGAACGAAGGTGTTTTCTGGCCGTCTCCGTGGATTCGTCTTGCGGCTGGCTGAGCCTTCCGGCGACTGCCGGGCAGGCGCCGCATTGCGTCGGGGGGACTGTCCCGTGGCCGGTGCGGTTTCTCAGCGTGTCCGGCGGACCGGCCCGCGGCACGGTTGCCAGTCCCGGTTCCCGTCCCGAGCCCGCTGGCCGCTGTTTCGGGCAGGTCGAGGCCGTCGCGAGGGCCCGGTCCCGCCGGCCTACCAGGCTCGGCCGATTCGGCGACGAATCTCGCGTGTCGTCAGCGGCGTGGACGTGTAGGAAAACGCTTCGTCGTCTTCCCAGCCGAACGACTCGCTGGCTGTCTGCGTCAGCTCGAAGTACGGCAGAATTTGCTCGGGCAGAAAACGGGTACGCAGGCCGAAAGAGTGTTCGTCGCCCCAGTTGGCCGCGCGTCCGTAGTAGTAGCGCAAGGGGTAGCAGACGTAGAGGCGGTTCTTGGCTCGAGTCATGGCCACGTACAGCAACCGGCGTTCTTCTTCCAACTGCTCCTCGTCTTCCGTGGCCAAGTCCGAGGGAATGTTTCCGTCGGAGGCGTGAATGATGTAGACCGAGTCCCATTCGAGCCCTTTGGCCGAATGAATGGTGCTGAGCACCAGGTAGTCTTCGTCCTTCCACGGGTCGTCGGGCAGGTCCTGAGTGGAGGACGGCGGGTCCAACGTCAGCTCGGTCAGAAACTCCAGACGCGTCTTGTAGCGAGCGGCCATTTTTTCCAACTGTTCCAGGTCCTGCCGTCGCGAGAACGGGTCGTCGTACTTCATTTCCAGAAGCGGCGTGTAGAACTGCCGGACGGCGTGGACGTCGGCCACCACGTCGCTTGACCGTCCGCGGCTTTGGGCCAGCGTCACCATGAGCTCGACGAACTCTTTCCAGTACTTGGTCGTGGCTTTGGGCGTCTTGAAGTCGGACAGCGAGCGGAAGTCGCCGTCGGCGTCACGCAACGCCTTCACCACTCGTTCGCACCACTTGTGGCCGATGCCCGGCAGGAGCAGCAGGACGCGCGTGGCCGAGACCACGTCCAGCGGGTTCTCGGCCAGACGCAAGAAGGCCAGCAGGTCTTTGACGTGAGCGGCCTCGACGAACTTCAACCCACCGTACTTGTGGAAGGGAATGTTGCGAGCGTTCAATTCCAGCTCCAGAGCCATGCTGTGGTGAGACGCTCGGAACAGCACGGCCTGCTCTCGCAGCGGTACACCCTCCTCCCGCCGCTCCAAAATCCGCTCGACCACAAACTCGGCCTGCTCCCCTTCGTCAAAACACTGCACCAGGTGCGGCCGCTCGCCCTCCTTCCTTCGAGACCACAGGTCTTTCCGGTACCGCTTCTTGGCCAAACCAATGACTTGGTTGGTGGCGTCCAGAATGGGCTGGGTGCTGCGGTAGTTCTCTTCCAGCTTGACGACCGTGGTCCCGGGAAACTGCTTCGGGAAGTCCAAAATGTTGCGGACCGTCGCTCCGCGGAACGAGTAAATCGACTGAGCGTCGTCGCCGACGACCGTCAGTCCGCGACCGTCCGGACACAGCCGCTGCAGAATCTGGGCTTGCAGGACGTTCGTGTCTTGGTACTCGTCGACCAGCACCCGGTCGAACAGGCCACGAATTTTTTCTCCCACCGTCGGCTCGGCCAGAATCTGAGCCCAGAACAACAGCAGGTCGTCGTAGTCCAGAGCCTGCAGTTGCTCTTTCCGCTCGGTGTAAGCTCGAAACAGTCGCTTCAGGTCGTCGACGAACTCCACGCACCACGGGAAGTGACGCCGGACGGTCCGCCCGACCGAGTCTTGGGCATTGACCATGCGGCTGTAAATCGACACGCACGTGCCTTTTTGAGGGAAACGCGAGCCCGTCTCGGCCAGTCCCAGTTCCCGACGCAACAGGTTCATCAGGTCTTCGGCGTCGCCGCGGTCGAGGACGGTGAAGTTCGGCGACAGACCAATGGCTCGGCCGTACTTTCGCAGCAGTCGAGTGGCCACGGCGTGAAAGGTGCCGCCCCAGACGCGGCGAGAGACTGTTCGGCGCCGTCCGTTGGGCCCGCGGCCCAGCAACGAGTCGACCCGTTTCAGCATTTCGGCCGCCGCGCGACGGGTGAACGTCAACAGCAGAATCCGACGCGGGTCCACTCCGCAGGCAATGTGGTAGGCCACTCGGTGAGCCAACGTCGACGTCTTGCCCGTTCCGGCTCCGGCCACAATCAGCAGTGGGCCTTCGCCGTGACAAACCGCTTCCCGCTGCTGCGGGTTCAATTTCTCCAGCAACCGCTCGAGTGCCTCCTGTTTGGCCGCCATGCCCGTCCTCCTGTTCCTCCGGCTCGACCTTCCCGGAAAGGTTCTTTTCGGTTTAGTCGTTCGTTACGTCCCCGCGACCGGTCGAGAGTCGCAGGGACTGACGCCGGCCCGCGGGAACCGTCCAAGACCGCAAACCGTCTGAAGAGCGGGTGCCGCCGCGACAGCAATCGGCCCCGTGGGCTTGGGTAAATGCTGACGCCGACGGAGCGAAACGTCTAGAGGAAGTGGAGTGTTTTTCGGTCGTGTCAACTGAGAAGGCTCGCGCCGACGCTGGCCGACGGCTCGCAGCGCAGCCTTTCCCGCCGCTAACGCAGCCTCAGTGCCAGAACCTGCTCGGGCTGCAGGGTCAACCGAACGCGGCCGGCGCGGAGCGGCACGCGGCGGCCGGTGAGCAGGTCCTCCAGCACCGTCCCTCGTCTTCGCAGCAGTTCTTGGTCGAGCGTCAAGGTCGTCTGCTGGGGCCGGCTCGACGTGTTCATGAGCGTCAGGTAGACCGGACCGGGCCGCCAACCGCCGAAACGCTCGACCCACACGGCCGGGTTGCTCGACCGGGCTCGCGTCACTACCTCCCAGCCCGCCTCGGCCACCTCTCGAATCACCGGCACGTACTTCCGGAACAGGTGACGGTCTCGGTTGTACCACTTCGGGTTGCCGAAGTACGGGTTGGTGGAGGCGTCTTCCGAGAAGAAACCCGGAAACATGCCGTAGAACAGGCACCGCTGCATGTACCGCTCGACCAGCTCCGGCCCGAAGCGGTCGTAGTTGGTGTTCATCAGAAACATGTACGGCTTGTGCCAGGCCATGGTTCGCTTCAGGTACATGTAGTCGGCCGAGGGCGGTGCGAATCGACCTCCACGCAGCCAATTCGTCTCCGTACCCATGAGGTCCAGCAAGTTGGCCAGCCAAGGAAAGTTGTGCGGCACGGAGTTGGCCATGACCAGCTTGCCCTCGGCGTGCATCCAGTCGGAAATGGCTTTCGTGAATTCCCAGGTGGACATCATGTTGAGCAGCACGGGGCGTTTGGTTGCCTTGTCGTAGGTGAGCGGCAGGTCGGCGGCTTTCCAGTGTTCACGACGCCAATTCAGAATGAAGCCCCAGCCCTCGAGCGAGTCGAGGTAGATTCCAGCCAGTCCGCCGTCTTTTTCGGCCGCGCGAAGGGCCGCTCGCAGACGCTCCAGGTGCTGGTGAGCCTGGTTCTGGTGCTGACCGTCTTCGGGGACGTCCGGGTCGGCGCAGTTGGCGAAGACCGCTCCGTCGCACCACGGAGCGTTCCGAATCCAAAACACGTAGCGGCCCGCTGAGTCGTACAGCCCGGACAACTTCGTCGCCCAGGCTCGCTCGTGTTGCGGCGACTTCGGGTCGGCCAGCAGCTTCTCGAACCAGCCCAATGCGGCGTCAGACGTACGCGGCAACTGCTTGGGCATGCGCATCCAAAACGAAGCCGGCTCGACGTACACAAAGGGCAGAATGCCGTGCTGGTTGTCCCAGCGGACGTCGTTGTTGCCTTCGTGAACGGCAAAGCCGAAGTCTTCTGGCTGCTGGACGCTGCTAATCTTGGTGAAGGCCATCCAATTGCCCTGCTTGGCGGGAACGCGTCGTTGGTCGAACGAGCCGGGCAACAGCCGGTAGTACAGCTCGGCCGTGGCCCGCATGGCCCACTCGGGGTCGACCTCGGCGGCAAAGACGCTCGCCGTCGCCCCGCCGGGGTGTTTGGTTTCGGGCGAGAGCCCGAAGTCGAACGAGACGTACAGTTCCTGCTGGACCGCGTCGTAACAAAGCCGACAGCTCCGGGGCTCGGTCACCACCAGCGAGCACGCTCGGTCCGGCCCCGACACACACGCAAACGGGTAGCGGGAAATGGCCCCCGTGGCTCCCACGCCGCAAGCGTGAGCGTTCACGTACTGACCGCCGGCGGAAATGACTCGCCATTGCTGCACGTTGTCCCACCAGCGCCAGCCCACGGCGGGCAAGGACACGGCGTAGTACAAATTGACCGCTCGGTCCTGGCCCGTCCGGTCCTGCACCTGCAGGTCGACCCGCCAGACCTTTGGCCGCACCTGCCTCTTTCGCAGCGTCACGGCCAGTTGCAGCTCGAGCACGTCGACCGTGCGAGCCTCTTCCGTCGGCGTGCCAATGAGGTACAGGTCGCTGTCGGCAGCCGCGTCACGGACGAAAACCAGTCCCTGGCCCGCGTCGGCAGCCGGCGGGCGCGGCCGGGCCCGCACGAGCACGCCGTCAAACAGTCCGACCCGCTGGTCGGTGCGCACCTGCTGCACGGAAAAGTCGTCGAACCAGACCGTGCCGGTGTGTCCGCGGAAAAGGCCGTAGACCGTCAGTTGCCGAACCGGCTTACGCGGCACAACGACCAGCTCTGCTCGCTGCCAATCGTGTGTGCCGGTGGCGAACCGGGCGGTTTGACCCCACAAAGGTGTGCCGTCCTCGTAAACCAGGTCGACGTACACCGCGTAGCCAGAGTCGGGGGCCCCGGAAACGTTGCGAGCTTTGCTCCAACCGCTAATCAGCAGCGGTGCCGTCTTGTGCTGCCGGACGACGACCGTCTGACCGATTCCCGCCTGTCGGCCGCGACGGTCGGCTTCGACCCGAGCGCTGGCGTGTCCGCTGTGAGCTTCGGACCGGTCCACGCTGTAACCGGAGTGAAACCTCCGCCAGCCGGCGAACTTCCCGTCACGTTGCTCGTCCAGGCTGCCGTTGACCAGCAGTTCGGCCGTCACGCTCGACCCGGCCCGCACCACGTGCTTGGCCACAGGAGTCTGGCCGGACCCGACGACGCTCCACCCCACGACCGCCGCCAACCACAACAGCGCTCGAAGGACGCCGCACGCTTTGGTGTCGTTCATGGCTGACCCCTTTGCAAGCAAGTTGCCTTGCGACGACGGGAGACGGCCCCACGTCGAACGACGGGTGCCGTCCGGCTCAGGCTCAGCGTTCTTGGCTCAGCTCGTCCCGCACGACCTGAGCCAGCCCCCGCACGACTTGCCGCTCGACCGAGTCGAGCTGGTCGAACAGCCGTTTCTGCCGCATGTCGAACGACCGGCGAGGCTCTCCGTTTGGAGCAAAGCGGTTGTCGCCGTTGTGGAAGCACCAGCCGGCCGCTCCGCCGCGAATCGCCCCTCGCAGGTCGGTGACGAAGTCTTCGACCGACGGTTGCCAGCCTTTGGTGAAGTCCCGGCGGAACGGCTCCTGGTAGTGTACCGGAATCAGCCGTCCGGCCTGGGCCGTCCACTGCAGGTACTGCCGCGTAACCGACTCGGTCTGCTGCGGCGAGCGGCGGTTGCGCGGTCGGTGAGGCGTCAGGAAGTCGACCTTCGCAACCGACACGTAGCGGCGAATGTCTTTGTCGGGCAGGTCGTGGACGAACGAAATGGTCACCAGCCTGTCCGGGTCGACTTGTTTGACGCGGTCGCGAAGCAGACGTGCGTCCTCGAGCGACACGAACTTTCGCCGAAGGTTGTGCTCGTTGGCCACGTCGACGTACCAGTTCCGCCACTGCTTCAGCCGCGTGGCCAAGGTCTGAAGGGCCTTGGCTCGGACGTCGGTCGCCGACAAATGGGCGTGCCCCAGACGGCCCTCGCCGCGAGTGAGCGTAATGTCGACCACAATGCCTCGGCGGTCGCATTGCTCCAGCAGCCATTTCAGCTTGTCGAAGTAGGGCGGGCGCGGGTCGCCGTTCTGGTCGACGGCCGAGACGTCATTGTCGAAGGCGCTCCACGTGGCCCACACGCGAATCCAGTTGAATCCCAGCTGCTTCATTTGGTCCAAGTCTTGAAGGATGAACGGACGAGGCGCTCCAAGGGCTCCGTAGTAGCTGACGCCGAGCAGGAACACGGGCTGGCCGTTGAGCGTGAACTTCGAGCCGTCGACTCCCAGACGAACCGACTGGCCGAACGCGGCCGGGGGCGACGCGGCCCAGGCCGTAAGAAGCGTCAACACGAGCGTTGCGAAAGTCCGTCGACTGAACATGGCTTTGCTCCTTTCAGTTCGTTGTCGGACTTGCCTGCTCAATGGGTGAGCCGTGCGGCCTCTGGGGGCTCCAGCGCACGGGCCGCACGACGCGCGGGCGGGCTGGGGGCAATCTTACCTCGCTTCGGACCGCTCTTTCTACCGAACGCCGTGCCACGAGCGTTCCAAGCATGGACAGCCGACACTTCGCGAGCGGGTCGTTGCCGGGCGCTGGAGCGCGGCGGTTGATTGACACCGGCGGCTGCGAGGGGTAGTTGTAGAGTCCCAAGGTTCTGTCGGGCGCAAGTCGAAGTCGGGCTGAGCCGGCGGGCGACGTCTGGCAGCGCGGTCGGGTCGGCCTTTTGTGGTTTCAGACAGAGGAGTGGCGACCATGGGAAAGCGAGCGTCTGCACTGGCGGTGGCAGTCGGCCTGGCGGTTCTGGCGTTCGGTGCCTGTGCGGGCCGGGCGGCCGAACGGCCGAAGTTCGACCGTCTGCCGAACTTCGTCATCATTTTCATCGACGACATGGGTTACGCCGACATTGGGCCGTTCGGTGCTCAGGGCTACCAGACCCCCAACCTCGACCGAATGGCTCGTGAAGGAATGAAATTCACCGATTTCTACGTGTCGCAGGCTGTTTGCTCGGCCTCCCGCGCCGCGCTCATGACCGGTTGCTACAACGTCCGGGTGGGCATTTACGGGGCTCTCGGGCCGAAGTCGAAGAACGGAATCAGCGCTCAGGAAGTCACGCTGGCCGAGCTGGTCAAGCAGAAGGGCTACGCCACAGCCGTCTTCGGAAAATGGCACTTGGGCCACCACCCGAAGTTCTTGCCGTTGCAAAACGGATTCGACGAGTACTTCGGCCTGCCCTACTCCAACGACATGTGGCCGTACCACCCGGCTGTCTTGAAGCTGCCCATGTCCGAGCGGGTGAAGCGGTGGCCGCCGCTGCCGCTGTTTGAGGGCAACAAAATCATCAACGGAAACGTCGGCCACAAGGAACAGAACCAACTGACGACGTGGTACACCGAACACGCGGTGGACTTCATTCGGCGGCACAAAGACCAACCCTTCCTGCTCTACCTGCCGCACAACATGTGCCACGTGCCGCTGCACGTTTCGGACAAGTTCCGCGGCAAGACGAAGCGAGGCTTGTTCGGCGACGTCATTGAGGAGCTGGACTGGTCGGTGGGACAGATTCTGGACACGTTGAAGGAGTGCGGCATCGCCGAGCACACGCTGACGATTTTCACCTCGGACAACGGTCCGTGGCTTTCGTACGGCGACCACGCCGGCTCGGCCGGCCCGCTGCGGGAAGGAAAAGGGACCATGTTCGACGGCGGTTGCCGCGTGCCCTGCCTCATGCATTGGCCGGGAAAAATTCCGGCCGGCACCGTGTGCCGCGAGGTGGCGGGCACAATCGACATTCTGCCGACCATTGCCTACCTAATTGGAGCCAAACTGCCGGACCACAAAATCGACGGCAAGAACATTTGGCCGTTGATGTCCGGACAGCCGGGAGCGAAAAGTCCGCACGACGTTTACTACTGCTATTGGGGGCAGGAGCTGCAGGCGGTGCGAGCGGGGAAGTGGAAACTGCACTTCCCGCACAAGTACCGCACGCTGGGAGGCCGGCCGGGCGGCAAAGGCGGTCTGCCCGTCCCGTACCAGCAGGCCGAAATTGGACTGTCGCTGTTCGACCTGGAAAACGACGTCGGCGAGACGACGAACGTGGCCGACAAGTACCCCGAGGTGGTGGAGCGGCTGAAGAAGCTGGCCGACGTGGCTCGCGCCGACCTGGGCGACTCGAAACACAAAATGACCGGCACGGGCCGACGCGACTGCGGCCACTTGCAGCCCGGCGACCAGGCTTACGTGTGGTCCCCGGACGAAGGCTGGCACCTGATTACGGTGACGGAAGAGTGGCTGCACCCGAAGGCGAAACGGCGCGGCAACAAAACACCGGCTCGGAAGAAGCGCAAGTAGTCGTCTGGGCGTCGCGGCACGGCCGCCGGTTGAGTTGTGAGTCGGTCGGCGCGGAGCGAGCCGTTGCGCGCCGCGGCGGTCCGCGCACGGGCCGTCTCGCCGAGCCGCGTCAAACGTCAAGAGCACGGGCGGAAAAAAGCCGAGTCGACTCGGGCCGGTCGCCGTTCCACCCGTCTGCCCTTCACGTCTGCCCGGGAGGTCCAAAGGCATGAGCGAACGAGACAGGAACAACTTCGTGGACCGAAGAACGGTGCTCGGCACTTGCCTGCTCGCCGCCGTTTCGCTGGTGTTCGGTTCGGTCGCGACGGCCGGACCGCCGCTGCGTCTGGGCACGTTCTGTGTCGACGCGTCTCCGCCGGTCGGCAGCCCGCTGGCGTACGACCCGTGCAAAGAGGTGCTCATTCCGCTGACGGCCCGGGGCGTCGTCTTGTTGCCCGAAGGGCAGAAGCCGATTGTGTTGTGCTCGGTCGATTGGATTGGAATTGCCAACGAAGGCCACCGGCGGTTCCGGCAGGCACTGGCGGAGGCGGTCGGCACGGACCCGTCGCGGGTGGCGGTCCACGTGGTGCACCAGCACGACGCGCCCGAGTGCGACCTTTCGGCCGAGAAGCTGTTGGCGGAAGTGGGACTGGCAGGCCAGTTCTACGACGTCCCGTTCACTGAGTCGGTCATTCAGCGAACGGCCGCGGCGGCCAAGGCGGCTGCCCAGAAGGCTCAGCCCGTCACTCACATTGGCTTGGGGCAGGCGAAGGTCGAGAAGGTGGCGTCGAACCGCCGCATTCTGGGGCCGGACGGCAAAGTCAAGTACATGCGCTACACGAGCTGCCGGGACCCGAAGATTCGAGCCGAACCGGTCGGGACAATCGACCCGTACCTGAAAATGGTTTCGTTTTGGAAAGAGGACCGTCCGCTGGTGGCCCTCACTTACTACGCCTGTCACCCGCAGAGCTACTACCGCACAGGACAGGCCAACCCGGACTTTCCCGGAATCGCTCGAAACCAGCGTCAGAAAGAGACGGGCGTCTTGCACATTCATTTTGACGGAGCGGGCGGAAACATTGGTGCGGGCAAGTGGAACGACGGCTCGCACAAGAACCGGCAAATTCTGGCCCACCGCGTCGCGGCAGCCATGCGGTTGGCGTGGGAAACGACGCGAAAGGAGCCGCTGAAGAAGGGCGACGTGGGCTGGAAGGTGGTGCCGGTCGCGCTGCCGGTGGCACCGCACCTGCAAGAAGACGCCTTGCTGAAGAAGCTGGAGGACCCGCAAGCGTCTGCAGAAAGCCGCAAGCAGGCCGCTCGCGACCTGGCCTGGCTGCGGCGCTGCCAAGCGGGCGAGAAGATTCCCGTTTCGTGCCTGCGTCTGGGACGAGCGCGAATCCTTCACCTGCCGGGCGAGCTGTTCGTTGAGTACCAGTTGGCCGCCCAGGAAATGAGGCCCGACCTGTTCGTGGCCATGGCTGCTTACGGGGACTACGGTCCGGGTTACATTGGAACTCGGGTGGCCTACAGCCAAGGCGGCTACGAGACCAGCCCGCGGGCCTCACGCGTGGCCCCGGACGTCGAAGACGTTCTCATGGCCGCACTGCGCGAGCTGCTGGAGGCACCGAAGTAGCCGAGGGCGTCCGGGAATTCCTCCGTGTTTCTTCAGGGATTCGCGGGTTTGGTGTAACCGGACGTGTCTTCTGGAGCCGGCTGCGTGCGACGCCGGTGCAGGGCAGGCACAAGGCCTGCCCCTAGTGCGCTTCCGAGCGCACCGAGTCAACGGGG
>CAYSAG010000113.1:0-14705 GCA_964428935.1 uncultured Planctomycetaceae bacterium | reverse complement strand
GTCGGTCCGTCTCCCAGCCGTTGGTGGGGAATGATGAAGGTGTCTACCGACGGCGGACGAACCTGGTCAAAAGCTACGAAATTGGGACAAAGCCCGAAAATTGGTCACCTGATCGGTCCGGTCAAGAACAAGCCCCTTCTCCTTCCGAACGGGTGGCTTGTCTGTCCGTCGAGCACCGAAGATCACGGTTGGCGGATTCATTTTGAGCTGACCAATGATTTGTACCGGTCGTGCAAAGTGGTGGGACCGCTCGGTGGCGAGCGGTTTGGTGTCATTCAGCCCACGCTTCTGAAACTGGGGCCCAACCGGCTTTGGGCTCTTTGCCGAAGCCAGCAGGGTGTCGTTGTTCAGACAACAAGCGGCGACGGCGGGCTAACCTGGTCCCAGCTGGCTCCAACAGACCTTCCCAATCCAAACTCCGGAATCGACGGCGTTACTCTGAGAGACGGTCGTCACCTTCTGGTCTACAACCACACGGTTCGTCGCGGTCCGTTTCCGTCCGGACGGAACATGCTGAACGTCGCCCTTTCGGCCGACGGTCGTTCCTGGCGTCCCGTTTTGACTCTCGAGAAAGCGCCGGGCGAGTATTCGTACCCGGCGGTCATCCAAACCGCAGACGGGCTGGTTCACATTTGCTACACCTTTCGGCGTCAATCCATCAAACACGTCGTGCTGGACCCTCGCCTGCTTCATTGACGGCAGGCCTTCCGCCCCTGTGTCGGTCGCAACCACCTTTGTTCTGCGGACCAGCTTAACTCGCCCCGATCGACTTGCGGTCAACGGCCGGGCGGGCTGCGTCTCTGGAGCCGTCCTCCTTTTTGACACAAAAGTTGCTTGACA
Source organism: uncultured Planctomycetaceae bacterium (assembly GCA_964428935.1). GTDB lineage: Bacteria > Planctomycetota > Planctomycetia > Planctomycetales > Planctomycetaceae > JAADHY01. The sequence continues at coordinate 13,865 of CAYSAG010000113.1, read as the reverse complement.
ACACTTTGCTCCGGTCTATACTCCGCTCAAGATTTAGTCACGTTTCGGTCTGCGGAACCTGTGTTTCGAGGGGTTTCAAAAAGGAGGACCAGTGGAATGGCCGGTAAAGCGCAACCGGGTAGGACGCCCAGCAAGAAGTGTCCGGAGTGTGGCGCCGAGGTTCACACACGCCGCAAACAGTGCGACTGTGGGTACATTTTCGTGTCCAAATCGCAGCAGGCGGCGCAGGCCAGCGGTTCCAAGCCGGGACCGAAGCCGCGGGCAGCGGCCGCGGTCAGCCTGAAAGAGCAACTGAAGCAAGAACGAGCCAAATTGCAGAAGCGTCTGCAGGCAATCGAGACGCTGCTGGAACCGGAGTAGTCAGGCCGTCGGCCTGCTTGGCCCCGCGCCGGTCAAAGCGATTCCGCTTTCGACGCCCGAGGCTCGGGCACTGCAAGTGTGCCCGCTGTGGCCGGCGCGGGTGTTCGCCGTTGCGACCTCCATGTTGGTGCCACCTTCTTGTCTGGCACTTTCGCCAGTTCCAGGTACCGCTCTTTTGTGTCTTTCGAGGTAGTCGAGGGTGTCCGGAAGTTCGTGCGCGTCTCTCTAGGGTTTCGCGGGTTCTTGAGCGACTCGGGGGCGTCTTCTTGAGCAGGCTTGGAGACACGGACGGCTGGCGGCCACGACAAAGCGTGGCCCTCCAATTCCCGGGCAACTTCGAATTCCCGGACAGCCTCAGATGGTCCACAACCAGCCCCGCGTCTCTGGGCGTCCACTCGACTTTTCGCGAACGAGCGACCCGGCGTCACTTTAGCTTGCCTGGCTGGAGGACGCCCAGTTCGGGCCGTCGACTTTTCGAATCAGTCTTCCCGCGCGTCCGGCCGAGTCAGCAATAAGAGGCCCGGCCGGCGTGCTTGGAGTAGCTGTCCGCGCGCGTCGGGTTCCAGACCAGGCTGCCGGCAGCTCGCCGGGCGACTTGGTTCCCGCGTTACAGTTCCGGTCTGGAGCGCACCCGCCAGCCCGCCTTTTCGGCCTGTCTTCTCGGCATCTGCGACCGAGTGCCCTCCTCGAGCAGCCTGACCACTTTCCGCGGCCCGGTTAACAGGCCGTCGAGGACCAAAGGCCTCAGCGGGTCGTTTGCCGGGAACAACGCGTAGAACGGAATGGCTTTGTTCCTGTTGCCCAGACGCACCAGCAGCTCGTCGATTTCCTCCGACGGCCGAGTCTTGTCGGCCTTCAGCGGGACGACTCCGTAGCGTTCCAATGCTTCACGCATTTGTTGTGTCTCCAAGGCGACCGCCTCGTTCGTCTTGCAGGTCAGTCACCAATCGGCCGTAAACGCCACGAAGACGTTCTTCTTTTGCAGGAGCAGTTTTTCGAGCAATTCTTCCGAGTACGGCTGCCACGGAATCTCGGCGTTGCGTCCCTCCAGCCGCGCAGCCATGACTTCGTGCAGCCAGCCAAACGACACCCAGCCGACGAGCACGGTGAAAGCGGCTGCTTGTGCCCAAGCCTTCAAACGTTGCGTAGTGGGAGCGGTCAGAGGAAGCCGGCCGCCCCACCAGCAGGCCGCCCACAGACCCATCAGGAACGCTACGGTGGGCACCACGTACGCGACTTCAATAAACGTCAACAGAAAAACGACCGTGCCCAGCAGGACGAACCCCATGATGTGCTTGAACGTGTCCATCCATGCCCCAGGTCGTGGCAGAAAGAACAGCAACTTTGGAAATGCCCCCACCAGTAAGTAGGGGCTCGCCATTCCCAGGCCGACGCTTGCAAAGACCGTGTACGTCACGGAAGCCGGCTGGGCCACGGCCCAAGTCAAAGCAGGCACCAGCATGGGACCGCTGCACGGAGTGGCCAGAACAGTGGTCAACACTCCCTTGAAGAAAGCGCCGAAGTAACCTTCCCGTTCTGCCAGCTCGGCTGCCTTCCCCGACCCGGCGAATCCAGGAATGGGAATTTCCCAAACGTCCAGAAAGCTCAGCGCGAAGGCGAACACCACCGACGTCAAAACAATGTTGAAAGCCGTGTTCGAGAACTGCGCTCCCCACCCTAGACCAGCGAACACGGCCAGCGTCGCCAGAACCAAGAAGACGGACAACAGCCCCAGCGAAAACCAAAGGTTCAGCAAAAAGGCCCTCGCTCGGCTCTCCCCCGCCTGCTGGACAAAAGCCATTATTTTCAAACCAATAACTGGAAGAACGCACGGCATGAAGTTCAGCACAAAGCCGGCCGCGAATGCCATCAGAATGTACTGCCAAAGCGACTCCTTTTCCGGCCCCAGGTACTGGGGCTCTAGCTTCGACAAGTCCAGCCTCCCGGCTCCAGACCGCCGACCGCCGTCCTTTTCCTCACCGGCCTTTTGATTCGCTCCCGGCGCAGCTGCCGTCCCCGCTTCTTGCCCGGCCGGCTTCGGCGGTACGTGGCCTAGCCGGAAGTCGACCTTGCCTTGCCGGCAGCTTCGTGGGTCACACACTTGGTACGTCACGGTGCCGGCCACGCCGTAGCGGCCCGCGGCCGACGCCAACACCTCGAACCGTCGGCTCCAAGAAATCCGGCCGTGGTGAATTCGCTGTTCTTTCCCGTCGAACGTCAACTTGATTTCCGGTTTGTCCGACGGCACGAACGCCGGGTCCAACGGGCGCAAGCCGACAACCTGGTCCAAGACAATGCGCGTCGGCACACCGTAGTTCTTTGGGTTCTGGTCTTGAGCGTAGACGTAGAACGGTTCGCGAATGGTTGCCGTCACTGTCAAAATCACCTTTTGTCCCGGCGCCGCGTTGCGAGGCTCCAATCGGAACGTCCAAACGACTGGGCCCGCTTGAGACGTTCCGGGCACGGTGGGAAGGACCTCTTGCGTAAAAGCCGCTCCCGACGGCTTCCAGTCGGCCTCGGAGGTCTTCTGTGCCCGTTGCGGTGGCGCGTTTGCTCCGCGCGGTCGCCGAGGCGGAAGCTTCAAGGCTGCCAGCGACGTCACAGCGCGGAACTTCCTCGTCAGCTGCCGGCAACTGCCAGCGTCGCAAACTTGAAATTCGATTTGGCCGGAGACCTCGAGCTGCGCCTTCGGGTCGGACGCCGTCACGCGGTAGGCTCGGCTCCAGGTGACTTGGTCGTAAAACTTTTCCAGGTTTTGCTTGAACAGCGGTTCGAAAACGACTTTGGGAGGCCGGTCTGCACGGAATTCCGGCTCGACGGGTTCCAAACCGACCGCGCGGTCCACTCGGATTCGCGTGCAGCCGCCGAACGCAGGGTTCGTCGAGTAGGTGTAGTTGCCGGGAGCCAACCGGACGGTCACTGACAACAAAACGTCTCCCGGCCGGCCGTTCGGCGACGGCACCAACTTCACTTCGACTTGCGGCTCGCTGGCTTCGCTCCGGCCAGCCAGCCCGCGCAGTCGCTCGAGCAACGACTGTTGAGCCACAGCCGATTCAACGACAAAGCCCCCCAACACCATCCACAGGGCCACCGACGCTGTTAGGGCTTTTCCAAACCAATTCGCTCGATTTGCCATGAAGCACCTTGCTCCTTGAATCGCTCCACCGTCCGTCACGTCTGCCGTGTTCCAACCTTGCCGCTCTGTGGTGAGCAGCGCAGCCCACGCAGCGGCACCACGAACTCCGTTCGTTCCGCCTCTTGCCCGCCGTGCCGGCCGCGCCACGCCTCCGCCCGCCGAAGGTCCGCGGCGCCGGCCTGTTCCGTACACCTCAAACCTGCCGACCCGGTGCCGCGCAGGCTGACGCCAGGCGTTCCGAATCCTCGGGAAAAATCGTCAAGAAAACCAGACAATTCTGTGAGTCCGGCCACAAGTCGGGCGAAATCATAGACGGCCGCCGCACGAACAGGCAACGCAGCCTGTCCGGCCGGCCCCACTGTTTTTCGCCCAGCCGGACGTCCCCGTGGACCGCTTCGCTTCCGCTCCCCCTTTTGCCCGCCCAGCCCCAGACCGTTCTGCGGGCAGCTGGACGGCTGCTCTCGCCCGTCCGCTTCCCGCACGCCTTCCTCTTGTGTTCTCGTCAGAAGCCGAGCAGCTCTGGCGCCGGCGAGGCAACCGGCTTTCCCCCGCACGTCGGTGCGTGCACCTCGGACAGTCAGGGTGAACGCTGTCGCCGCGGTGGTTCGGAATTGTGCGGCCGTGCCGGAGCGTGTCGCACCCGCTTCAGCACAATGAAGTACCCGTCCGACACGTCGGGTAACAGTTGCCACTGGTCCGGGTGCTCACGCAACTCTCGCACCTGCTCCGGCCGTTTGATTTCGCTGTAGGGGTGTCGCGTGTCGATGACAATGTAGTCGGTGTCGTCCGGAACGGTCGGCTGGTAGTGGCTCACCTTCCGCAGGTAGTGGCTGTAGTCGTAAGACCTCTTGTGGTGGGTGAAACGAGGGTGAACGTAGTCGGTGGACGCCACGCAGGCGTTTTTCGGAATGAGTCGAAAGACCCGTTCGAACATTTCCGCCCGTTTGCCGGGCACGTAAAGCTTTTGCCAGTACCAGTTGGAGTACGGGTCCCAAAACGAGAGTCCGAGCGGGCTGAGTGTGAAGAAGGCCCCCAGCGACAGCGCGCAAGTCCACGCGAGGTTGGCTGCGAACCGGGGTGAGGCTGCGTGCGGGCGGTCGTTTCGGGCGTGCCGCTTTCGGAGTTTCTGACAGACGCGTCGTCCCCACCGGACCACACCTCGTCCGCGGACCAAGTTTCCGAGTCCTCCGGCCGCCGCCCAAAAGACAATTGGAATGAGCGGAGCGTGAAAATGGTGGTACGGCACCAGGTACTGTCCTTGGTCCTGCGGGTTCGGCGAAATTTCCAGCAAGCAAAGCATGGCAAAGAACGGGGCTCCGACGGCCAGCCGCGACGGCGACAACAGCGGCAACAGTCCGACGGGCAGCAAAAGGGAAAGGAAGTAAAGCGTCGAACGCAAACTGAAGAGCTTTTGAACGACTGGCAGCGGGTTGGCCAGACAATGGAGCAGAATTTCTCCCACGCTTCCGCCCAAATTGCCGAAGTAGTGTGCGTAGTGCGGTTGAGCACCGCCGCGGAACCACGGCAAGACGACGAACACGACCAGCAGCAGGTAAAGGGCGGTCGAAGTAGCCAAGGCCCACCCGAAAAGACACCGGACCGACGCCCGGCGCAAAGCTTGGCAGGAGCTCGCCGTCTCACCTTGACGCGTTTCACGTCCACGTTGTCGGCGCTCGTCGCCGCAAGCCGGCCCGGCCGGCTCCGGCTGGCCGTTGCTACGCGTCCAGGCCAGCCACAGTCCCAACGGTGCCAGCACCAAAGCGAAGTCTTCCTTGGCCGTCAGCGTCAAAAGAATCCAAACCGTGGCCAGTCGCCAGTGGCGCCTTTCCAGTTCGTCCAGCGCAAACAGCAGAAAAGGCACTCCGAAACTGATTGGCCGGAACGTCTTCAAGTCAATTGCAATGTCCAAGAAATGCATGGGAAAGTAGAGCAGGTACGCCACCGCCAGTGCCGCGGCCAAACGGTGCGAGCCGGTGTGGCGACGGGCCAGCCAAAACACGGGCACCACGCCCAACGCCAGAGCCACCGACTCGCACAGCTCCAGCAACAAGTGCGACGGCCACACGACGTACAACGGAATCAGAAGCAAGTGAGCGACCTGAATGTGCTCGCCCAGAAACAACCCCTGGTCCAGGTAGCTGCGAAACCCTTTTCCGTGCAGCAGGTTCCACAGGTGTTCCTCGTACATGGCCGAGTCGCCGTGCGGGACCAGCAGACCGCGGTAAAGCTGCCAGTTCATGGTCGTGAAGACCAGCACGTAGACGGCCAGGCCCGCCCAGACGACCCACGAGACCGACCGTCCGTCGTCGTCCTTTGCCCGAAGCCGCTTTGGTGGGTGTGTGTCCGCAGCGGCGGGAACAGCAGCCAGCGTCAGCAGCGTCGACAACCACCCGGCCACGCAGACGCCCAAGACCAAGTGCGGAACGGAAAGCACGAACGCCTCCAGCCCTGACGTTCCGCTCAACACAGCCACCACCCGCGTCAGCTCCCAGACGCCTGGAACCAGCCACCACAGCCAGCCGTACAGCCCCCAGCGGGCGACCGCTTCCGACAGGCTGCAGCCACGACGCCGAGCCAACCACCAGCCACCGGCCAGGGTGGTCGCCGCCGACCAGACCAGCAGCGGGGCAAAGACCGACGAAAACGGCACGTCGGCAACCAGACGTCCCGCGCCCGGCTGGTCGACCGCCTGAAGCGTGCCGCCGAACACTCCGACCAGCCGCTGCCACAGACCGCCGCTGACCATGGTCTTGGCCAGAGCTTCCGAGTCGAGAACTGACTGCACGGCGGCCGCCGTCGCCGTCGTTCCCAGCAGCACGACAACGGCCGTCCACAGCAGGTCTGGAGAGGCTGTTCCGGTCGGACGCTTGCCAGACGCTGCGTCAGGTTGGACGGCTTGTCTTCGGTGCTTGGACAAGGACGTCTCCTTCCGTTTTCTCTCGCGGACCGCCCAGCACAGGTCGGCAGCCGCGGTCGGTCCGAGCCCGCTCACCTGACTGGCCGTCTGTGGCCGACCTGACCCGCCGCCGCTCGACGAGACTCTTTCATTTTAGGGCCGAGTGCAGCGAGCCGAACAAGCGAGCCGCGCCGTTGTTCGGCGCCGGGGGCGTGTCGACACACCCGAACCAGCGGCAAGCCCCCTCGGCCAGCCGAGGGTGTCCCGGCGGCAAACGCCGGCCGTTCCCCGCCTCGGCGTCGACCCGTTGCGGGTCCCACCAAGGTGCGTCCGCTGGGATCCCAGGCGGTCGCGGAAATTTTCGCCAACTCGTATTGACGGTCGTTCGGCGACTTGGCTATTGTTCGCCGCAGTCAGCGAGTCACTGACTCGACCCGTCCTCTCTCTCCCTGCGTTTGGCGTTCAGACCTCTTTTCCACAAACCCCGCCTGCACTGCCGTGTGGGTTGTTCGCGCTGTGAGCTCGACTGCGCGTTGAGCCCGCGGCAGCATTCCACACAGGAGCACAGCCAGAAGTCCGGTCGTTCAGTTTTCGAAAGGACGGTTTGATGAAACGCGTACTGGTCCTTGCGGTTGCAGCGGCCCTCGGTGTGTCGGCCAGCGGTTGCTGTTGGTGGTGGCCGTACTGGGGTTACGGGTACGGCGGCTACAACTGTCCCTCGGGAGCCTGCGGGACCGTGCCGCCGGGCACGACCGTGACGCCGCCTCAAACCGGAGCCGTGTACGGCACGTGGGACACCATTCAGACGGGCTTCCCGCCGGCTGCTCCGACCGTCGCGCCTCCCCCGACCGCCGTCGCTCCCTACCCGACCACGACAGCACTGGCTCCGCTCGAGTCGCTGCCTACCTACTGACGAGTGGCTGCCCGCTTGCTGAACCACTTGCGGCCTGAGCGGTTGCGGGCCGGCGTTCGGGCTTCGTCCGCCGGCGCACGTGCCGACGAGGCCCTCGAGCCGGAAGCACAGTTGCGTCTGGCCCAAGTGTTTTGACTGCGCGACGCGGGCCGAGCGTGTGGACCGCTTCGCGCTCCGCGCGGCCCGTCAGCCGACTCCGCCGCTCACTCACCAATGATTTTCACCAGCACCCGCTTGGGACGCCGGCCGTCAAACTCGCCGTAAAAAATCTGCTCCCACGGTCCGAAGTCCAACTTCCCGTTCGTAATGGCCACCACGACTTCCCGTCCCATGATTTGTCGTTTGTGGTGAGCGTCTCCGTTGTCCTCACCGGTCCGGTTGTGGTGGTAGCGTTCGGGCGAGGGGTCGAACGGAGCCAACTCTTCCAGCCAGCGTTTGTAGTCTTCGTGCAGTCCCGGCTCGTCGTCGTTGATGAAAACGCTGGCCGTAATGTGCATGGCGTTGACCAGACACAGTCCTTCCTTCACGCCGCTTTTCCGAACGGCTTCCTCGACTTGAGGCGTAATGTTGACGAAGTCCATTCGCCGGGGAATGTTGAACGTCAGGTACTCCGTGTAGGACTTCATTTCCACTCCTCGCTGTCGTCCGACCGCGTTTGAACCGCTCTTACTGCCCAGTCGCTCGAGTCGCGTCGTGTCCTTGGCTCACTTGACCGACGCGTCTGGCGGCAGCCCCAACTGCTGGTACTTCGACCGACGGCTGGCCTTGTCTTTTTCGAGGATTTGCCGAGCGAACCTGGCGACCAGTTCCGCCTTCGCTCGTGGCACGACGACCACTCCGTCGCCGTCGGCCACAATGACGTCGCCGGGAATGACCAACACGCCGCCGCACACGACCGGCCGGTTGACCGACTCGATTTCGTTGCGTCCTGGCCGAATGCCGCGGCCCGGGTGCCGGAAGTACAACGGCACTTTCTCGGCAATGATTTCGTCCGTGTCGCGGGCCGTCGAGCTGCACACGACGCCGACACAACCTTTCGCCTTCCAGCTGAGAATGTTGTTGGAGCCGATGGAGCCGACGTCGCCGCCTGCGTCTTCAATGACCAACGCCGTGCCGGGCCGAATCAACCGAACGAACGGCTCGCTGGACCGTTCCTTGTACCAACGACCGACCCACCGGTCGAACTGCTCCGGCGGCAACGGGCCCGGCGGACCTTGCTGAGTTGGGACGTACCGAGCCGTGACGGCAATGCCGACGAACCGGTGACGGAACGTCCGGGTGTCCTTCCACAGCGGTCGGATGTCCGGACTCATTCGACACACGTTCGGAAGCCCGACCTTGTCCAGGGCGTCGCTGACGTCCGACACCCGCAGCCCCTCGAACAGCTTGAGGATTCGCTGGTCGTCCTCCAGCGAGTAGACGGGCGTGGGAATGAAGTTCTGCCCAGCCCGCCAGTCTTCGGCCGGGTCCGTCTTTGGTTTGTCGGCCCGTGCTGAACTGACTGCGAGCAGACCGACCAACCATGCCGCAAACAAACACACTCGTGGTCGCCAGCTTTCGGTCCGAGTTGCCGTTTTCATGGTTCGTTCCTTTCCTGCTCTGGCGGCCGTTGGCCGCGACCAAGAGGACGACACGTTGCCTGGACGTTGTTGTGGCCCCGACGGGCGGCGCGCTGGTCCGGCACAGGCGGACAGCGTCGGTAAACGGGCTCGCTCCCCCGCCCGACCGGCGTTTTTCCGAATTGTCGCTGGCTTGTCCGCGTTCGGCGCATCGGTCACAATGGCTGCCGCCCAAGGGGCGGGCCCGGACGAGTCGCCGGCGTGGCCAGCGGCCGAGCTGGCGCGGAAGAAGGCTGCCGCCGGCCAGCGGCAACAGCATGGCAGTTGAAATGGTTGACAGCAACAGAAGTCCGTGAAGGAGGAGCATCGATGGCCAACGTTGCGACACTTGCCGCAGACGCTTTGACCGAGGGCAACGGCATTCTTCGGTTGGCTCCCACCTGGGTCCCGCGGTCGTTTCTTCAGCCCGGCCGACGGCTCAAGCTTCACCCAGACGACTACTACGCGTTGGGCATGGACCGGGGCGGCATTGACGAGCGTTGGTTCGCGTCCACCACGCCCGCGGCGAACGAAGGAGCTCCGCCGGACGAAGGCTTGAGCTACTGTGTCTTCAAAGGTCAGCGTTTTACGTTGCGCGACGCGGTCGAAGAGCTGGGCGCGGAAATCGTCGGCGAAGAAATTTGGCAGAAGTACCGCCGCTGGCCGGTGTACTCGAAGTTCTTCGACAACATGGGGCCGATTCCGCACCACATGCACCAGAACTGGGAGCAGGCGAAGCTGGTCGGGCAAGAAGGAAAGCCGGAAGCGTACTACTTCCCGCCTCAATTGAACGCCATTGGCAACAACTTCCCGTACACGTTTTTCGGTCTGGAGCCGGGCACGACGAAGGAGCAGGTGATTGAGTGTCTGGCTCGGTGGAACGAAGGAGACAACGGCATTCTGGACCTCTCCAAGGCCTACCGATTGAAGCCGGGGACCGGCTGGCTGGTGCCGCCGTGCATTCTGCACGCGCCGGGGAGTCTGGTGACGTACGAGCCTCAGTGGGGCAGCGACGTCTTCGGCATGTACCAGTCGCTGGTCGAAGGCCGACCGGTGCCGAGGTCGCTGCTGACGAAAGACTTCCCGCCGGACAAGCACGACGACCTGGAGTACCTGGTCGACGCGCTGGACTGGGAAGGCAACACCGACCCGAACTTCAAGGACCACCACTACCTGGAGCCGATTCCGGTGGCCGACACCGAGAAGGAGGGCTGGGTCGACCGCTGGGTCTGCTACGGTCGAATCAACGGCGAGCAGCTTTTCGCCGCCAAGGAGCTGACCGTGCAGCCGGGCGTCAAGGTGACCATTCGAGACGGCGGCGCTTACGGCTGGATTACCGTGCAGGGCGAAGGCCGAATCGGCAACCTCCGTCTGCAAACGCCGGTCATGATTCGATTCGGTGAGATGACGGAAGACGAGGTTTTCGTGACGGCGAAGGCGGCGAAGGAAGGGGTCACCATTGAGAACACCGGAACGGAGCCGCTGGTCTCGCTGCGTTACTTCGGCCCAGGCGCCTGCCCAGACGCTCCGGACGTCGGCGACCACAAGAAGCGGTAAACCACCAGCCGGCACGCTCCCCAGCGAGCGTGCCGTTTTTTCTTGGGCTGTTTGTCCTGAGGGAGCGGAGAGGTTTTGGCGATGAGCGACCAGCACACGAACAACTTCCCCAAGATTCACAACGCGGCTTGGCCGGGAGTCGTTGGCAAGGGCGACGGGGGTGAACCCCCAATCGACCTCGACACAATGCTCGATTTGACGGTCGGCGCCGAAGTCGACGGCGTCCAGTTCGACGGCGTCGACCTGTTCCTCTACCAGCCGCACATTGACATCGACATTTCCGACGACGACTTGAAGCGCTGGGCCGAGAAGTTCCAGTCGCGGGGACTGGTGGTGGGCACCGTCGTCGCCCCCATTTGGCCTCCGACCGGCGGCGGCTCGGCCATGGGCGACCAGTCCGAACGTCAGAAGTTTCTCACGCAAGTCGAAAAGGGCTGCCGAATCGCTCAAAAGTTGCGTGAGTGGGGCGTGCGTCCGTACGGCAACGTGCGAATCGACTCGGCCTGCAGCCCGGCCGAGTGGGCGAAGGACCCGGAAGGCAACACGAAACGAATCGCCGAAACGTTCCGCGAAGCTTGTCGAATCGCCGAAGACCACGGCGAACGACTGGCTGCGGAAGGCGAAATTTGCTGGGGCGGCATGCACAGTTGGAAGAAAATGCTGCAGCTGCTCGAAATGGTCGACCGCCCCGAAACGTTGGGCTTCCAGGCCGACATGGCCCACACGCTGCTCTACCTTCTGGGCTACAACGCTCCCGAAGACGCCATTCTGCCTCAAGACTTCGACTGGTCGGACCAGCAGGCCTTGGACCACGCCTTGCGCCAACTGACGGCCGCTTTGCGTCCGTGGACAATCGATTTCCACGTCGCTCAAAACGACGCCACCGTCCACGGCAGCGGCTCGCACGACAAGACCGGCCGGCACTGCTTGCCCAACGACCCCAACGGCAAGCTGGACATCGTCAAGCACGCCGGGTTCTGGCTGCGTGACGAAAACGGTGAACTGACCAAGAAGTGCCGGCACATCTGCTGGGACGGCTGCATGTTCCCGAACGCTGTCATGATGAACCCGCAGACGTGGCAAGACATCCTGCAGGTCATGGTGGCGGTCCGAGACGCTCACGGCTGGCAGGAACCCGAGGCGTAGCAGCCCGCCCGACGGGCATTCGGACTCGCCCGACCGAGCAGGTCTGCCAGTCCACCGGCAGGCGGGTCGTGTGTTGGTTGACGGACACGAACGGACGACAACGGACGACAACAGATTGGAGAATGGAGCCATGAAAAAACTCAACGTGGGACTGATCGGTTACGGCTTCATGGGACGGGCCCACTCGAACGCCTACCGACGGGTCAACAACTTCTTCGACTTGGAGTACGAACCGGTTTTGAAGACGGTCGTGGGAGCCGTCGAGGAGGAAGCGAAGGCGTTCGCTCAGAAATGGGGGTTCGAATCCTACGGCACCGACTGGCGAAAGGTCGTCGAGGACAAAGACATCGACCTGGTCGACATTTGCGTTCCCAACAACCTGCACGCCGAAATTGCCATTGCCGCGGCCGAGGCCGGTAAGGCGGTCTTGTGCGAAAAGCCGCTGGCGCTGAACGTCGAACAGGCCAAGAAGATGGTCGAGGCGGTCGAGAAAGCCGGCGTGCCAAACCTGGTGTCGTTCAACTACCGCCGCGTCCCTGCCGTGACGCTGGCCAAACTGCTGATCGACGAGGGGCGTCTGGGCAAGATCTTCCATTACCGAGCTTGCTTCTTGCAGGACTGGACGATTTCGGCCGACGTCCCGCAAGGCGGTGTCTCGACTTGGCGTCTGGACGCGAAGGCGGCCGGCAGCGGTGTCACCGGAGACTTGCTGGCCCACTGCATCGACACGGCCATGTGGCAGAACGGGCCGATCGTGCGTGTCAACGCCATGACCGAGACGTTCATCAAGCAGCGCAGACACGCGGAAACGGGCAAAGTCGAGCCGGTTCAGATCGACGACGCTTGTGCCTTCCTGTGCCGTTTCCAGAACGGTTCGCTCGGGGTGTTCGAGTCGACCCGCTACGCACGCGGTCACAAGGCTTTGTACACGTTCGAGATCAACGGCGAGCACGCTTCGATTGCGTGGGACCTGCACGACTTGCACCGCTTGGCCTGGTTCGACCACCGCGACGAAGGCAAACTGCGCGGCTGGCGGTCGATCCACGTCACCGACCACGGAGGCGACCACCCGTACATGGACAAGTGGTGGGTTCCCGGGCTGCAGATCGGCTACGAACACACCTTCGTGCACCAGCTTGCCGATTTCTTGGACGGGTTGGCCAAGGGCGAGCCGGCTCGGCCGACCTTCGCCGACGGCTTGGAAGTGCAGAAGGTTTGCGAGGCGGTTCTGTTGAGCGCGAAAGAAGGGTGCTGGGTTGACGTTGAGTCGGTCGGCTGAGCGGAGTACGATTTAGCGGCCTACGGCGAGGCGGCCAGCAGGCCGTCTCGCGTCTTTTTTGGACGCAGCGTCGCGGTGGGTGGCGACTGCCGGAGCGGCGGATGCCTGCTGCCGCGACGCACGCCAAGCGGTTCCGGTGTGGGAACGAGTTACACGGAGGCCGCCATGGAGCGACAGCCGATTTCACGCGAAGGGTACGAAAAAATTCGAGCCGAGATTCGTCGGTTGGAGGAAGTCGAACTTCCGAAGATCGCCGAGAACATTGCTCGCGCTCGCGACGAAGGCGACCTCAGCGAGAACGCCGAGTACCACGGACAGCGAGAAGCCATGGCTTTGCTGCAGGCAAAGATTAACCAGCTCAAAGCCAAGCTCGCGTCCTGCGAAATCGTCGACAAGTCGACCCTTCCCAGTGACACGGTCCGGTTCGGCACCCGGGTCACCGTGCGTGACCTCGACACGGGCGAGGAAGAAACCTACGAGCTTGTGGGACCGGGCGAGGAGGATTACTCTAGCGAGGTCATGAAAATCCTGACCAGCAGTCCGATCGGCCAAGGGTTGCTCGGACACAAGCTGGGCGACCAGGTGGAGATCGACATTCCGCGGGGCAAGTTGAGGCTCAAGATTGTCCGGATCGAGAACGAGTGAGTCGCTGCGGTACGGTGTCTCGCTCGGCGGACGAGCCGTCTGACCTTTGCGTCCGAGCGAGCCAGCCTGGTCGGGCGCGGCAGCTGTGACACCGAGCAGTCGGGAAATGTTCTGGCAGCCAGGGCCGTGCAGGTCGGGCCCTCGCCAGCATGGTCTTTCGGCACGCGAACGCATTGTGTGCCGTGATGTCGGAACCAGAGAGGGTCACGTCGGCGGAACGTACAGTCTAACGTGGAGCAAGCATCCTGCTTGCTCCACAGCCGAAGAGAACGTGACAAGTTTACGGCGTTCAAGTCATGGGCGCACGTTGCGCGCATCTTGACCGCAAAGACTCT
>CAYSAG010000112.1:0-14811 GCA_964428935.1 uncultured Planctomycetaceae bacterium | reverse complement strand
GCCCGAGCCGAGGTCGCGGCCGTCGACCTGAATTGCTTACCGCGCGCAGTTCTGACAAGAACCGGAATTTACTTCACGTTGAAGTACGTGTTCGAGGTGGTGTAGCGGCGTGTTGGAGCTGCTGCAGCGGCCGCGCTGGTCAAAGTGCGGCGGGAGCCGGGCGATGGAGTCGCTTGGCGACGACTGGTGGATGGGGAGAGGTCGTGTTGTTTCGTGAAAGGAGCTGGGCCATGGCGGAATGCACCGTTGGTTTCGTCGGAGGCGGGCGTGTGGTGCGGATTTTTCTGGGTGGGTGGAAACGAGCTCGCGCCGTTCCCTCGGCGGTGGTCGTCTACGACCCCGACCCGTCGGCCTTGGAACGCGTGAAGGCGGTGGGGCTCGACGCGGAGGTGTCGTCCACCAGCGCCGAGCGGGCGGCGAGTCAGGACGTCGTCTTCTTGGCGGTCCACCCGCCGGCCGTGCCCGGCGCGGTTGAGCAGCTTCGCGGAAAAGTGCGGCCGAACGCCGTCGTCGTGTCGCTGGCGCCGAAGTTTGCCATTTCCAAATTGACGGAACTCCTGGGTGGCTTCGACCGCATTGCTCGCGTCATCCCCAACGCTCCGTCGGTCATTGGTCGGGGCTACAACCCCGTCAGTTACTCTTCGGCTTTGAGCGAAGCCGACCGTCAGGTCGTGCAAGGTCTTTTGCAACCGCTCGGCGAGTCTCCCGTGGTGGACGAGGCCAAACTCGAAGCTTACGCCGTCTGCGTGGCCATGGGGCCGACCTACTTGTGGCCACAGTTGGCTGTGTTGCTGGAGCTGGCTCGGTCGTTCGGGCTTTCGCAAGACGAAGCCCGGGTCGCGCTGAAAACCATGATTGTCGGCGCGGCGGAGCTGTTGCTGGCCTCGGACCTTCCGCCGGACGACGTGGAAGACCTGATTCCCGTCAAACCGCTGGCCGACGCGCTCGCTCCGTTGCTAGAGGCTTACCGCACCAAGCTGCCGGCGCTGTTGAGCAAGATTCGGCCAGAGGCGTGACACCGACTCGCCGGCTGGAGCGGCGACCACACGGGCCCCCGGGTTCGCCGCAAGCTGTCGGACCGACCGGCTCTCGACCACGGCACGCCGACGAAGGCAGTCCGCGCCGGACTTGTCGTCTGTTTGCGGCCGTCGCCGGGACGGCTTACGGTGCCACCTCCACCACGAACCGCTGTCGGTCGCGGCGGCCGAACTGGTTTCGCACTTCGACGACCACCAGCCACCGTCCCGCGTGCTCCGGACGCGGCGTCCCGGAAAGCAGGCCGGTTTGCCGGTCCAGCTTCAGCCAGTTCGGGCCCTCCACCAGCCGAAACTCATTCCGCTCCACGTCCCAGTACCGGTACGCGTACTGCCGCTTCGGTTTGGCTTGGGGGTCGGGTCGGCACTGGTAGTCGCCCAGTGAGCGCAGGCTCTCGAGCTGGTAGCGGTAGGGCTGGCCGACGCGGGCTTGCGTCACCGGCTGCGAGTAGAGGAACGGGTGGGGCAGTTCGACGAAGTCCGAGCAGCCGCTTCGAGTGCCGTGTGCGTCGACCGCGACGACGCGGTAGTACACCCGGTTGGCATTCTCGGCGTTCAACCGGTCGGACACCACGACCAGCGACGTCTCGGTCGTCTCTGCGAAGAAGTTGCCTGGCACTTCGCCTCGGCCGGGCACCGTGTGCCGCTGTTTGTGCACCGAGAACCCTTTCTCGTCGCTGCCGTAGACTTCGTAGCGGACCGGCCGCTGGCCCTTCGGGTTCGGCTGCCAGTGCAGCACCAGCGTCCGTCCGTGCTGCTCGTACCCCAGACCCACCGGCACGCAGGGGCCGTGCCACGTGAACGTCCACGGCTCGCTCCACCGCCCCCACACGCCCCAGCGGTCTCGGCACCGCAAACGCCAGTAGTAAACCGTGTCGGGGCTGAAAAGACCGGTGAAGGGAACTTCCCAGTGCGTTGTCGGAATGACGACGTCGAAGCTCGTTCGGTAGGGGTACGCGAAGTCCGGCCGACGGCTGACTTGCAAGTGGTACCACTTCGCGCCGGGGACGGCCGGCCACGAGAAACGAACGATCGACTGTCGCACTTGGGCTCCCGGCAGTGGGTGCGTCGGACGTTGGACCGGCGGCAGCGGCTGGACTGCGTCGCACTCTTTCCAGCTGTGCGTCACCCGCACTCGGTGCGGCTCTCTCGTGGCGTCCCAGTAGACCACGCGGTTTTGTCCGACGCGCAGGCGAGGCAGCGAGAAAGGAGCGGCCAGGACGTCGGTTTCGATTTCCAAACGGCACAGGCCGGCCGTGGGGCGAGACTGGCTCGTGCTCGGCGTCGGAGAATGAGCTGCACCAGCCGTTGAGTCGGCCGCAGACGAAAGGCCGACACGCACGAAGTAGGCGTACTTGGCCGGAGCGTGGTGGACGTCGAGAGCCGCGTCGAGCGGGACGGTGGCGACGTGTCGGCCCTTTCCCGACGCTCGCCACAGTTCCTTCCACGTTCGACCGTTCAACGACAGGCTGACGGTGAATGTGTCGCCGTCGGAGCGGCCGAAAAACTCGGCGCGAACCGTGCCACCGCAAACCGGGTACGGCGTTTGAATCTGGTAGCTCAACGTCGCCCGCTGCGAAACTCCGACCACGCGAGCGGGCGCCGCCTGGTCGGGTGCGGCAGCGAGGTCGTGCCACTGGAAGGCGTCGCGACGAATGTCGGCCAGCGTCAAGCGGGGGCAGAAGACGAACTTCGAGTTGCCGAAGTACGGTGGTCGGTGCTGCCACTCGGGCCCCTGGCAGCAGTACTTCCCGACGTTGTCCCAACGGAACTCGACCCGTTCGCCCGGCCGCAACGTGTAGGCAATTTCGTGGCCGCGCCGTCGGGCGTCGAAGCGACGGTCGTCGGGACCGAACAGAGCGGCCACGGTGTCGCTGGGACGGAAGCGGTCGACGACCGGCCCGTAGTTGAGCTCGCGGCGCACCAAGTCGTGGTCCCGAGCCAACTGGTCGCCACCGACGGGGAACCGGTTCTCGCGGTCCAGGTAGAAGCAGTCCATGTCGACGTCGAGAAACTCGAACCGTCCGTCCACAAAGGCCTCGCACTGCACGTGGCCGTTCAGTGCCCGGTTTTTCGAGCCGGTCAGGCCGGCGTGAAAGAACAGCGAGCAGCCGGCGTGGCCCGCGTCGTCGCACAAATTGAAACCGAACACGTTCAGCAGCTTCACCGGGTCGTGCGGTTCGGCGTCGCTGAACAGCGGCGTCTGGTGGTACAAGTTCTGTCGCATGTTTTGCCAAATCAGGTAGGCCTTCTCCTGGTCGTTGGTGGCTCCCCGAGTGAACTCGGCCAACAGGCTGTCGAACGTGTACCAGTTGCCTCGGTCGTTGACCACCAGGCGTGGGTTGACCACCGGCACGTCGCCCACGTTCTCAATGGTCAGCGAGACGTTGTTTTGAAACGCGACGAAAACGTTGTTGCTGGCCAGAGTCAGGGTGTTGTCCATGTCGAGCGTTCCGCCGACGTGGACCAGGTACTCGTGTCGGGAGCGGCTGATTTCTTCGACGTGCTGCCGGTGCCGCACCGGAAACCGCGACAGACCTCCCAGCGTGCTGTCCGGGTTGGTCGAAGCGACTTCGTACACGCGGCCGTTGGTGCGGGGGTCGGTGTTGTCGGAGGTCGAGAAGTAGAGTGTGCCGCGGGTCCAGTGCGAGTAGCGTCCACCGCCCTTGCGACGAATGTCTTCGTGAAGGGCGTGCGCGGGTCCGAGCGGTCGGCCGTTTTCGAAAAGCAGCAAGCCCGAGCCGTTGTGCGTCGTTCGGTCGCCGTCTTCGCCGAAGTCCATTCGCGCCAGGAAGCAGTGACCGCGTTCCGGTTCCATGCAGTCCGGCGGCACTCGAACTCGGACGGCCTGAGGCGCCGAGGGTGGAGCGGCCGACGGCGTCCTGAGCGGCCGAACGGCCAACGCCAGGGCAACCGTGACCGCCAACAGGGCCGTCTGCGTACGGACCACCCACCTGCCGACCTGACGGCTCCGACCGACGGCCTTCGTCGCGTCCATGGCTTCCCCTTTCTGTTGTCTGGACCGAGCCACTCCGGGAGCCCACGCGGACCGCCCGAACCCCGGGCCGCGGACCGACGCTCCACCCAGCACGCGAGTGCGAAATGCTCGTCCGACGGCTCGACCGATGGTTCACACTCGCCGTCGAAGTTACCACTGGACGGTCGACGGAGGAAGCGTGGGCGGCGAGCCGGCTCGCGACGCGCGGACAGGCCCGCGGGGCGGAGTCCTTGGTACGGCTCTGGAGCATTCGAAGACCGGGCGAGTCGACGACTGCGCGAGCCGGCTGGTGAGGCG
Source organism: uncultured Planctomycetaceae bacterium (assembly GCA_964428935.1). Lineage (GTDB taxonomy): Bacteria > Planctomycetota > Planctomycetia > Planctomycetales > Planctomycetaceae > JAADHY01. Next base: position 10,482 of record CAYSAG010000112.1, on the reverse strand, counting down.
CGCACGGGCCTGCCGTGCGGCTGGCACCGAAAAGCGGGCTCTCAACGAACCGGCACCAGTTCGACCAGCGACACACTCATGTCCGGCAGCTCGACCTCCAGCGTGACTCGGCCGTCGACCACCGAAAGCCGCTGGCGACGAAGCGGAGTCAATTTCGCCGACCGCAGGTTGTACCGGCCGTCGTGTGTGGGCTGGCCTTTCAGCACGTAGTCGGTGTACGGGTTGTTGTGGTCGTGGTCGATTCGGTACTCGGTCAACTGGACGGCGGTCGCTTGGGCAAACGGTTGTGGCAGTCGTTCCACCTGAACCGTCCACTTTCGCGGCTCGCCGCGCAGCAGGTCGAAATGCCACAGCAGCAAGGCCACACGGTCGCGGTCGACCGTGGCCGTCAGCCCGCCCGTGTCGTCTTTCAGAATGCCGTCCCGGCCGGGCAACGTGACGGCGGCTTCCCGCTCGGCCAGTCGGTTGTGCATGAGCCAAACGAAGTAGGGCGTTGTGACGACCGACCCTTTAATGAGCGGAAGGCCGGTCAGACGAGCAATTGTTTGGTCGTTGTAGACGAAGGGCCGAGGCCAGCGGAAGTGGTTGAAGCTGACAATGCTGGACTTCGTCAGACCCGCTCGCCGCTGGTAGTGCAGTCCGGCGGCCAGGTAAGCAGCTGCGTACTCGTTGTCTTGGCGGCCGTCCCGCAGCCACAAGTTCCACTCGTCCAGAAAGTACTCCAGCCGGGCCGCCTTTTCCGGCCAGACGCTCCGAACGGCCGAACGCACGGTCTGCGTCAGTTGTTCGTAGTCACGGGGGTGAGCCTTTCGGTAGCCGTGAAAGCAGACGAAGTCCAGCGGCACGTGACGGTCGCGGCAGTAGCGGAGAAACTCGAGCAGCATGGCCGCCGGGCGGCCGTCGGCGTCGGTGGAGAAGGCCAGAGCCGGTCCGCCCACGCGAGCGGTTGGGTCGAGCCGCTTGACCAGGCGAGCCGTTCGCTCGTACAAACGGTAAACCGTCTCCGGCTCGGCCTGCCCGCGTCGCACCGGCAAGTCGCCTTCGTTCAGTGCGGCCACCCAGTAACGCACCGGCAGCTTCCGCTCCAGCCGCACGTGCCGCACGATTCGTTCCATGAGCTGGTCCCACAGCTTCAGGTCGCGGGGCATGGCGTAGCGCCGTTTCTGCCGAGGCAACGACGGGTCGACCAAAGCGCTGGGGGTGTGGTAGGCCAAACGAACGTAAAGCTCGGCGCCGGCCTTCGAGAACACGTCGGCCAGCCGGTCGAAGTCGCGGAAGTCGGTGACGAGTTGCCCCTGTGAGTTGACTTCCACGCGGGTCCCCCACAGCCAGGTCTCGGAAAAGGCCACCAGCCGCACCAGGTGGAAGCCCGCGTCGACAAACCGCTGGAACACGGGGTCGCCGGGAGCGAACGGGACGGGGTTGTCGCGACTGTTCCAAATGGTCGTGAAGTCGTGCACGCGGCGCAGCGGCCGAGTGCGGGAGCAGTCGACACGGGCCACCACGTCGTGTTTGGGACCGGTGGCGTAGGGTACGGCCGGAGCGGACTGGGTGAGCTGGAAGTCGGCAATCCAAGCCTCGGCCGGTTGAGCTTTCAGGCCGCGACGCCCGACAAACAGGACCGGCGGAACACGCGAAAGAACGGTCGCCCCGCTGCGGAGCGTCTGCTTGTCGTCCACCTTCAGCACCAGCAGCAAGTGGCCGGAGTAAGTGGGGACCCAGCCGGCAAAGACCGAGTGGGTTTGTCCGGCCTTCCAGTTGGAGACGTCCAGGTCGCACGCCAAGTAGCGTTCGGGACTGGCCTTGTAGGCGAAGCGCAGCTTGCCCGTGTCGGTTTTGAAAACGGTGACGTGAGCGTGGCTGTCGCCGAGGTGGAAGAAGGCGTGAGCTTGGTGGTCGTCGCCGTCCCAAGTCGGCCGGACTCGAAAACGCACCGTGCCCCGACGGGGATTGAACAGACCGGACGTCGGCAGAACGACCGTGGCCGCGCGTCCCAAAAGGACGAACCGAGTCCCGTCCACCTGCTGGGACTGCAACTTGCCGACCACGCGACCGCCAGCTTTCTGGACGGAGTTCTCGTCCAGCGAGCCCGACCAGCCGGCCAGCGCGACGCCAGCCGACCACGTCGCAGAGACAACGAAAACGAAACGGGCAACGAGACCGACACGGGCAACGAAGCCGACACGGACAGCAACGGCAATGTTCATGGGTGGAGTTCTCCGTTTCTCGTGGTGAGCTGCTCAAACGAGGCGGCCGGTTGTCGGAACGGTCGGTTGTCGGAACGGCTGGTTGTCGGAGCGGCCCGTCGTCCAAAGGGCTGGCTGTCGGAACGCCCAGGTGCCGGCGCGAGCGGGCGAGCTGGGGAATCTGGCGCGTCCCTTCGGCCGGCCCGGTCGTGGCGTTCGTTTTGGTCGAGCCGCTCGGGCTGCAAGCTACGTCCGTCCTGCGCCGCTGCGCGCCCGACCGTTTCCCGCCGGTGTTCCGCGACTCGGGTCGACCCGCTGCAAAATGAAGACGGCGTCGTTCAGCTCGTCGTTCAGACGCACGGGGTCGTCAATGTCGTACCAGAAGTCGTACACCTCCAGCAGTCGGAACTCGGGCACCTTTGCGAACAGCTGGCGCACGTGTCGAGCTCGGTACAGACGCAGCGGGAAGTCGGAGCGAAGCCGCCGCACGGAGCGGGGCGTCTTGGCCAGAACGTTCACTCGAACCTGCTCGACTCGCCTTCGCCAGTCCATTTTCAGCACTCGCAACGTGACGGTGACCTGCAGCCGTCCGTGTCGAGCGGACCAGCGTTCGACGCACGAGTCCGTCGCGCCGGTCGGAATCAAGTGCATGCCCAAAATGTAAATGCCTCCGACTCGCAGGCTGTTCGCCACGCACCGCAAGTGGCTTTCCGCTTGCTCCTCGGTCAGCAAGTGGCGGAAGCTGTTGAACGTGCAGTAAGCCGCGTCGACCGGCCGAGGCAGGCGGAAGTCGGACATGTCGGCCTGAATGAGCGTGGCCTTCAGGCCGCGAGCGTCCAGTCGCCGACGCAGGTAGTCCAACGCCGGACGGCAAATGTCCAAGCCGACGACGTCGTAGCCGCGAGCCGCCAGAGCGCGAACCAGCCGACCGCTGCCGCACGCCGGCTCCAACAACCGACGAACCGGAAAAGGACAAAACCGACGGCAGGCCGCTTCAATGAAACGCACCTCCCGTCGCGTCTCCGACCGAAACGACAGGTCGTAGTACTGCGGGTAGTCGTACCAGTTGGCTTCCGTGACTTTGCCTGTGCTCATTGGGCCCCTGCGGTTCGCTCTTGCCGTTTCTTTCGCTCGGACGTTGACGGGGAGCTTCCGTTGTCGGAACGTCGCCGTGCCCGCACGGTGCGGTTGGCTTCGGCCTACGAGCTCGGCGGCTGGTCCGTCGAGCCCGACCCCTCGCTCGCCGAGTCACACCGGTCCGCCGTTTCCGGCCCGGCCGTCGTCTGTGGCCTGTCCGCCGTGTCCGCTCCGTCCGTCGTGCCCGTCAAGTAGGGAAGGAGCGTCTTGGCCGCAACGGGCTGACGCAAGACGGTCACGTGGGGACGTCGCCCCAACGGCTCGCACCACCGGAACTGGCGAGCGTCCACCAACAGGACCAGCCGCTGTGTGGCCCAGCCAGCCAGCCGAACGAACTCGTTGGCGGCAGCCGACGCTTCCCGTCCCAGACACGACGCCACCACCAGCGTGCCGCTCGGACGGACCTCCTCGACCCGACGCACCGCGCGCCGCCAGTCGCCGAGGATTAGTACGCGCAGGCCTTCGCGAGTCAACCGTTCGCGCAAGGCTTGTTGCACGTGCGGCCGGTTCTCGACCACCAGCACGGTTTGCCGCTCGGTCTGGCCGTCTTCGCCCGTCGACCGGTCCAGCTCGGCCAACACGCGGTTCAGGTCCGAGAGCACTTCGGCCGGCGTCTGGTAGCGTTCGTTCGGGTTCAGACGCATGAGTTTCTCGACGACCGCCAGCACGCACTCGGGCACGTCGGGGCACGAGCGACGGAGCGGCGGGACGTTGACGTAGCGCTCGAACCGGCTCCGCTCGTCGTAGTCCGACGTCGGCGGGAACGGCGGTTCGCCCGCCAGCAGCTCGTAGAACACCGCGCCCAGGAAAAACAAGTCCGTGCGCGGGTCGCCTGGCGGAGCGGACGTGCCTTTTTCCAAAGCCGCGTACTCCACCGTCTGCCGGCCCGCTGGTTTGTCGAGCGTCGAGGCGGTCGTGGCCGACCCAGCCACCCCGAAGTCAATCAGCTTGGGCACACCGTCGGCGCCAACCAACACGTTCGTCGACCGAAGGTCGCCGTGCAACACGTTGCGTTTGAAAGCGTGGTCCAGGGCGGAGGCGAGCTGCCGCACGCACCGACACGCCTCCACCGGCGAGAACCGGCCTCGCACCCGGACGACGTCTCGCAAGGTTCCGCCTTCGACGAACTCCATTGTGAAGTAGTGCCGGCCGCTGTCGCACCCCACGTCGAGAACACGAACAATGTTCGGGTGGTGCAGCCGCAGACCGATTTCCGCTTCCCGACGAAAGGCCGTCACCGTGGCCCGGTCGGTCTGCCACTTTTCCCGCAACAGTTTCAAGGCCACCGTGGAGCCGTCGTCGAGCGACTCGGCGCGGAACACCCGCGCGAACGTGCCCGACGCGTTCTGGTAGAGCAGCTTGTACCCACCCACCACCAGCTCCGACCACGCCCCGTCGGCCAACCGACTGCTTTGGTAAGAGGTCAACAGGTTGCGAGCGACCAGAAGCCGCAGAAGTGTGTCGGGGTCGGTCCGAGCCGCGGGCTGGTCGCGCAACAACGACTCCAACGCTTGCGGCTCCACCAGGCGCAAACGCTGCAGAGCGTCCACCAGTTGGTCGGCAGAAGGTTTGGCCATGGCTGTGGCTTCCGCGGTGGTGGGACTTCCGGTGGGCGGCGTAGCGACTCGAGCGGTTTGCTGGCAAGCAGCGTCCGTTCCGCAAAGTGCCGTTGCTCGGCCGCCTTTTCCTTCCGCGCAGTCCGTTGCTCACGCCGTCCACTGCACTTGACCGGCGGCAATGGTCTGCTCGACCTGCAGCGGACCTCCGCGTTCCGGGTAGCGGAAAACAATCAGGTCGGCCCGCGAACCTCGCTTCAGCCGCACTTCTTCCACGCCCAACAGGCGGGCTGGGTTTCGCGCGGCCAGGTCGAGGGCTTGGGTCAGGGTGAGCTCGCCCAACTGGACCGCTCGCCCCACACACGTGTCGGTGAACACGCCCGAGCCGGCGAGCAGTTCGGGCTGGTCCGCCACGACCAGCCGTCCGTCGTCCCGGACTTCGACCTCGGTCGAGCCGAGCCGGTAACGACCCGGCGGGCAGCCGGCCAGTCCGGCCGCGTCGCAAGTGACAATTGTGTTGAGCAGCCCTTTGGCTCGAACGAAACACCGGACCACGCTGGCTGGAAGGTGAAAGCCGTCTGTAATGAGGCTGGCCATGAGGCGCGGCTCGGCCAGTTGGTCCCAAATGTAGTTGGGGTGCCGTGGCAGAACGGGGTGAGCCCCGTTTCCCAGGTGCGTGCTGAGACGAGCTCCGGCCTCCACGGCCGCTCGAATCTGCTCGGTTCCGGCCGCCGTGTGCCCAATGGCCGGAACGACGCCGCTGTCCGCCGCTCGGCGAATCAACTCGACCGCGCCCTCCACTTCCGGAGCTACGGTGACCAGCCGGATTCGCCCGCCTGCTGCCTGCTGCAGTCGGCAGAACTCGTCCCAGTCGGCCGGCCGGACCTGGTCGGCTGGGTGAGCCCCCCGCGGTCCGTCCTCGGGTGAAATGTACGGCCCCTCCAGGTGAAAGCCGACGACCATTTTTTCCACCCACGAGTGCCTCCGGCAGGCTTCGTCGAGCGTGGCGAGGTTTTGAGCGAGCGTGTCGAAAGGAGCCGTGACCAGCGTCGGGCAAACGCGGGTCAGTCCGTGGCGGAACAAACCGCTCAGCATTTCCAACACCCGCTCGACCGTCAGACCCTCGTCAACGAACCAGGTTCCGCCGTAGCCGTTGATTTGAATGTCGAACAGTCCGGGAGCGACGAACGGCAGGGAGTCGACGCCGTCCGTGGGCCAGTAAGGCTCCACCGACAAAATCCGCTCGCCTTCAATGGTGACCCGAATCGGTTCGCCGTTTTCGTAGTGTCGGCCGACGACTTCCATGGCTGTTCCCGGTGTTTGTCGGTTTCGGAAAGTTTCACGGACTGGCCGAGGCGCGAGCTTTTCCACGGCCGGTTGTCCGCCTCGGTGTGGACGGATTCGCTGTGGACGGAACGCTCGGCTCCGCCGGCCGGAAAGTCGAAGCCCGCCGACCTGCTCGCTCCAGCCGTTCGCACCACCAGGACCAGCCGCGGCCTCCCAACGAGCGCCGGTCGCTGCGGCGGCCGTTCCGTTCGAGCACCCCCGGTCGTCTCGCGCGGCCAGCACAGGTGGCTGGACGACGTCGGGTGGTCGTCGCCGAGCTAGTGCCGCAGCTCGCTGGTGTCCGCTTCGGTCGTTTCGGCTGCGCGGCGTCCGGCCAACACGGTACTCAAGAGGACTGCGTGGCCGGGCCCGACAACGGTGGTGGGTCGGCGGCCGCCGAAGTGGAAACGTCGCGGCTGAGCGGGTCGGCCCAGCAACGTGGTCTGAGCGAGTCGGTGGGGGACCTTTGCGGCGACGAAAGGCCGTCGGACGTCGAAGGGGTTCTCGCGCAGGAACTCTTTCCACGGACCAAGTGGCGTCTGCGTTTGCAGAATGCCCTTGACCATGCCCACGTCGGTCAACAGGCCGACGTCCGAAGCCCGCCCGACGAAAATGGCCCCGGTCAGTTGGTCCCCTTCCCACAACAACTGCCGAAAAATGAACGTGCCCGGGTTCGAGACGGTCATTGCCTCGGCGTCCGGGTTGTCCCAGTGTCCGAAACTGGCACAGTGCAGGCCGCAGCAGTCCAACACGTTCATGAGCAAGCTGCCCGGGTAGTGAACTTCGTGTCCGGCCATGTTTGCCCCGGCCACCCGTCCGTGGTCGACGGCCGTCGGTTGAATGGCGTGGACCTGCCGCTGGTCGGAAAACAGGACCGGCCCTTGAGCCACGTCGCCCCCGGCGTAAATTCCCGGCACGCTGGTTTGCAGGCGGTCGTCGACCAGAATGCCCTGGTCCGTTTCAATGGGCGTGTCGGCTACCAGTTCGAGGTTCGGCCGAACGCCCGTCGCCACCACGACCACGTCGGCCTCTAGTTCTTCGCCGTTTTCCAGCCGCACACACTTTCGCCCGTCGACTTCGCCGATTTCGGCCACCGTCGTGCCGCAGCGCACTCGGACGCCGCGTCGCGTCAACCACCGTTCGACCAAGGACGCGGCCTGAGCGTTCAGCATTCGTGGCAGCACGTGCTCTTCCCGCTCGACCACCGTCAACTGCCAACCGCGTTTGAACATGGCTGTGAGCACAATCAGGCCCACAAACCCGGCCCCGATTAGGACCACTCGCGGCCGGCGAAGCTCCTGCGTCGCCTGCAGCAACCGTTCCGTGTCCTCCAGCGTCCACAAGGTTTGGACGCCCGGCAGGTCCACGCCCGGAATCGAAGGTCGGTTCGGCGTGGAGCCCGTGGCCAGAAGCAGGGTGTCGAACGAGAGAACCGTGCCGTCAGACAGGTGCAGTTGGCGTGCGTCGACGTCCAGCCGCTCTGCCCGGACCCCAATCCGAGCGTCGACCTTCAGCTTCTCGAAGTACGCCTGGTCGCCCGTGTAGGTTTGCTCGCGAGGAATCTGGCCGGCCAGCCAGTAAGGCAGGGCCATGCGCGAATGGGCCGGTTCGTCGGAAACCAACGTAATTTCCGACGTGCCACCGTCGAACAGACGAATGGTTTCGATTGCGTTGGTCGCAACCGGCCCAGCACCGACAATGACGTGCCGCGTCATGACTGCTCCTCACAACCGCCAAGTGGCCTTTTTCACCGCCGAGTGGCTCGTTCGGACTGGGTTCGAAGACCGCTTTCCTGCGTTGGTCCACCGCACAACAGGTTCGCGCCAGACGCCCGCGTGTCGCTCCTACAGACTGTCCAGCCCCAGCTCGACCAGCTTCTCTTTGGTCGGGACGCCGTTCTCGTCCCAGCCCCGCTCGCGGTAGTACTCGTCCAACATGGTTTCCAAGTCGACGACCACGCCGGCCGACGGGCCCGACTTGTGAGCTTCCTTCAACAGTCGTTCGGGAAGCGAGTCGTCCTTGCGAGTCAGACCGGCCTTCAAGTTCCACAGTCGTTCCAGGTTCCAAATCCGTTCGCCGATTTTGATGAAGTCGCCTGGGGTAAACGGGACGCCGGTGGCGGCCGCCGTCAGTTCGACCAACCGCTCCAGTTCCGCCCCGGCGGAGCCCAGAAACAGGCACAAGCCGGTGGCGTCGTGAGCCGTCGTCCGGTTCTGCTCGTTCGCCACCCACACGCCTTTTCCGACGGGCGTGGTGCGGTCGACCTTCCCGGACGTTTCCCAGCCCGGCGTCCACGCTCGCAAGTGGCACGCGCCACGGTTGGACGTTGCGTACGCCACCCCCATTCCTTGAAACGCCCGCGGGTCGTACGCCGGAAACTCCTGCCCTTTGCTGCCCATGAACACCTCGGGGTGACCGAACTTTTCGGACAGACGTTTCGAGCCCTCGGCCAGTTCGTTGCCGAACCCCTCGCGGTAAGCCGTGGCTTCGACCATGCGGACCAACGCCTCGGCCGAACCAAACCGCAACGGCAGCTCGACCATTTCGTCCGTCAGCACGCCCTTCTCGTACAGTTCCATGGCCGCCGCCAGCGTGGCCCCCATTGAAATCGGGTCCATGCCCAGGTCGTTGCAAAGCCAGTTTGCCTTAATGACCGCGTCCAGGTCGCCCACGCCCGTGTCGGCGCCCAGCGCCCAGGCCGCTTCGTACTCCGGGCCCTCGCCGGCCGTCCGCCAGTTCCGCGGGTGCGTGTTGACCAGGTACTTGTCGGCGTACTCGGCGTGCTCGCCCAGCCGAGTCACTCGGCCGCAGGCAATCGTGCAAGCGAAACAGGCCTTGTTGGTGACCAGTCGCGAGTCGCGAATGGCCACGCCGTTCAACCGGTCGGCGTGCTCAAACTGCCCCTGCTGGAAGTTCCGCGTGGGCAGGCCGCCGAACGACTGCGTCAGGTCCATGACGGCCGGCGTGCCAAACTCACCGAACGACCGGTAACCCGGCGTGCCTTCCATTTCGGCACGCAGCCTCCAGTACGTCTTCAAGTACGCTTGGGGGTCGGCAATCGAAACGCCTCCCGTTCCGCGCACGGCAATGGCCTTCAGGTTCTTCGCCCCCATGACCGCTCCCACGCCGCTCCGGCCTGCGGCACGGTGCTTGTCGTTCAAAATGGCCGCAAACCGGACGCGGTTCTCGCCAGCCGGCCCAATGCAAGCAATCCTCAATTGCGGAATGCCCAGCTCCTCGCGCAGACCGTCCTCCGTCGCCCAAACGCCCCGTCCCCAAAAGGCCGAAGCGTCGCGAATCTCCACCAGGTCGTCGTAAATGAACAGGTAGCTGGGCCGAGCGGCTCGGCCTTCAATGACCAGCAAGTCGTAACCGGCGAATTTCAGTTCCGGTCCCCAGAAACCGCCCGAGTTGGAAGTGGTAATGGCTCCGGTCAGCGGCCCTTTCGTCACGACCATGTACCGCGCACCGCACGGCGTGTTGGTGCCGGTCAACGGCCCGGTGGCGAAAATCAGCTTGTTTTCCGGAGCGAACGGGTCGACCTGTGCCGGCACTTCTTCAAACAGGTACCGGTCCGCCAAACCGCGGCCGCCAATGTAGTCTCGTAGCCATTGGTCCGGAATCGACTCGACGCAAACCCGACCCGTGGTCAAATCGACCCGCAGCAGCTTGCCAGTCCAAGCGTTCATGAGTCCGACTCCTCAAACGACCTGCCTTGTCCGTCCGGCGTCCCGCTTCCCAGCCAACGGACCGCTCGTCGGACGCACCTTGCGGCTCCGTTGCGGCGCCAATGGCTACCTCGACCTCGGCGGAACAGACAGCCGAGCCGACGTCTCGCCTGCTGACGGTCAGTTCGAATGCCACTGTTGCACGTTCGGCCGGCCGCCGGGTCGCTCGACCGCTCAGCCACTCGCTCCAGCCAAAGCCTCGACGAACCGTTCGTGAACCCGCTCCCCCCAATCCTCGAACCACTCACCCGACCGCTCGACTTCGGCGAACTCAATGGCTCGCGTCGGACAGACCACCACACAGGCCGGTTGCCCGCCGCACAAGTGGCACTTCGTCGCCTGTCCGGTGTGTGGAAGCGCAAAGACCGTGCCAAAGGGACACGCAATGGTGCAAAGGCCGCAGCCAATGCACAGCTCGTCGCTGACCACCTTCGCTCCCGTCGCCTCATCCACGCCAATGGCGTTGACCGGACAGACCGTCATGCACCAAGCCTCGTCGCATTGCAGGCACGCGTACGGCGCGTAACTGGCTTCTTCGTCAAAAACGTG
>CAYSAG010000111.1:0-14957 GCA_964428935.1 uncultured Planctomycetaceae bacterium | reverse complement strand
ATTCGCGTTGCCTCCGCTCAACTGCAGCAAGGCAAGCGGTTCGACATGCCCGGCTTCCGGCCCAACAAGCACTACATTCGGGAAATGAAACGGTTTGGCATCTTGCCCAGGAACTTGGGGCCGTCCGACCCGGTCGACCCATACGCAACCGACCGAGCGTACTGGAGGTCGTTTTGGTACCGGCCTCAGCCGGCCACGGAAATCACAACGGCCGGCACGCGGTGAACCGGCAACCGGCGTCCTGGCGTGACCGGCCACGTCGGGAACGGTTGGCGGCAACCCGCAGAACCGAGAACGGCGAAACCGCGAGACATGTTTCAGGTTAGTTACGAGTGGACGAGTTCGGGGGCGAGCGCCGCGGTGGGCGCGGCCGGGTCGTTCGCTTCGGCGACGGCTCGCGGGCTGCGCGGCGAGCCGCTCGAGCCGGTCGGTCACTCCACTCGTTTCCCACCACACGGAAAGGCTTCCAGTGCCGACAAGGCGTTTGAGTTGCCGACGTCCCGCGCCGGGCGGAGTGGCGTCGGAGCGGCAACGTCGTGCGCGCGTCGGCAGCCTTGGCCCCCTAGCGTTCCCTTTTTTCCCTACCTGCTCGAACTGTTCGGCCAGCGAGAACAGCAAAACGGAGGTTTTGAATGTCCACTGCGGTGAATCATCGAGGAACGACAACAAGGTCCGCCCGGACCGGTGTGACGCGCTTCGCCGTGTCGCTCGACACCGACCTGCGAGTCGAAGTGCCCCCGTGGGCGGCGACGCAAGCCGTCGTCATTGACGGACCTCACGTCCGCGAAGCCTACCTGACGGCGACGCCAGCGTTGAACGCCAACGGCACGGTCGTCAGCCCCGACGACCTGTCCGCTCAGACGGAGCAGCTGGCCGACCGGTTGCACGACTTGCTCAACCGAATCGGTCTTTCCAGAGACGACCTGGTCACCGTCGACCTGTTCGTCGACGTAGAAGAAAGCGAACGGCAGCGGGTCGAAGAGGTGGTGGAGGCGGTGGTGCCGGAGCGTTGTCCGCGCGAGGCTTTGCTGGTGCGACCCGTCTTTCCGGGCACGCGTCTCTGCTTGCAGGCGTACGCCTTACGGCCTCACGCCGGCGCCGACTTCCGCCGGCGGCGACTTGCCGTGCTGCCGGAACTGGACGTGTGGGGCACCGAGCTTTGGTACGGCGGCTTTCGTTTCCTGTACGTGGCCGGCGTGCCGGGTGTCGGAGCCAGGAAAAGCTCGCTGCGAGCCCACTGCGACCTCATGTTCCGCCGCACTCAACAGGCTCTCGAGCAAAGCGGTTTTCGAATTCAAGACGTTCCTCGCACGCACATTTACTACTTCGGCCCGTACCAAGAGCTTCGCGACGCTCGCCACAAGTACTTCGGCGAGCAGAACGTGTCGGAGGAGCAGCTGCCGGCCAGCACGGGCGTGCCGGCGCTGCCGCGAGCCGGACGGGCGGTCATGCGGTTCTACGCCGTCGAGCCGGTCGGCGACATTCCGTTGGTCAACCGACGCGTCGACCCACGCACGCAAAGCCAAGCGTTCGACTACGGGTCGCTGTTTGCCCGAGCCCGGTGGATTGAAACCGACGTGGCTCGGCTGGAGGTCTCCGGCACGGCCAGCATGGGCCGGAACGGAAGGGTCGTCTACAAGCGACGCCCCAGACAGCAAGCCCTGAAGACTCGCCAGAACGTCATGGACCTGGTCGACCGGTGCGGACTGACAGCCTCCGACTTGGTTCGGCACCTGGTCTACGTGAACCAGCCGCACCACTTGGACCCGTGGTGGGAGGACCTGGTCGCTCACTCGCCGCGCAGGAAGCCCACAGGAGTCATTACGGCCGTGCAAGCGGGCGTTTGTTGGGCCGAGCTGACCATTGAAGAAGAAGCGACGGCCGTGTCGTTGCGTTTGCCCGGCAATTCGAGTTGACAGGGCCGCGGGGAACTCTCCGACGCGAAGCCTCGCAAGCTCCTACGCACCAGCCGTCTCGTCCACCCACCAGCGCTTGCCGTCCCGCACGACGGGTCGGTAGAGCGTGTCCCGCTCGACGGGCACCCGGCCGGCCTCGCGAATCAGCCGGTGCAGTTGGTCCACCGTCAGTCCCTGCGGAGTGTCCGCGCCGGCGTCGTGGTAGATTCTTTCGTGCACCACGGTGCCGTCCAGGTCGTCCGCGCCGAAAGAAAGGGCCACCTGAGCGGTCTTCTCGCCCAGCATGACCCAGTAGGCCTTAATGTGGTCGAAGTTGTCGAGCAGGAGCCGCGACAGGGCAATGACTTTTAGGTCCATTCGCCCTGTGGGCTTCGGAAGGTGCGCCAGGCCGGTGTTCTGCGGGTGGAACGCCAGCGGGACGAAGGCTTGAAAACCGCCGGTTTCGTCCTGAAGCTGCCGCAGCCGACACAGGTGGTCGACGCGGTGCCGAGCCTGCTCCAAGTGTCCGTAAAGCATGGTGGCGTTGCTGCGGAGTCCGAGGGCGTGAGCGGTGCGGTGAATTTCCAACCACGTGTCCGCGTCCGCCTTGTGCTCGCACAAACGCTCCCGCACCTCCGGGTCGAAAATCTCCGCCCCGCCTCCGGGCAGACTGCCCAAGCCCGCGTCGATTAGTTGTTGCAGCACCCAGTCGAACGGCTTCTTCGTCAGGTAGCTGAACCACGCAATTTCGACGGCCGTCCAGGCTTTGATGTGCAGCTCGGGCGCGGCTTCGCGAATGAGCCGAATGACGTTCACGTACCAGTCGAACTTTTTCTGGTGGTGCAGTCCGCCGACGACGTGAATCTCCGTCGCTCCCCGCTCCCGAGCCTCCGCCGCTCGCTCGCGAATGGCTTCGTCCGACACGACGTACGCCTTGGGCGAACGCAGGTCCGCGCGAAAGGCACAAAAGGTGCACCGGTAGACGCACACATTGGTCGGGTTCAAGTGGACGTTGATGTTGTAGTAGGCCTTGTCGCCGTTCTTGCGTTCGCGGACCAGGTTGGCCAGCTCGCCCAGCGTGAGCACGTCGACCTGCTCGTCCAGGAAAACGCCTTCGTCGAAGGTCAACCGCTCCCCGCGCTCGACCTTCTGCCGAATTCGCTCCAGCGTCTCCCGCTGCTCACTGCTCAAGCCGCTCTCGCAGCTCAACGCGCTGGGACCAACCATTGCCATTCGCACTTCGGGCCTTGGTGTTGCGTCGACGACCAACTGAAAGACAGGGGCTGCCACGACGCCCGGACGACACGCTCGCCAGCCCGCTCCGTAGCGCTCCACCGCGTCCGGACCGCCCGAGCCTCTGCGGGTGGCTGCATTCTAAACTTCGGTGGTCCACTTTTCCACTGCCGCACCGAGCCAAAGCGGCTGCCTGCCCAGACCGGCGGGTTTCTTTCCTCCCGTCTGCGGCAACGGGCTGGGGCAACGACGCCCCGTGTGGCCGAACCTCGTACGGCCATTCGCACCGACCCGCCTTGTCGCGAATTCGAACGCCGCTGTGCCAACCACGCGTCGCTCCTACACCACACACCTTGTTAGGACAACAGTGCGTGCTGCAGGAGCAGGTCGACCAGTCCGGCCGCAAACAGCCCCAGACTAATGACGGCGTTCACGTGGAAGAAGGCTTGGTTCACCCGGCTCAAGTCGTCCGGCCGAACCAGTCGGTGCTCGTAGGCCAACAGACCGGCAACCAGCAGGACGGCGGTCAGGAACACAGGCCCCAACCCGGCCACTCGCCAAAGTCCCAGCAGAGCTGCCACGGTCAAGGCGTGACTAGCGGCCGCCACGCGCAGAGCCCGACGAATTCCCAGTCGAGCGGGCAGGCTGAAAAGGCCCGCTCTTCGGTCAAACTCGAAATCCTGACACGCGTAAATGATGTCAAAGCCGCCGACCCAGAAAAACACCGCCAGGGCCAGCAGCGTGGGCGTCCACGCAACGGTGCCGGTCAAAGCAATCCACGCGGCGACCGGCGCGAGCATGAGAGCCGCCGCGAGCCAGTAGTGACACAGCGACGTGAAACGCTTGGCGTACGAGTAGCTCAGCAAGAACACCAACACCGGCACCGACAGCAGCAACGGCCAGCGGTTCGGAAGGAACAGCAGCGTCGACGCGACAAAGCCGACGCAGCAGAGGACGGTGAAGGTGACGACCGTCGACAAACGCAAAACCCCGCGAGGCAAGTGCCGGTTCGCCGTCCGCGGGTTCAGCGCGTCGTAGTGACGGTCGGCAATTCGGTTGAAAGCCATGGCCGCCGAGCGAGCAAAGACCATGCACAGCAGAACGCCGGCCAGGTCACGCCAGCGAAACGGAACTTGTTGCCACGCCAGCATGGCCGACAACAGCGTAAACGGCAACGCGAACACCGTGTGACTGAACCGAATCAGCTCCAGCAGTTGCTGCACACGACCGAACATGGGTGGCTTGACTTGAGCTGGCCAAAGGCTTGTTGCGGTTGCGCTCGGTGAGCCGTGCAGGCCGAAAGACCGTGGAACCGAAGAGCGCCCGTCGGCGTCGGCGCGTGGTCTGCAGCGAGCCGCATTCGTCTGACGAACAAACGGCGGAACTCCGTTGGCGTCGTCCGTGGTGTGCAGTCTAGCGACCCGGCCGTCGTTGGCCAACGGCGACGGACGGCTCGGTGCGTCCGGTGTGGTCCGGGTCGTCGTCGAGCTGCTCGCCGCTCACAGGCCCAACAATTGGTCGTTGTTGCGTTTCAGGTGCTGACGCCAGCGAGCGACGGCTGCGCGTCGCTGAGCGAGCGGCGCGTCCGGTCGGTAGTCGTACCGCTGGTGGGTCAGCCGGTAAATGTGGTAGAACGCCAGCTCGCGAATGGCCACGTGGTCGTGTTCCAGCCAGTCCACCAATTGCTTGGCCAGGAACGGGTTGGACGCGTCCTTTTCGTTGAACCCCCACAGCAGCCGGTAGACCGGGTCGGCTTCGTCGGGGTGGAAGAAGTCGGCCAAAGCCTCTTTCAGTTTCTCACCGTTTTTCGGGTCGCTGGGCAGCCAGCGGCGGAGCCCTTCAATGGCCGCCAACCGCGTTTCCTCGTGCGGCGACTCGGCCAACGCCTGAACGACCAACCGGTAGTGGTCGGTCAGGGCCAGACACTTGACGGCGAACTCCGACAGCCAGGGCCGACGCGAACGGACCACCGTGGGAAGCGAAAGCGAGACGGGCACGTCCGGCTGGAACTCTTTCTCGAAAACGTCGGCGTAACGTCGCTCCACGTCCGTCACGTAGTCGTCCTTTGCCTCCAGCCACTCGGGCACGGCGAACAAAGGCGGACGCGTGCCAGTTTGAGCGACCTGCTCCCGGTCTTTCGGGGCAAGCGGCAACCACTGCCGAGCCTCCACCACCTGCTCGGGGTGCGTGCCGTCGGCAAAACGCACCGAACCCTGCGACACGTACAAGCCGCCAACGTAGGCGTCCGGACCCAAGTCCTGTTCCAACTGGTCCGGCATTCGCCGCACAATTTCCAACCCGCAGACGGTTCCGGGTTCGACCAGTTCGAGCCGCCACGTTTCACCGTGGACGCGAACGGCCAGCACCACACGAGCCGCCACAGCCGCTGCGTCCACGGCCGGACGACGCTGCAGAACCAGCCGCCCCTCAACCACCTCGAACCCGAACGGCACCTCGGCCGTGGGAGCCAACAGCGACACTCGCGTGCCGCCTCGAAGAGCCACCTGCAGCAGGCCCTTGTCCACCCGCAAGTGAGCAATGAACGGCTCCGGACACACGAACTGTTCGCCCGGCATGAGCAGCGACCGGTGCGGCAGCGGGACCCAGTCTTCGTCCTCGGGCGAGTAACGCAACAGCACGCCGGACGGCGAGGTGTACTGCACGGTCGGCGCCGGCACCGAGGGCTGCGCAGCCGCGCCCGGAGCGGGAGGAACGGTGGAACCGGCCGACTCCGTCCCGGCCGCCGGCCGGCTGGTCAATTGAGCGGCCGTGGTTCCTCCGGTAGGAGCGACGCTGGCCACGGCGACGCCAGAAGGCTGTCCGCCCGCCTGCTGGGGCGGAGCGACCGCCGAGCCTGCTTGCGACGGACCGGCCGCACCAGCCACCGGACCGCTCACTGCCGTCGGCCCGGAAGAAGCCGCCGTCCCGGTGGTGCTTGCCGTCGAGCCGCTGGGGGCGGCCGACCCGACAAAGGTCGGAGCCGCCGTGGGCGCGGCTCCCTCAGTGCCCGAACCAAGAGCAACAGCCACCGTTTGACCCGCGCCGGTTGCCTGAGCGGTCGGCGGGGTGGACACCGTCGCTGGCGGCGTGCCCGAGCTCACTGCAACTGGCTGGCCCGACTGCGGTTGAGCGCCAGCGGGGGACGGCGACGAGGCTGCACCGGCTGCTGGCTGAGCCACGGTCGAAGTCACCGCAGCCGGTTTGCCAGCTTGGCCCGCCTGGCTGGCTGGCGTGGTCGACGTCACTGACGGGCCGGCCGCGGGTGCCGACTGAGCTGGACCGGTTCCCGGCGCGGCGCCCTTCGCGGCTCCGCCGGCCTCACCACGAGTACCTGCCGCAGCGGCAGCTCCACCAGCGCCGGACTCGGCGCTCGTCGAGCGGCCTGCGGACGTCTGTCCCCGGCCGCGTTGCGTCGTCTCTGCCGGCGCCACCTCGGCCGACACAACCGCTTCCGCTTCCGGACCGGCTTGCCACCCCAAGGCCGCTCGCACCGACTGCCAAACGGTCGGGTCCACGACGAACAAGGTCAACCACGCCGCCACGACGAGCAGAACGACCGCGTAAGGCAGCACCCGTCGCCACAAGGGCGGCGGCTTCAGGTAGTCGGGCAGCAGGTCCGAGAAGCGAGTCGTGCTGGTCTGAGAAAGCCGGCCGGTCTGCTCGGCGTCCTGCGCGGTGGCGTCGGCCGGGGGCTGAGCCGCTTCGGCCCGAGCGTCCTCGACCAACGCGTACATTCGCTCGCGGGTCCGCGGCGGAACCTCCACCGGCTCCCCGAGGACCATTGTCAGAATTTGGTGGCACGCGGCCACCTCGGCCAAATGCACGTCCGACTCCAAACAAACCCGCTCCACGTCCGCGACGGCGTTCGGCTCCAATGTGTTGTCCAGGTACTCCGCCACGACGTTGGGGTCCAACCCCGCGTTGGAGCCTTCCAGGTCGGGAGCGGGCAGTCGACGCCGTCGGAGCACCTCACGAATTCGGTTCATGAGCGTCGACGCGAAGCTGCTCTCCTGCACCTTGCGCCGAATTTCTTCGGCCTGAGCGGGCTCGAGAATGTCGTCCAAGTACGCCAGCAGGGTTCGCAGTGTCAGTCGCATTGGCTTGGCCCTCGCTGCCAGGAACCGTTGAGCGTGAAGCGGCATGGCCGGCTAACGTCCCGTCCGTTTGGTGAGCTCATTGAGCCGCACGGGACAGCGGCCGAGTCCACCCGAACCGAATTTGGCTCGGGCCCACTCCTATTAGTGGCAGCGGCGGCCGGTTTTCGTACAAGGGGTTGAAATTTTTGGACGCAGCGGGGTGACGGAGTCACCGACCCGAGCGGCTCCGTCGAGCGGCCGGTTGGGCTGAACGTCTGATTCGCTCGACGCCGGCCTGTAGAATGAGACAGCCCGTGACGGAGGCCAACTGCCGCGACCAGCGGCCTCCTTCCCCAACGAATTTCGAAACTACGGCCTTCCAGACTCGACGAATCCTCAAGAGGACCTATAATACAAGACGACACAAACAAAAGGTTGACGCGGGGTGGAGCAGTCGGTAGCTCGCGAGGCTCATAACCTCGAGGTCGCAGGTTCGAGTCCTGCCCCCGCTACTTCGGCACAAGAGGTGGTGAGAAGTTGTAAGCCCTTGGCTCCCAAGGGCTTTTTTGTTGCGCTGATTTTGCTCCCGCCGCTCGGCTCGCCGTTTCGAGCCACTTTGCCGCGTCAGGGGTTGAGCGTTGGTGGCCGCGCACCGGCCGGTCCGACGGAACTTGTCGGGCGGCCGGAGAAGAGAACAGGCGAGCGATGGAGGTGGTCTTTCCACTTTGGCAGAGCTGTCGAAAAGGTCTCCACCCTGGGGTGTCCTCTGGGCCTGGAGGCGGAGTCCGAAAGGAACTTGTCCCTCAGTGCATTGACAGAGGTTGGCGTGCGAGGACGAGAGACGGTCCGGCACGCACTCGAAATGCACCGGGGCGAAGGCCGAGAAACAGGGAGGACCCGCCCGACGCGCTCGCAGACGAAAACCGCGCAAAAAGAAAAGTCCTTGTCATGCAAGGACTTGCGTGGTTTGCTCCAAGGCCTTTCCGCCTTCAAGTAGCGGAGGGGGGATTCGAACCCCCGACACACGGCTTATGAAGCCGCTGCTCTGACCGCTGAGCTACTCCGCCAAAACACACACAGCCGGGCGTCCTCTTGCGGCTGCCCCGTCCGAAGCCAAACCGGCCTCGAAAGTCCGTCGTAGCGGACCGGGCCACGACACCCACCGCCGACCTCGGCGTTCGTCGGTCTCCACCGGCCCGGTGTGCTACACCTCAAGCGTGCTGGCTCATTATAGCAGCGACCCGAAAGTAGAGAAGGCAATGCTACTCCGAACCGGTCGTCCGTGCGAGGGCGGAAGATGGGGTAGCAGCCAAGCGAGGTCACAACCGATCGGGCTGGTCGCGGCGTCCGGGGACGCGGTCCGGTCGCTCGCCGACAAACTTGCACGGAGTTGAAGACTTCGCGGAATCGCTCCCGACGGCACGGGCACGTCCGTCGACCGAGAACTCGGTCCGGGCCCGAGCGGCGCGCCCGGCTGCACCAAGTCGGCCCGAAGGGCACTGCGTTGCCACGCGGTGAGCCAGTGCACTTCTCGTCGTCACTCAACCTCCGAACGCACCGTAGCGCCGGACGCCGCGAGCAAACGCCACTCGGTTCGCTACCAGCAGGACGACGATCCACCCCACGGCCACAGCCAGTTGCAGGCCCAGTCCGTCTTCCAAGCGGTAGCCTTCGCGCCGGAGCATGATCGCGGCAGGAACGTAGGCCAAGTACTTGAACGGCAGGTACTGTACGGCTTCGCCAACCGGTCCCAGCCAATCCAAAGGAATCATGTGTCCGGACAAGAAGTAGTTGATCATCATGTAGATGAAAATGAGCGAACTCACTTCCAGAAACCAGAACGAGACCAGCCCGATCAGAGCCTCCAGTAGGAACCCGATCAAGAAAGCCATGATCAGCGACGCCACCCATGCGGCGATGGTCAGTCCGTCTGGCCAGCCGTCGAAGTAGCCGCGGCAAAGGTAGAACACCAGGGCGAACGGGCCGGCGGCGACGCAGTAGTAGACCAGCTTGTGAGCGACTCGGTACCAGAAAAGGTAACCGAGCATGTCGATGGGCTGTGTGAGGTACTTCTTTATGGTGCCGTCTCGAACCTCGCGTGCAATCCCGCTGGCCAGGCCCGGCATGCTCGAGAAGGCTCGGCCGACCATGGCCAGCAGGTAGTAAGCGACCATGTTCGAGTACGTGTACCCGTTCAGCTTCCCGTACGGCTGGCTCGTTCCGACGCCGTAAATGGCTCCCCACAAGAAAATCTGGGTGACAATGGGCAGAAAACGCATCAACGTGGCGAAAGCAAAGTCAGCGCGGTAGACCAGGCGCTCTTCAATGCACGTTTTCAGAATGCACCAGTTGGTGCGCACGCTGGCCTTCAGCTGAGCGGCCCAGTTCTCGTCGGATTGGTCAAATGCCGTGGTGCTCATGGAAATCGACTGGCGTGTCGTTGGTAGGTTAGGGCCGAGTGTTCGGCTTGGCCAGGCTGCTTCTCCCGACGGCTGGCTGGGGGAAGGTGAGGCCGGTCGACTCAAAGCCGTCCCATTCGGCGACCGAATCGGGGCCGGGAAGGAGCCGCTGGCGGACCGACGCGAACGGGTCTTTCTGCACCCTCCTCGGCCTGTTGGTTCGTGAAGAACTCGGCAATGGCGTCCTCCAGCGGCCGGTCCTTCACGCTCACGTCTTCCACGTTGTAGCGCGACAGAATCGACGCCAGCACCTGCTGAATCTGACTCCGCGGCACCTCCAGTCGGACCCGCGGAGGGCTGACCCACACCACATTGCCGTAGCGTTGCAAGTCGGGTGGCATTTGGTCGTCGTGGAACTGCAGCTCCAGCAGCTTGTGGTGGCTGAACCGGTCGACGATTTCGGCCAGTGGTCCGTCGTGCTTGATTTGTCCGTGGCTAATGATGATCGCCCGCTCGCACAACGCCTCTACGTCTTTCATGTAGTGGCTGGTCAGCAGGACCGTGATTTTTCGCTCGGCCTGGTAGTACTTCAAGAAGTTCTGCACCTTTCGCTGCGAGACGACGTCCAGGCCGATGGTCGGCTCGTCCAGCAGGAGCACTTGTGGGCTGTGGAGCAATGCGGCAATCAGCTCCATTCGCATTCGCTCGCCCAACGACAACTCGCGCACCGGCTGTCCCACTAGGTGCCGCACTTCCAACAGCTCGGTCAATTCGTCCAGTCGACGTTGGAACTCGCGGCTGTCGATCCGGTAGATTTCCTTGTGAAGGCGGAAGGATTCTTGTGCGGGGAGGTCCCACCAAAGTTGGTTTTTTTGTCCCATGACCAACGAGAAACGACGCCGGTACGCGTTTTCGCGTTTCCACGGGACGTAGCCCAGAACCCGAGCCTCACCGCTGGTCGGAAAAATCAGGCCGCTCAGCAGCTTCAGCGTGGTTGTTTTTCCCGCTCCGTTTGGCCCCAAGAAGGCAATCATTTCGCCTTCTTCGATTGTGAAGCTCACCCCGTCCACCGCGCGGACCTCGTGGTACTCGCGACGGAACAACCCCGCCAACGACGCCAGCACGCCTTCGCGCTTGCGGTAGACGCGGTAAATCTTCGTCAGATTTTTGACCTCGATGGCTGGCATGTCGAGCTGCTTGCGGTGGAACGTCGGTGACCGGAGTCGAACCGGCCGCACGTCCAAGGTCCTTCGGGCCTCGGAGCCTTCCCACAAGGTGACCGTCCGAACGGTGGCCGTGCCGAGGGTGTCGGCAAATTCGTTCCGCGTTTCTCAGAGGTTTCGCGGGTTCGGAACGACCGGACGTGCCTTGTGGAGCCGGCCTCGACGCACAAACCGTCGGCGGCCTCGACGCAGCGTGGCCCTCCCGGACGTCCTCATCTTACTCGGTGGCTCGGTCTGGCGGGAACGTTGTCGAGTGGTTTTCGAACGCGGGGCCCGGAAAAGTCGACTGGCCGGTGTAGCGTGTCTTGGCTGCGTTGAAGTTCGGGCCGGAAAGTTTGCAGCGGCGTCCGAAAGCGGTACGATCGGTTCGCGACGACAGCGACCGTTCGGAAAAAAACTCGGCCGGCCTTTGCGGCGGCGAGTCGCTCGGCCGCCGAACTGGACGAGGCTGTCCGCGAATTCGCTTGCGTCTTCGCCGCAGTTGTGAGCCGGAAGGCTGCGGGCGGTGTCTTCTGGGGTCGTCCGGACACACGTTCCGCCTGGCCGCGACGCAGCCGGCGCTTCGACTGCCGGACAACCTCGACCAATCCGAAAAAAGGGAAGACTCATGGGCAGACGTTCGGCAACCCTCCGCGTGCTGGCTTGTTGCTGCTTGCTGTTGCACGGCGGCGCGGCTGGAACGGCGTTGGCCGGAACGCAGCCGTCGGACGCCCTCGGCTGGTGGCCCGAGTTTCACGGTCCGGGGCGGACGAACATTTCGCCGGACAAGGGCTTGTTGAAGAAGTGGCCGCCCGAGGGCCCACCGCTCGTGTGGCGTTTTTCGGACTGCGGTCGAGGCTACTCGGGAGTCTCGATTGCGGACGGAAAAATCTTCACGGCGGGCGATTTCGGCGGCACCGAGTTTCTGTTGGCGTTGGACAAAAACGGACGGCTCTTGTGGAAGGCGCCGAACGGGCGGGCTTGGCGAGGTCCGTCTCCCGGCTCGCGCGCCACGCCCACTTACAACGACGGCCTACTGTACCATCTGAACCCCAACGGACGGCTGGCCGCCTTCGACGCCGACACAGGAAAAGAAGTGTGGGCCGTCGACCTCAAGGAACGTTTCGACGGGCGGCCAGGCATTTGGGGCTACGCCGAAAACGTCGTGGTTGAGGGAGACCTTGTGCTGTGCATGCCCGGCGGTCCGAAGGGACGCGTCGTCGCTCTCGAGAAGAAGACCGGCCGAACCATTTGGGCGAACACCGAAATTGCGGACACGGCGGCCTACTGCTCGCCGGTCGTCGTCACACACGGCGGCGTCCGTCAGTTGATTACCATGGCTCAGCGGTCGGTGCTGGGGGTCGACGTGTCGACCGGAAAGCTGCTCTGGACTTTCCCGTTCGTTCCGCGGTCTCCGCAGAACGCGCTGACGCCGGTTTACCACAACGGCTACGTGTTCGTCGCTTGCGGGCACTTGACGGGAGGCACCGTTTTCCGGCTGGGTCCGGACTCGGAACGACCCGAACCGGTGTGGTTCCGCCGTGACCTGGACAACTGCCACGGCGGTGCCGTTCTAATCAACGGACTGCTTTACGGCTCCGGGTGTCGGCAGGGCGGCAAGCAGTTCTACTGCGTGGACTTCTTGACCGGCAAGACGGTCAAGACGGCCGACGACCGAACGCTGACGAAAGTCGGGATTACCGCGGCCGACGGCATGCTCTACTGCCTGAACCACCGCGGGACTTTGTCTTTGTTGAAGACCACGCCGGGCGGGTTCGAGGTGGTGAGCCAGTTCAGTTTGGGACGGCGACCGTCGAACACCTACCTGGCTCACCCGGTTGTTTGCGGGGGCCGGTTGTACGTGCGGCATGAGCAGCACCTTTCGGTGTTCGACGTGCGGGACCATTCCGGCGAAACCGGCTGGTGAGCGGCGGTCGGACGCGCCGACACGTTCGCTCCCCGGTGCGACGGCCGAGCGGACTCCCGCGCCGGTTGGACTCGCCGACCACAATGACACGGTCCTTGCCAGTGTGCAACCGGAGCGGGCGGACCGCCTCAGAGCGTCAAACCGGCCGACGCGTCTCAGCCCGCCGACGTTCGGCTGGCGAGTGGTCTTTGTCGACTTTGAGCGAAACCCGCGGCGTTGACTTCGCGGCAACGCAAGCGACCGCAGAAAACAAACGCAGACGGAGTTGGCTCCAACCGAGAACCGAACGACTGGAAGAAAAGCTAGAGGAGGAGACACCGTGACGCGGCAGGTCAAGCTCGCTGTGGTTGTTGGGCTCGCACTGACTCTGGTTTCGGCAACGGCTTGGGCTCGGGAGTTCCACGTGTCGGTGGACGGCAGCGACCGCAACGACGGCTCGCGGCAACGTCCGTTGCGGACCATTTCCGCGGCCGCTCGGCTGGCCCAGCCCGGGGACGTCATCACCGTTCACGAGGGCACGTACCGAGAACGGGTGACGCCGCCGCGAGGCGGACTGTCGGACGACGAACGAATTGTGTACCGAGCGGCCGAGGGCGAGCGGGTGGTCATTAAAGGGTCGGAAATTGTCAAAGGTTGGGAACGGGTCCGCGGAGACGTGTGGAAGGTCGTTCTGCCCAACAGTTTCTTCGGCGATTCGAACCCTTACCGCCAAGTGATTGAAGGAGACTGGTTCCGCCCGCGCGGACGGGTTCACCACACGGGCGAGGTGTACCTGAACGGCGAGCCGCTGTGGGAAGCGGCGACGCTCGAAGACGTCCTGAGCCGCAAGGACGGCCACGCTTGGTGGTTCTGTCAGGTCGACCAGCAGAACACAACCATTTGGGCCGACTTCGGCCAAGCGGACCCGAACGAACAAACGGTGGAAATCAACGTGCGGCCCACTTGCTTCTACCCGGACCGACCGGGCGTGAACTACATTACCGTCCGCGGCTTCATTCTGCAGCACGCCGCCACCCAGTGGGCTCCGCCGACAGCCGAGCAAATCGGACTGATTGGAACGCACTGGAGCAAAGGCTGGGTCATTGAAAACAACGTCATTAGCGACTCGCGCTGCGCCGGCATTACGCTGGGCAAGTACCACGACCCGCGCGACCGTCGCGAAGCCTCGGCCAACCAGTACAACCAAACCATTCGCTGGGCATTGGAGAACGGTTGGTCAAAGGAAAAAGTCGGTTCGCACATTGTCCGAAACAACACCATTTTCCGCTGCGAGCAGGCAGGGATTTGCGGCAGCATGGGAGCGGCCTTCAGCGTGGTGACCGGCAACCACATTCACGACATTTGGGTCAAACGGCTTTTTGCCGGAGCCGAAATTGCCGGAATCAAGTTCCACGGAGCCATCGACGCGGTTTTGAGCGACAACCACATTTACCGAGCCGGACGAGGCATTTGGTTGGACTGGATGACTCAGGGCACGCGCGTGACCGGCAACCTGCTTCACGACAACACGACCGACGACCTGTTCCTGGAAGTCAACCACGGCCCGTTCTTGGTCGACAACAACCTTTTCCTTTCGCGTCTGGCCGTTCGGCAACGGTCCGAGGGCGGAGCCTTCGTGCACAACCTGGTGGCCGGAGACGTCGTGTTGAGGCCCGAACTACGCCGCTCCACGCCCTACCACAAGCCTCACTCCACGCAGGTCGCTGGCCTCAGCGTCACGCGCGGCGGCGACGACCGTTGGTACAACAACGTGTTTGTGGGACACAGTGGCCTGACCGCCTACGACCGGGCCGCTCAACCGGTTTGGATGGCCGGCAACGTCTTCCTGGCCGGGGCTCGTCCGTCCAAGCACGAGCGGCGGCCGGTCGCGCTGCCCGACGCCGACCCCAAACTGCAGGTGGTCGAGAGCGACGGTCGCTTTTACCTGAAAGGCACGTTCCAGAAAAGCTGGCTGGCGCAAGCGACAACCCGCCTGGTGACGACGCAAGTTCTCGGGCGAGCCAAACTGCCGCAGCAACAGTACACAAACCCGGACGGGTCTCCTTTGCGACTGGACACCGACTACTTCGGCCGACGTCGTCGGCTGGACTCACCCGCTCCCGGCCCGTTCGCTCAGCCGCCGGTCGGCCGGTTCTCGCTTCGAGTGTGGCCGAAAAGCCGCTAAGTAGGACCACGTGGGGACCAAAGCCCGTCAGGCGGAAAGCGGGGCGCGCAGAGCGGGACGC
>CAYSAG010000110.1:0-14981 GCA_964428935.1 uncultured Planctomycetaceae bacterium | reverse complement strand
AGAAACCAATGGCCGTGACGGTGCCGAGCCGCTTGGCGTCTTGCCAAAGGTCCTGGCGACGACCTTCCGAGTCGAAAAGCTCAATCTGGCCGGCCTGCCCCACCCACACTTGCCCGTCGCCGGTCACCGCGACGGAACGACCAGGACGCGTCGTCGGCCACTGCCGCACCAGTCGGCCCGACGGAACCTCGAACACCTTGACCTGCCGGTCGCCGGTCGCGTACAGCAGGCCGTCCGGACCGAAAGCCAGTCCCAGCAGCGACGACCGGAACTGGTGTCGCCCTCTTCCCTTGCCGCTCAACGTGGCCGTCTTTCGGTAGTTCATTGTTTCAACTCCCGGTCCGAACTGCGCGGGCCTCCACTGCGAGCGGACGCCCGGTCTCCGCCAGTAACGTCGGCACACGAACCGGCCTGCCAAAGACGATCGTCAGTTTGCCGGCCAGGGTCGAGCCGCCAGGCCGGCTCACCGCGCCGTCTCTTTGTCGGAAAAAAACCGCTCCCTTGACAGAAAGTCCGGCGTCAGCCGCGTGCGCGTCTTCACGGAGAAGCCTTTCCGCTGGGCGGGCCCACTTCAAGGCACACCATTTTCATTGTGTCGCGCAAGACAAGTCGTCCGTTGGACAGGGCCATTGGAGCCCAGACGTCGTGGCCGCTCAGCACCGAAGCCCGAGCCAGCTCTCGGTACTCCTGCGTGTTGGCCTCCAGCAGCCGCAACGTGCCCGTGTCACCCTCCAGTACGAAAAACAGACCGTCGGCCAACAAGAAGCTGCCCAGACCGAAAAACGCCTTCCCGCGGCTGTCCCAGACAATTTTTCCGTTCAAATCCAAGCACGTGAAAAGGCCGCGGCTCTTCTTGCCCACGGCGAACATGTGGTCCTGCCACAGAATGGGGGTGTGGACTTCCGAGTTCCACACGGACGGCCGCAACCGGAACAGCTCTTTGGTCTGGAATCGGTCGCCGTCGCGAGTCACTTGAATCATGACGCTGTTGGCGTTGTACAGGCTGGTCTGGAAGACCCGGTCGCCGTCGATGGCCAGCGGCGAGGGAGCCACGGCCAGGTTGAACCGAAACGGGTGGAACCAGAGCAAGCGGCCGTCGTCGGCCGCGACGCCCAGAATTCCCTTCAGCGTGACGTACAGGTACTGCTTCACGCCGCCCAGCTCGGCCGGCATCAGCGAAGCGTGCGACATCTGCAACCGCCGCGGGTTCGGCGTGCGCCAGAGTTCCTTGCCTGTCGCCTTGTCCAACGCCACCACCACCGCGTCGCCGCCGGTCGCAATCAGCACCCGGTCGGGCTCAATCAGCGGACACTGTCCGGCGTACCACGGCGGAATGCGCGTGTGGTACTCCTTCGGAAGGTCCTTCCGCCAAAGCTCCTTGCCCGTCTTGGCGTCCAGACAGTGGAACACGCACTTGGGGTCGAGGGAGAAGACGTACTGACCGTCGACTGCCGGAACCGTCCGCGTGATCAAGTGGTTCGGCCGAATGAGCTTCGGGTCGCTGTACCGCCATTTCTCCTCGCCTGTCTGCAGCGACAGGCAACGCACCAGCCACGCTTTCTTTACCTCGTCGTAGTCGTTCACGTAGACCCAGCCGTCGTAGACGGCCGGTCCGGAGTAGCCCGGGGCCATTTTGACCGACCACAGCACTTTTGGCCCGCCGTCCGGCCAGCTTCGGTACAGTCCGGTCTCGCGAGAAATGCCGTCGCGGTTCGGACCGCGAAACTGAGGCCAGTTGTCCGCCCAGGCCGACGAGGCCACGGCTGTCAAAGCCACCACGCCCAGCAATCGGGCTGCCCCGCTGAGTCGTTCCAGGATGCTCGCCACGGTTTGCTCCTCAACTGCGTCTGTTGCTCGCTCTGACCGGCTTGCGCCCGGCTTGGCCGTCCTCCTGCCGCCGGTCCCTCCGCACCTCCAGACTCGGCAGCCGACCGAACAGCCCTGCCGCCGGCCAAACAACTCACCCCACGAACCTGTCCGGTCCTGTCAAAACCCAACTCTCGATCCGTCTTTTCATATCTTACGGGATCGCCGGACAGCACGCCAGCCAGTCGAGCAGTACGGCTGCGAAGGGTAAAGTGAGGGGCCGGCGGACCGGGCCGAACGGCGGGCCGCCTGTTCTCAGCTGGACAGTCTGGCCGAGCGAGCGGCCTCCGAGCCGCTTGGGCGACTGCTCGGAAAACAGCCGAGCGAACGCTGGCACAAGGCGGGTGACTCGGAGCGGGCGTCCAGAGCCCGGCGCCGGCTCGCCGGTAGCCAGAAGCAAGGGCGGACGACGCGGCACCGGCGTTCGCTCGACCCGGTCCCAGCGACGCTGTAGATTGTCAGCCGAAGGTGTCCGCGCCGAGAAGCGACAACCGGCAGGCGGGCCGCGAGGGAGCGAACACGGGAACGTCGTCCGGCGTCGGAACGCGGCGGTCCGCCAGCCCGCGCGGGCGCCGGCGCGACCAACATTCAGCGGGGAGGACGAAGCCGTGCCAGAACCGAAGCTTGTCGACCGGCGTGGTCTGCTCAAGGGCGTCGTCGGGACGGCCGCCTTGCCTTGGCTCGCGCAACGCGTCGCCTTTGGCGACCAACAAGCGCGGTCGCCTGTCAAGCTTTCTCTGGGAATCTCCACGCTGGGCTTCCCGAACTACTCGAACCGCGAGCTGGCCGTCGAGCTGGCCAAGGCGGGCATTCGAACCATTCAGTTGTTTCTCAACCAGAAGGACAGCCGCTACTGGCGCTACAACGGCCGGACGGACGTGTCCGACTTGACCGACGCTCGGTGTCGAGCCATTGCCGACGCTTACCGCTCGGCCGGAATTGCCATTCACAGCCTCGGCGTGTACACGAACCTGATTCATCCGGACCGGGCCGAGCGCGAGGCGAACCTGGCCTACTTCGAAGCCATGATGAAAATCGCTCGCTCAATGGGCGTCCGCTACTTGATTACCGAAGCCGGCCACTACCGTTCGGAAGGGCCAGAGCCTCCGGTTCCGTTCCATTTTCAAGAAGCGGTGTGGAGACGCACGGTGGCGGTCGCCAGACGGCTGGCGGAAATGGCCGAGCGGCACGACGTGGTGGTGCTGGTCGAGCCTTACTTTGCGGGCTTCTTCGCCAGCGCCAAGCGGACTCGCGTGTTCCTGGAAGAGGTTGGTTCGCCTCGACTCCGGGCGTTGCTGGACCCAGCGAACCTGCTGGAGGTCAACGACCTGGACGAAATGTTCTCGCAGCTTGGTCCTTGGGTCGACTGTCTGCACGCCAAAGACCGAAAGCTGCACGTGGAGGCAGGAGTCCCGGCGGGCGAGGGCGACGTCGACTACCGGCGTTTCGTCTCGCTGGCCGTCCGTCGGACGCCTCACGCACCGCTCATTCTGGAGTACGTCGGACCGGACAACTACCGCAAGGCCCTCGAGTCCGTGCGTCGGGCCTTGCGTGAGGCGGGCGTGCAGGAAGCCTAGACTCGGACCACCCACTCCGGACAAGACCGCACACCAGGTGTGACGGGGCCCGGAGGCATCGTGGTCGCAGCTCGAGCTGCTCGCTCCCACTGCCGTGACCGAGCCGCTTCGGACAAAGCCAGCCAAAGCCTCGACCACGGTTCGACCCACGTCCCCGACCGGTTCGGCGGCCCAGTCGAGGCTTCGGTCAGGACGTTGACACCCCTGCGGGATTGTCTCATAATTCGGCCGCTTCTCGTGTTGAGCGTCTGTTGCGGTGACCTGACCTGCCTTTCTGACCGCTGCTTCGAGTCGGTGGTTGGTTTGGCGCTGCCTGCGTGCGCGGTCTTTCGACAGCCGGCTTTGGTGGACGGCGGTCGGACCGACCTCGGCCACACGAAGCGACAACGCTCTTCCGTCGGTCCAGAGGAGCGTCCCCGTTGCCCGTTGTGGTCGCCGACAGCGAACGGAGCGGCTGGAGGCACGAAGACACCGTGCAGGAAAGACAGCGGGCCGGCCGTCGGTTGTGGCAGCCGGACGGGTCCCGAGCCGCAGTCAGCCGGTTGGCAGCAAACCGGGACCTGAGCGGAGCAGCCTGCAGCCGTTCGGCCGTCCAAGAAACACAGTCCAGACAGGAGGAACGGCATGGCTGGCAATGTGCTCGACGTCGCGGACGGCACCTTTGAGCAAGAAGTCCTTCAAAGTGACAAGCCGGTGCTGGTCGACTTCTGGGCTCCCTGGTGCGGGCCGTGCAAAATGCTGGCACCGGTAGTCGAAGAGGTGGCGGCCGAATTCGCCGACAAACTGAAAGTAGTCAAAGTCAACACCGACAACGCGCCGCAGACGGCCACCAAGTTCGGCATTAGTGCCATTCCAACGCTCATTCTGTTCAAGAACGGCGAAGTGGTGGACCGGGTCATGGGTGTGTTGTCGAAGGAGCAGTTGGTCGAGAAGCTGAACCAGCACCTGGGACAGTGACCGCGGTCGCCGGTCTTTCGGTCGGCTTGTGTTTCGCTGTGGCCGACTTTTCGAGTTTCGCGCCAGTGGCACGGCGGGCCGGCCAAAGGTCCCGGAAGCGACACCGGCTCTGGACAAACCAACTCTGACGTCGCTGCAGCACTCACTCCGGCGCTGCCCGCAGCACACGTTTCTGGCGGCCGGTTTCTGGGCCTTCAACCTGGAGCTGGTTCGGCCAGTGAGACCGAAACGGTCGGGTTGGCTCGAGGCCAGCCGGCCCGGCCCCGGCAAGTTGCCGACCGGACGGACCGCCCTGGGAAAGGAGTCCCTCATGAGTGGTCAGGAACCCGGCTTGAGTCGACGGGAGAGCGCCGAGCGGTCGGTCCAAAGTGACGGTGCCGCTCGACCCACACCGACCACCGCTCGCATTGACCCCCCGCACGCTTTTCCCTCGGCGCCCAGCTTGGTGCCACAGGACCCTCCAGGTGGGCTCGAGCTGACCGAGCTGGCCGACTGCGCTGACTGTCCGCCCTCGCACGCTTCGGGCTTGGGAACCGCGGCCGAGACAGAGGCCCAAGCGGCTCCGGAAGCCGCTCCACCGTCCGACCACTCGGCGGCTCCTTCGCAGTCCCCCGCTTCGTCCACCCTGGCCGCTCGACGCAACGTCCTGCTGGAAGCGGCGGCGGTCCTCGAGCAAATTCAGTCGGAAGTGGCCGAGCTGGAACGGCGGGAGCAGTTCCTCAACCGCCAGCTGTTGCAGCTCGACCAGGAACGTCGCAACCTCAGGCTCTCGGCACAGCAACTGGAAGAGCAGTTCCAGGAGCGGCAAGGCGAGTTGGCTCGGCGGGAGGCCGAGGTGGCTCAACAGCAGAGCGAGCTGGAGTCGTTCCGCCGAGAGCTGGAGCAGCGAGAAAAGGCGTTGCAGGAGGCTCGCGAGGAGCTGACTCGGCAACGCGAACAAATGCTGGCCGAGCTGAACCAGCGGCTGGAGCAGGAACGGGCGGAGCTGCAAGCCTGGCGGGACAGCGAACAGGCTCGGCTGGACGAACTGCGGCAGCAGTTGGAGGCCGAGCGGGCTCGGCTGCGCGAGGAAATTACCGAGGAAGCTCTGACCGACCAGCTGCGGCAGCAGCGGGCGGAGTTCGAACGGGAGCGGGAGGAGTTTCAGTCGTGGCGGCAAGCGACTGTGTCGGAGCTGGCTCGGCAGAAGCAGGAGTGGCTGGCTCAAAAAGAGGCCGAGGAGGCCGCTCTGCAGCGACAGCGGGAAATGCTGGAGCGGGCTCGCGAACAACAGCAGGCCGAGCTGGAACGGCAACGGGCCGAGCTGGAAGAGGACCGACGCCGCTGGGAGGAAGAGGTCGCGCGAAAAGAACAGGAGTTGGCCGAACGGGTCGAGCAGGAATTGGAGAAGGGCCGGGCCGAGCTCCACCGCGAACGCACGCTGCTCGAACGTCGGTTCCGTTTCCGCGAAGAGCACTTGGCGAAGGTGCGTCGCGACCTGGAGCAAAAGCGGCGTGAGTTCGACCGCGAAGTGCAGCAGTTTCGCCAGCGAGTGGCCGAGACCGAAGCCCTGCTCCAGGCCCGACGAACGCAAATGGAACACTACCGGGCCGTGCTGGAGGAACGGGAGCAGTCGGTCGAGCGACAGACGGAAATCCTGGCTCGGCAACGACGGCTGGAAGAGGAGTCGTTGCAGAAGGCGCGTCGGGAGCTGGAAGAGCTGCAGCGGCAGTGGGAGCAGGAGCGGGAGACGCAGCAGACGGAGCTGCGTCGGCAGCAGGACCTGCTGGCTCTTCACGCCCGAAACTTGGAAGCCCGCCGAGCTCGTCTGGACGGACTCCGCTCCGAACTGGAACAAACTCACCGCGAAATTCTCGAAATGCGACTGGCCATTGAGGAGGCCATGGCCCAGTTGGCTCAGACCGTCGGTGAGGACGAAGCCCGGCGGCGGGTCGACGAGGCACGCCAGGCCCTGTCCGAACACTTCCGCGCCTTGCGCGAGGACCTGGTCCAGCAGCGACGCGAGCTGGAAGAGGCTCAACGGCGCTTCGAGGAGCAGCGGGACCAGTTCCGCGAGGAGCGGCAGACGCTGGCCGACTGGCTGGCTCAACGCGACGAAGCGCTCCGGCTGCGCGAACAGTCACTGGCCCGTCAGGCACAGGAGCTGGAGGAGCGGGAGGCGAAGTGGCGCGAGGTCCAGCAGCGGTGGCTGCAAGAGCGGGCCGAAGCGGAAACAATCATTCGCGGGCTGCTGAAGCAGTTGACCGAGCTTTGTCGGAACCAGCCGCCGGACGCTCCAAAGACAGACCCCGCCACCGACACACGCCCGGACGAACCGCCCGCCTTGGCTGACAGCCAGTAGAGTCCACTGTGCGGACCGGATTCGTGTCGGGTCCGCCGTGCGGACGAAGGCCCGGAATTCGGCATTCGGAATTCGGGACGCGGAACGCGGGACGCGAGACAGGGGACGCGACGGACCGGCGAGCCGGAGGGCCACGCTCTGTCGTGGCCGCTCGTGGCTCCGGAATTCCGGGTTCGGAATTCGGAATCCGAGACACGAGACGCGACGACCAGCCAGCCGGAGGGCCACGCTCTGTCATGACCGTTCTCCGTAATTTCGGGCTCGGAGCTCGAAATCCCTCCCAGACGCGCTCTCGGACACCTTCCGTCACGTTTGCTTGGACCGCCGGTGCTGGGTACGCTCGGCAAGAAAGCGAGGCCGCTTACAGGCCGACTTGCCTTTTGGCGAAGGTCGCTCGTGCTGGCAAGCGACCCAAATTCTTTGGTGACGGGCTGGTTTCGGTGGTCGCTTTTGGCGAGGAGTCCCCGTCATGTTGCGGCGTTGGATTAGCGTCTGGTGCATTGGTCTGGCGGCTGCCAACGCGTGTGTCGCCGGCTCGGAAGCGAAGACGGGTCCGAAACCGCGGTCGAGGGCGGAGGCGGAGCTTCCGGCTGGCGTTCGCGTGGTGTGGGACCTGCAGCGAGCGTGGCGCGAGGGCACGTCGACCCGCGAGCGAGTCTGTCTGAACGGGCTGTGGCGGTGGCAGCCCACCAGCAGCACCGGACCGGCCAAGACCGGCCGTGCTGCAGGCACCGAGCTCTGCGTTCCGCAAGACGGCTGGGGCTTCTTCAAAGTGCCCGGTCCCTGGCCCGGCGTGACCAGCTACATGCAAAAGGACTGCCAACGCGTTTACCGGCACCCGAAGTGGCAAGACGTGAGTTTGCGCAGCGTGACGGCGGCCTGGTACCAACGCGAAGTCACGGTGCCGAAGAATTGGGTGGGGCGACGAGTGGCTCTTCAAGTCGAATACTTGAACTCGTTGGCCATTGTGTTTGTGGACGGCCGTCGGGTGGGGACGCTGCGGTTTCCGGCGGGCGAGTTGGACCTGACCGGCGTGTGCCGGCCGGGGCAAAAGCACGTGTTGTCGCTGTTGGTCGCGGCGGTCCCTTTGAAGAGCGTGTTGTTGTCCTACACGGATTCCGCGGCGGCCCGACGGGTCACTGGGTCGGTCGCCCGCCGCGGGCTGTGCGGCGACGTCTTTCTGGTCAGTACTCCAGCCGGCCCCCGGATTCGCAACGTCGCCGTCGACACCTCCGTCCGACGCTGGCAGTTGGCCGTCACGGTCTGGCTGGAGGGGCTGGAGCCGGACGGCGTCTACACGGCTCAGGCCGAAGTTCTCGACAACGGCCAGCCGGTGCTGAAGCTGGCCAGTCAGCCGTTCCGCGCAAAAGACCTTCAAGACGGGCGCGTGGTTTTCTCGCGACCCTGGCGTGCGCCGAAACTGTGGGACCTCCACACGCCCAAGAACACCTACCAGCTTCGGGTCTGTCTGCAAGACGCGGACGGCGGCGTGCTGGACCAGTTCTACCCACTGCGGTTCGGCTTTCGCGAGTTCTGGATCGACGGGCGAGACTTCTACTTGAACGGGTCGCGCATTTTTCTGTGCGCCGTACCTCTGGACAATGCCCAGGTCAGCGCGGCGGCCGCCACGTACGAGGCCGCCTGCGAAAGCCTTCGGCGGCTCAAGAGCTTCGGCATCAACTTCGTCTACACGCACAACTACAACTGTCTGCCCGGGTCCCACCTGAGCTTTGAAGAAATTCTGCGAGCGACGGACGACGTCGGCATGCTTGTGGCTCTGTCGCAACCCCACTTCAGCCACTACGACTGGGACTCGCCGGACGCCGACCGCAACAACGGCTACGCCCAGCACGCGGCGTTCTACGTGCGAGTCGCTCAGAACCACCCGTCAGTCGTCATGTACTCAATGAGCCACAACGCGACCGGCTACAGCGAGGACATGAACCCCGACTGGATGGACGGCGTCCACGCACGGCGCACGCGGTGGTCGCAGCGCAACGCCGAACGGGCTCTGCGAGCCGAAGCCATCGTCCACCGGCTCGACCCCACACGCGTCGTCTACCACCACTCCTCCGGCAATTTGGGCTCCATGCACACCGTCAACTTCTACCCGAACTTTGTGCCGGTTCAGGAAATGTCCGACTGGTTCGAGCACTGGGCGAAAGAGGGAGTCAAACCGCTGTTTCTGTGCGAGTACGGAGCTCCGTTTTCCTGGGACTGGACCATGTACCGCGGCTGGTACAAGGGGCGGCGCGAGTTCGGTAGTGCGAAGGTGCCGTGGGAGTTCTGCCTGGCGGAGTGGAATGCGCAGTTCCTGGGCGACCGAGCCTTTCAAATCAGCCAGCAGGAGAAAGAAAACCTGCGCTGGGAAGCGCGACAGTTCCGCGAGGGAAAACTCTGGCACCGCTGGGACTACCCCCACCGGGTCGGGTCGAGCGACTTTGAAGAGCGCGAAGCGGTTTACGCCATGTACTTCCGGCACAACTGGCGTGCGTTCCGCACCTGGGGCGTGTCCGCCATTTCCCCGTGGGAACACCACATTCTGTGGAAGCTGCGGCCGGGAGTGGACCGTGGCCGTCGGGAGCTTCCCACCGACTGGGACAACCTTCAACGCCCGGGCTACAGCCCGGACTACCTGGACGACCGGTACGAGCGGTGGGACTTGGCCTTTGGTCGCTCGGACTGGATTCCCACGCTCGGAGCAAAGGAGCTGCTCAGGAACAACCGCCCGCTGCTGGCCTACATTGCCGGAAAGCCGTCGCAATTCACCAGTCAGGACCACAACTTCGTCGCGGGCGAACACGTCGAGAAACAGATTGTGGTCATCAACAACTCCAGGCAAACCGTGTCGTGTCGGGTCGACTGGCGTCTGGACCTTCCGCGGCCGCAGTTCGGCAGCGAAACCGTCACACTGAAGACAGGAACGCAGCGGCGGATTCCTCTGGCCTTCTCCATTCCGACAAGCACCGCGCCCGGCCGGTACCGGCTTTCCATGACGGCCACGTTCAGCACGGGCGAGCGACAGCAGGACACGTTCGTCGTCCACGTGCTGGCGCAGCAGCCTTTGCCGACAACGCGCAGCCGCTTCGCCCTGTTCGACCCCAGAGGCGAGACGGCCAGGCTGCTGCGAGAGCTGGGCGTTTCGTTCCGGCGCGTCGGCGCGAGCGACGGTCTGTCTGAGTTCGACGTGCTGATTGTCGGCAAGAAAGCCCTGTCGCCGGACGGCCCGGCACCGCGAATCGACCGCGTGCGGGACGGCCTGAAAGTGCTGGTCTTCGAGCAGACGGCCGAGGCTCTGGAACAGCGGCTGGGGTTCCGGGTCGCCACGTACGGTCTGCGCAAGGTCTTCGTCCGCGTGCCCGACCACCCCGCGCTGCGCGGCGTGGAACCAGAACACTTGCAGGACTGGCGGGGCGAAGCCACGCTGGTTCCCCCGCGGCTCGACTACTTCACCAGTCAAAAGTACGCCGGTGCTCCGGCCGTGAAGTGGTGCGGCCTGGAAGTGACGCGGCTGTGGCGGTGCGGCTGTCGCGGCAACGTCGCCAGCGTGCTCATTGAAAAACCCGCCTGCGGCGACTTCCTGCCAATCGTCGACGGCGGTTTCAGCCTGCAGTACAGCCCGCTGTTGGAGTACCGAGAGGGCCGCGGACTGGTCGTTTTCTGCCAATTGGACGTAACCGGGCGCACGGAGTCCGACCCAGCCGCTCGAACAATCGTGGCCAACTTAATCGAGTACCTCGACGCCTGGAAGCCGGCCCCACGCCGCCAGGCGGTGTACGTCGGAGAGGAGCCAGGGAGGCAGCACTTGGAAGCGACCGGACTGAAGCTGCGCAGCTACCGCGGCGGAGCCCTGCCGGCTGACAGCGTGCTCGTTCTTGCTCCCGGCGCCTCGCGCACTCTGACCGCCCACCGGACCGAAGTCGTTCGATTCCTGGCCACCGACGGCCGCGTACTGGCGCTCGGTCTGGACCAGCGCGAGGTCAATGCGGTGCTGCCGTTTTCGGTCACGACCAAACGCAAAGAACACATTAACGCTTGGTTCTCACCCCCCGGTCTGGACTCCCCCCTGGTCGGTGTCGGGCCGGCCGACGTCCACAACCGGGCTCCACGCTCCGTTCCTCTGGTCACAGCCGGCGCTCAACCGGTCGGCGACGGCGTGCTCGCAACGGCTGCAGACGGCCGCGTCGTCTTCTGCCAGCTCTTGCCGTGGCAATTCGACTACCACAAGAACTACGGGTTGAAGCGGACGTTCCGACGCACCAGCTTCCTGGTGACGCGCTTGCTGGCCAACCTGGGAGCGAGCGCCACGACGCCGTTGCTGGACCGGTTTGCCCGTCCGGTAGCCGTGGAGCGGAACGAGCGGCGTTGGCTGACCGGCCTGTACCTGGACCAGCCGGAACAGTGGGACGACCCCTACCGGTTCTTCCGTTGGTGAGCCCGACGCGACTGGTTCTCCGGACCGGCCGTCGCGAGCAAACATCAGGTCCGCTGTGCGGACCAAGGGCCCGGCATTCGGAATTCGGCATTCGGGATTCGGAATTCGGGACGGGGGACGCGGGAGACCGCGTTGCTGCACGAGCACCACGGGCGACGAAACATGTGTGCGGATTGGCGGCTGTGGTTGCGTCAGGCCGAGCACGACCGGCACGCGGCTGACGTGCTGGCCGAGGCGGGTCGGTTCGAGTGGGCGTGTTTTGCGTGCCAGCAGGCGGCCGAGAAACGGCTGAAGGCCTTGCTGCTGGCTCGCGAGTCGTCCCGGCCGGCCGAAAAGGAACGAACCGGGCCGCGGCTGCG
The DNA here is from genome assembly GCA_964428935.1 of uncultured Planctomycetaceae bacterium. Lineage (GTDB taxonomy): Bacteria > Planctomycetota > Planctomycetia > Planctomycetales > Planctomycetaceae > JAADHY01. The sequence continues at coordinate 3,446 of CAYSAG010000110.1, read as the reverse complement.
AGCGTCCGACTTGGGCGGAACGGCCCAGTCCCACTCGGTCGTCGACCTCTGGCGTGCCGCTCGCCGTTTCCACCGACCGCTCACAGGACTCCGTCCGCAAGCGCGGGAACTGGACCGGCACTACTTGTTGTCACGCTACCCCGACACGCGGACCGGCTCGCCTGCGCCCGGCGACCGCTACACCGAGTCCGACTACCGCCGTTGCCGTTCTGCGCTGGAAGCTTTGTTTGCCGCCTGTGAACAACCGAGGCAGTAGCGCCTTACCTCGCAAGGCGCGGTGCGAGGGCCTCTGCCGCCTTTTGGGTTGTGGGCAGGTTGGGAAACCTGCCCCACGTTAGGCCGGAGCGTCAGCAAGGGGCTCCACGGCTTGCCGCGCCGATGCGGCGGCCACGAGGACCGCCCCTGCGGGTGCGGCGTCGGCGTCTCGTGTCCCGTGCGTCCTCCCCCCAGTCGCTCACGGCGGCGCCAACGGGTCGTCGAACTCGCGCTGGGCCTGTCGGAGCAACCGTCGCAAGCGGGCAAGCGTGTCGGCGTAGTGGCGGTCTTGGGAAAGGTCGTGCCGTTCCAGTGGGTCCGTCGCCAGGTGGAACAGCTGCTCGCGTTTCGCTTCGGGGTACCAAATCAGTTTCCACTGGTCGGTGCGAACCATTCGCTGGTAGTTGCGGAAGTACGCGAACGTGTAGTCGTAAAGCCTTTGGCGCTGGCCTTGCAACAGCGGCAGCAGGCTGCGTCCCTGAACCGACTGCGGAACGGGAATGCCCGCCAGCTGACAGGCGGTGGGGAACAGGTCCCGCAGGTAGCATTGGGCCGAACACCGCCGACCGCGCGGAATGCCCGGTCCGCGCAAGACCAACGGCACGCCAATTGTGTGCTCGTACATGTTCTGCTTGCCGCGCAGTCCGTGGCTGCCAATGGCCAGTCCCTGGTCGCTGGTGAAAATGACCAGCGTGTTGTCTCGTTGGCCTGTCTCGTCCAAGGCTTTCAGAATTCGCCCGACCTGTTGGTCCATGTCCGTAATGACCGCGTAGTAGACGGCCAGCTCTTCCCGGACTTCCTGTTCGGTTCGCGGGAACTGGAAGAGCCGCTCGTCGCGCCCGTGAAGGTTTCCGTGGTCGAACGGGTGTTGGGGCAGGAAGTTTTTCGGCAACGGAATTTGGTCGGCCGTGTAAGCGTGCTCCAAGCCCGGCGGCCAGTGCAGCGGGTCGTGCGGCGCGGTGAAGTTCACGTGCAAGAAGAACGGACGGTCCGGCTTTCGACGCAGAAAGCGAATGGCCGCGTCGGCGAACTTGCGACTAATGTCCGGAGTCAGTCCGACGCCCTGCTCGGGGAATTTCCTTCCGTCGTCGGTTTGGAAAACCCAGCCGCGGTAGCCCGTCACGGGACGACCTTTCCAGTCGGTGGGGAAGGTGAGCGGCCATTTGCCTCCACCGCCCGAGAACAACCCGTCCACTTCCTCGTAGCCGTGCTGCGACGGCCGTCCGTTGGTGTGCCACTTGCCCACGTACCAGGTGTGGTAGCCCGCTCGACGGAAAACCTCGGGCCACTCGGCCACGTCCGAACGAATGCGCCTGCCGAAGTCGGTCACTCCGCTGCGGAAGCCGCAGCAGCCGGTCAGAATTTCGGCGCGAGCGGGCGTGCAAATCGGGTTCGGACTGACGGCTCGCAAGAACGCCGTCCCTTCCCGAACCAGACGGTCCAGGTGCGGCGTCCGAATGACGGGGTTGCCGAGCGCGTGCACGGTGTCCGGACGCTGGTCGTCGCTGACAATCAGAAGCACGTTCGGCCGGCGAGCCGGACGGGCCGGTGTGTCCTTTGCGAAAGTCCCGCTCGGACCGACAGCCGCAGCCAGCCACGAAACGACAACGAGCGCAAGTCGACTTCTCATTTCACGGTTCCTCCGCCGCTCAACCAACGACGCAGGCGGCGCCGGACGAGTCCCTGGTCGGTGACGGCGGCAAGCCCGTGCCAGGGCCGGCCCGGTTCGCGCGCCCACTCAGCCCTGCTGCTCGGCGCCGCTGCAGCCGCACGCTTCCAGCAGCTCGTCGGGACGTCGCACCAGGTAGGTGGGAGCGAACTGGCGGAGCAGGTTTTCGGAGTTGAGGCCCCAGGTGACGGCGGCCACGTCCACGCCCACCTCCCGGGCCGCCTCGACGTCTCGAGCTTCGTCGCCCACGTACAACACGGACCGGAGCGGCCGGGGCGAGCGTTTCAGCGCCCGGCGCAGCCGACGAGCCTTGCCGAACAAGGGCGAACCGCCTTCGACGAACGCGAACACGTCCTCCACTTGGTTGTGCCGCAGGCACCCACGAATGCACGCCTCCACGTTCGACGACAGCACGCCCAGCACGCAGCCGGCCGAACGCAACCGACGCAGCACCTCCGCCACACCAGGAAACAACCGACACCGCTCCACTACCTCTCCCCACTGCCCGTACCACTTCCAAACCAACGACGGCAGCCGCCGCAACGGCACTCCGTGCTGTCGAATGATTTGTCCCAGGTGAAGTTCGCGAGCTTGCTGCGGGTTCAGAATGGGCCGCCACCCTTCCCGCTCCGCCTGCTCGTTGAAAAACTCCACCGCCACCGACAGCGTGTCGGCCAGCGTCCCGTCGAAGTCCCACAAAACGAGCTGGTACTTCATGCCTCTTCAACGGCCTGTTCCAGCCTCGGCCCGGCACGCCCAGCCGACTCGGCCCGACCCGAGGTTACCCAAACTTTCACTCGCCCAGCCGGCGTAGGACTTCGTCCCGCAGCTCCGGAGCGCCGGCCAGGAACCGTCGGACCAACCGGGGCAGAGCGGCCGGGTCCGACGCCTCGAACCGCAACGTCACGGCCGGTTCGGTAATGGAGACGCGCAGCAAGGCCCACCCGTCGGGGTACTCGGCTCGCACGCCGTCCAGCCGGGTCACGCGGCCGCCGCAGTGAGCCGCCGTCCGTTCCAGCAACTCGTTCGCGTCTCCGTCGAAGGGAACGCGAAGGTCGGGCGTAATGCACGGCCAGGGGACGCGTCCGACCAGTTCGGCCAACGTCCTCCCGCGGCGACGCAGCAGCTCCAACACGACCAGCGCGGTGAACAGTCCGTCGTCGCCACCGCTGAGCACGCCGTAGAAATGGTGCCCGCTCACCTCGACTCCCAAGTCGGCCCGTTCTCTCTGCACCGCTTGCCGAATGAACCCGTGCCCGCTGGGTTGGGGCACCGTGCGTCCGCCGGCCTGTTCGACCGCGCGGGCCACCACCGAAGCGCACTTCAAGTCGTAGACCACCGTCGGCCGGTCGAACAGCTCGCCCGCCAAAACCACGGCCATTTGTTCGGGCCGTGCAACGCGGCTGTGAGCGTCGACGAAGACGACCCGGTCGCCGTCGCCGTCCAGGGCCACGCCGACGTCGCAACCGTCCTCCGCCACCCGTTCCAGCAACGGCTTCAAATTCTTTTCCACGGCCGGGTT
>CAYSAG010000109.1:3109-15119 GCA_964428935.1 uncultured Planctomycetaceae bacterium | reverse complement strand
GAAGATTTTCAGCAACCTGTCGCAGCGGGCCGCCGAGCTGCTCAAGGAAGAAATGGAGTACCTGGGGCCCGTCAAGGTCAGCGACGTCGAAGCCGTGCAGCAGCAAATTGTCGACATCGTCCGGCGTCTGGAGGACGCAGGCGAAATCGTCGTCGCCTCCGGCGGCGAGGAAGAGTTCATTACGTGAGCCGGCAAGCTGGCCGCCCCTCCCACAACTGGCCTGTCCACGACCTTTCGCCACGCCTTCCTGCTCTCTTGCAACACAAGACTTGACGCCTGCCAATGCCCACTTTGGAGCCAAAAAAAATCCTAAAGGCCCACCAAACCGACCAGCTCGCCGCAGCGGCGTTCAACTTCGAAGACTTCCGCCGCCAGTGCGACGAGTACCTGCAGAAGGTCCGCGCCGCCGCTCGGCAAATCCTACAAGAGGCCACACAGCAAGCCGAACAGCTCCGCCAAGCCGCCTACCAGCAGGCCAAAGAGCAAGCCCGCCAAGACGCCTTGAAAGAGGCCGACGCGGAAATCAACCGACGAGCCGCCGAGCTGGCCGAACAGAAAGCCCGAGAGAACCTGCAGACGCTCGTCCCAGCCATGCAACAAGCCGCCGAGAAGCTGCAGCGCGAGTACCAGGCGTGGCTGGGACGTTGGGAAGAATCGGCCGTCCGGCTCAGCGTGGCCATTGCCGAACGAATCTTGAAGCACCAACTGGACGTCGACCCACAAACCAGCTCGCGGCTGATTAGCGAAGCGCTGCGGCTGATTTCGCGAGTCGACCGACTGACAATTCGGCTCCACCCAGACGACGTCGCCGCACTGGGCGACCAGCCCGAGCAGTTTGTCAGCACGGTCGCGCACGCCGGTCAGGTCCACGTCGTTCCGGACCCGGAAGTCGGTCGGGGTGGCTGTGTCATTGAAACTCAGACCGGTTCGGTCGACGCCCGGATTGAAACGCTGTTGGAGCGAATTGTGCAAGAGCTGCTCCAACAAACCGACGACCCCCACACCTCACCGCCTGCCTCGTCGTCCGGGCCGTGAGCCACTGCCCGCCGCCGAGCGTCAGCCGGCTCAGTCGGGTTTCGCCGCCGGACGCCCGAGTCGGCTGACCGCAGACGCCGTCACACTCGCTCCAGCCAGTCAGTCCCGCCGGCTCGACACGTCAGTCCAAGCCAGGGCAACGACCAAGCAATGTGGAACTTGGAGCAACACGTTCGACAGGTTCTGCCCTACGGTCTGACCGGCACGGTGTGTCGGTTCGTCGGTTTGACCATTGTGGTCGCCGGGTTCCCGGCCCCGGTCGGTTCGATTTGCCGCATTCGGCGTGACGACGGGTCGAGCTTGCTGGGCGAGGTGGTCGGGTTTCGCGACGATGAAACGCTGGTGTTGGCGTACGACCACCTGAGTGGCGTGCGGCTGGGAAACCGCGTCGAGCTGGTTCAGTCGGTGCAGACTGTCCGAGTGGGCGACGGACTGCTCGGCCGCGTCCTGGACGGACGAGGTCGGTTCATTGACGGCCGGCCGGCGCCCGTGCTTCCTTTCTGCATTCCAACCAACCTGCCTTCCTTGCCCGCCTTGACCCGTCCGCGAATCGACTCGCCGCTGGAGACCGGCATTCGAGCCATTGACGCGCTGCTCACCTGTGGCAAGGGACAGCGTCTCGGCATTTTCTCGGGCAGCGGCGTTGGAAAAAGCGTGCTGCTGGGACAAATGGCGCAGCACAGCAAGGCCGACGTCAACGTGGTGGCTCTGATTGGCGAGCGAGGCCGGGAAGTCCGGGAGTTCCTGGAAAGAGACCTGGGTCCGGAAGGACTGCGGCGCAGCGTGGTCGTCGTGGCCACGGGCGACGAACCCGCCACCGTCCGTCTGCGAGCCGCTCGCTTGGCCACGGCCATTGCCGAGTACTTCCGCGACCAGGGAGGCGACGTCCTGCTCATGATGGACAGCGTCACGCGCGTCGCCCTGGCTCAGCGGGAAATCGGACTGGCGGCCGGCGAGCCTCCCGCCACCCGCGGTTACCCGCCCAGCGTCTTCGCCCTGCTGCCCCGGCTGTTGGAAAGGAGCGGTCGTAACGAAAAGGGAAGCATTACCGGTTTTTACACCGTGCTGGTTGAAGCAGACGATCCAAACGAGCCGATTTCTGATACGGTGCGGGGCATTCTGGACGGACACATTTGGCTGTCGCGTCGGCTGGCGAACCAAGCTCACTGGCCGGCCATCGACGTGTTGGCCAGCATCAGCCGGTGCATGAACGACATTGTGACTGCGGAGCACCGGCAGGCAGCCGACACAATCAAGCAACTGCTGGCGGCTTACCAACAAGCGGAGGACCTGGTTTCCGTCGGCGCCTACCAAAGCGGTTCGAACCCGACGGTCGACCTGGCCATTCGGCTGCGTGAGCCAATCAACCGGTTCCTGCGACAGACCGTGGGAGAAACCTCGTCGTTCGACGAGTCGGTCCGTCGGCTGGTCGAGCTGGCTCGTCAGGCCCAAGCCGGCGGTGCTGCGTCCGGCCCGTCCGCGAAGACGGCACAGCCCGGCTCCGAGCCCGGAAAGGCAACACCGGCCCAAGCCGCCTTTCAGTCCCGCCGTTCCGTCGGCTCGACCGCTGCCGTCCGTTGAGCGGCCGGTGACGCAGACGACCACGCCTGCGCGGCATGAACAGCCACGCCCGCGCTGCCCGACCGGACGGCGGCGCAGGACGGCGTCCTTCGGAGACCGGTCTGGCGCGTGAAACCGTCGTCTGAGCGGCCACGCCCGCCCGCCTCGAAACTTACGCGGCAAAACGGAGGTGCACGTTGAGTCGGTTTCGGTTTCGGCTCGATTCGCTGTTGCGTCTGCGACAGTACCAACGCGACTTGTGCCAGCAAGAGCTGGCTCGAAAGCTGGCCGAGAGCGAACAGTTGCTGAACCAGCGGCAGCGGCTGGAGCGGCAACGGGAGCAGGTGCTGCGTGAACTGCGTCAATTGCAACAGGCCCGTGTGGTCAAGGTCGAGCGGGCAGCGGCCAGACGTTACTACGCGGGCCAAGTGCTGGCCGCCATTTTGAACGTGGAGCAGCAGCGGCAGCGGGTCCTGCGCGAAGTCGAGCAGAAGCGACGCGAGCTGGCCGAGGCCGAGAAACGGGTCCAGGTCCTCGAAAAACTGAAGGAAAAGAAGTTGGCGGAACACGTCTACGAGACCAACCGCCGAGAGGGTCTGCAACTGGAAGACGCCTGGTCGGCCGCTGAGCTCGGGAGGTCGGTTCCATGATTCGGCTGCTGGCGTACGTGACCAGTTTGTTCTGTTTCGTCGTCGTGTTGGGCGAGGCCCTCGGAGTTGGACTGTTGTGGATGCAAGGTCGCCTCACGCCCGACACGCTCGACGAAATTCGGCTGATTCTGTCGGAGCAGCCCGAACAGCAGCAGGTGCCGCAGGAGCAGCAAGAACAGGAACTGCCTTCCACGGAAGACGTCTTGGCCGAGCGAGCCATGCGGATTCTCAACCTGGAAAGCCGTCAGCGCGAACTGGAGCAGCTGAAGGCCTTGGTCGACCAGGGACGTGAGTTGGTACTGAAGGAGCAAGACCTCTTCACCCAAAAGAAAAAGGCCTTCGAGCAACAACTGGCCGCCCTTCAGTCGCAGTTGAACTCGGAGGCCACCGAGCTGGCTCGGGAGGTCATTGCCAAGTCCGACCCCAAGGACGCCGTCCGTCACCTCATGGCCCTGGACCTCGACCAAGACGTCATTCTCCTGCGTGGCCTGCCGGAGAAAAAAATTGCCGAAATCCTGAAAGAGTTCGCCAACGGAGACGCCGAGCAGGCCGACCGGGGCCTGAAGATTTTCGAAGCGCTGAGCCGAGGCGACCCGCTCCGCACCCTGGTCGACCAGACGGCGGCCGAGCTGGCTCCGGCCAAGACCTCCGGAAGCTAGCCCGGCCGACGCCGACCGTCAGTCAGGCTCTCTTCCGCCGAACAGAACACCCATGCCGACGACAGACTTCCTTTTCCAAGTCGACACGCACTCGTTGACCGCCAGCCGTCCGGGCTGGAGGCCGTCCGCCGCGCCAGACACGACGCTCTCCTTCGCCGTCGGTCTGACGCTAGCCGCTGCCCGCACCCGGCAACAGTCGGCCAGCGCTCTTGTTCCCACCCCCGCTTCGGCCTCTTCGCGCCGCAACGCCAGCCTCGACGCCCAGCGTCCCGACACACTAGCCCGGCTGCTCGAACACAGACTGCCCCGGCACGGAACCGGCCCGGCTCGCGCCGCGAACGCCTCAACGACCACCCCGACCCCAGGCGGACCAGCCCCGGCACGACGACGGGCCTCGCAGCCGCACCCGACCACCCGGCACGTGGAGCTCGGCTCACGCCGCAACCGTTCGCCTTCGACCACTCGCAGCCGCGCGGCGGCGCGGGACGTCGCTCGCTCGCCGGCCGTTGCCCGCGCCAGGCTCGTCTCACGAGCCGTCCAAAACGACCAACCAGACTCGAGTGCTCGCCGCCCGCGCCGCTCCGACGTCCCGGCAAACCGCTCCGACCGCACCGAGCCGGTGAGCGGAAACGCGTCCAACGGGGCGTCGCCGGGCCGCTCCGACGACTCGCTCGAGTCCTCCGCGCCGGCCAGCTTCTTGCAAGCCCTCGTGGTCGACGCTTCGGCTGGCCAACCGGCCGCCAGCAACCTTGTCGAGTCCGACCGACCGGCTGGAGCAACCGTCTCGTCCGCCGACGCTGACGCGCCGCTCCAGTCCGACGCTGTCGTGGTTCTCGCCGACTGGCCAACCGACACCGTTTTCGACGCCGCCCTGCCGGTGGGAAGCTTCACCGACGTCCAAGCAACCGGGCAGACGGACGGCCTGCAGGACGGGTTGCGGCCGGTCCACTCTTCGCTCGGCTCGCAATTCGTGCGTTCTGTTGCGCACGTCGAGCCGACGGACGGGCCGAGCGACGAGTCAGAGTCGCTCCAACCGTCGGGCGGCGGTTCCGCCGTTGCCGACGCGTCGCCGTCCGAGACGACCGGCCCGGACACGGAAACCGCCGACCAGCCGTCGAGCGTTCCCGCCAGCGGTCCGGCTGCGTCTTCTGGCCAGCAGCCCGTCAGCGTGTCGGCTGCGGACGGGCCACCTGTTCCTCCCAACCCGCTCCACGTGGACGCCCGCGGCGAAACGGCTTCGCCCGAGCCAGCCAACGACGGTGGCTCGGCCTCCGCGCCCCCGCCGGCCGTTGACGGGCCCCCGTCTGAACCGCGTCCGCCGCTCGCCCACGCAAACCGTGCGGCGAGCGGCACACCGGCCAGCGAGCGGCCCGGACGCTCCTCGTCTCAGCCACCGCCCGACGCCTGGGCCTCGTCGCCCAGCTCGCCGCGCGGCAGCTCGGCAAACGCCGTCGCCGGGGCCGGGACGTCCGAGTCAACCCCAGAGCCGCCGCTCGGGGCCGCCGAGACGAAACGGCCTGCGGCACCGGTTGCCGAGCCGGCCGGAGCCTCGACGCCGTCCGCCGGCGAGCTGTCGCCGACGCCTCTCGTCCCGGCCGACGGAGACCAACCGGCTGCGTCACTGACCGGCCTCGAGGGCGAACCGGCCGACTCGCCGCCGCCCGGCCTGACCCGCGGCCTCTCGCTCAGTCACGCACTCGCGCCCAGCCAGCCCGCCACCCTTCAGCAGCAGCAACCCGCCAGCCGACAAACCGGACGGGCGAACAACGAGCCAGCTGCGGCGGCGGCAGCCGTGCCCCCGCTGCAAGAGCCGCGGCCTGCAGGAGACTCAGCGACGGCGACCAGGGGACTCGAACCGGCTACGGGCCAACCGGTCGAGGCGGCTCCGCCACCGGCGGCGGCTCCGTCGTCCGAACTCGCGGCGGCAACTCGGCCGCACGCGTCCGAAGCCGCGTCCGGTTCGACGGCTGCCGTGACGCCAGACGAACAGCCCGCCGAAACTCACGTTCCCGCTTTTCCGCTCGACCGGCCAAGCCCGCCCGGCTCGAGCCGAACCCAGGCCCCGGCGCAGCCGGCCGAAGGGCTGTCGAACCAGTTGGTGCGGGACGGACGGGCGGCTACGCCGACGGACCGTTCCGAGAGCCCGCTCGGTCCGTCGACCGCTGGTCCGTTCGAGGCCGCCGCGCCGCAGCGTGCTCACCACGCGCAGCCGGCCCAGTCGCAACACGTCGAGACCGGCGACGCCGTCCGGCCGTCGCAAACCGAGCGGCTGGTCGGTTTGGTCCAGCAGGCCGCTCAAGGGCACCAACGGCTGCGCGTGCGGCTGCACCCGCCGGAGCTGGGGACCTTGCAGGTGGAGGTGACGTCGCACCGGGGCGTGTTGGAGGTTCGGCTGCAGGTGCAGTCCGAGGCGGCTCAGCGGGCGCTGTCGGAACACTTGTCGACACTGCGCGACGCGCTGGTCCAAAGCGGTCAGCCGGTGGAGCGGGTGCACGTTCAACTGGTCGAGCCGCAGTCGCAGCCAGGCGGCGGGTCCTTCGGCCAAGCGTCGCAGTGGAGCGGCGGATGGTCCGGTCAGGAGACACCCGGACAGTCCTTCGGCGGTCCGCCCCAGCGTCCGACGCAGGAGCCGGCCCAGGAAAGCCGGTCGGAGCGGGCAGTCAGGGCCGCCGACCAGCTCGACGTTCGCGTCTGAGGAACTCGACGTTCGCCTTCGAAACCCAGCCACGTCGACACGGAGGTCGCCATGGAAGTCACGTCGGCAACCACCACTCAGCGGTCGCAGTTCGAAAGGGAGCAGCTCGACAAGGCGCTGAACCAGCTCACGTCCGAGGACTTCCTGAAGCTGCTCATTACCCAGCTGGAGAACCAAGACCCGACCGAGCCCATGGGCAACGACGAACTGCTCAGCCAACTGTCCATGATGCGAGACCTGCAGGCCAACGTGGAGCTGAGCGACACCATTAAAGCCATGTCGGAAGCCATTAACGCCAGCCTGCTCGCTCAGCAGCTTTCAGCGGCCGCCAACCTGATTGGAAAAGTGGTCACGGGCAAGACCTCGGACGACCAGGTCGTCACCGGCGTGGTGGACCGCGCTTTCCTGGAAAACGGCAAGGTCTACGTGGGAATCGGCGACCAAAAGTTGGAGCTGTCGCAAATTACGACGGTCCAGGCCAGTGGCCAGTAACAGCCGCGGCCCGTCACGACTCGGCTCGCCGACTGCGTAACCTTCAGCGTCCACGAGCTCTGTGCGCTGTCCCGTCTGACAAGGCCAGCCGCTCGCCGGTCGTCGGCGTCCTCCGCCCCAGCCCGCTCTGGCCTGACAAAAAGTAACGATTCTCCGGCATTTAACCGATACAACAACTGCGCAGCAGTCTTGCGCTGCTCGCGCAAAACGGCGTTTCTCGTACCAACAAGCGACGGTGGCGTTGCGCGCCGAGCGGTCGGCCAGTGCTCGGTGTAGCGTCACGACGTCCGGTCTAGCGTCGCGACGCCAGCAAGCCGGACCAGGCCAAACCGGCCCGACGGTGCTCGGCCTTTCGGCTGGGCCAAGTCAAGAAGAACGCCGATCCCGTTGTCGAAAGACCAAAGCCTCGTTTGCTCTGTCACGGTAGAAGCGAGAAAAGGGGGGACTCATGGCAGCCGGATTGAACGGTGCTCTCAACACGTCACTCAACGGTCTTTCCCTCAACGAAACGGCGATCAGCGTTCTGGGCAACAACATCGCCAACGCGGGGACGGTCGGTTTCAAAGCGTCGCAGGTTCTGTTCAAGACTCAGCTTTCCCAAACGCTGACGATTGGGTCAGCCCCGACGGCGGAGAACGGCGGCACAAACCCTCAGCAAATCGGCCTTGGGGCTGCCGTCGCGGCCATTCGCAAGGACTTCTCGCAGGGCGGCATCACGACGACCAACAACGAGTCCGACTTGGCCATTCAAGGGGAAGGTTTTTTCATTCTGAGCGGCCCGACCGGTCCCCGGTACACGCGAAACGGCAGCTTCACGCTGGACAGCGACAACAAACTGGTCAACGCACAGGGGTTGCGTGTTCAGGGCTACGGCGTCGACGCGAACTACAACATTGTCAAGTCAGCCACGTTGACCGACCTGGTCATTCCCATCGGCACGGGCATTGTCGCTCAACGAACTCAGAACGTCACCATTGGCGGGTCGTTATTGGCGACGAGCGTCGCTGAGCTGGCGACGCAGGGTACCTTGTTCCGCAGCGAGCCGCTGACCGACGCCTCCACCGGGGCTCCCATCACCGCCTCGACGAAACTAGTCGACGTCCGCAACGCCGACGGCGACGCTCTGTTCTCCGCAGGTCAGGTGCTGGCGTTCACTCCCAAGAAAGGCAGCAAGGAACTGGAGCCACACCTGCTCGCCACGGACAACGGAAACCCGATCGACGACGGAAAAATTTCGAACACCACCACCGTTCAGGACCTGCTGGACCTGATCGAACACGCGCTGGGCATCCACACCAGCGGCGTACCCAATGACGGGAACCTGGGCATTCCGCCCGGCGTGACTCTGACGTCGTCCGGCGAAATCCAAATTCTGGGTAACAGCGGCCGCGACAATGAAATCGACGACATGGACGCCGGCCGTTTTACGGTCGACGGAGCGGCCGTGGACCTGAACTTCGGGCAGAAACTGCAATCGGCCACCGGCGAAAGCGCTGCAACGGAGTTGGTCGTGTACGACTCACTGGGCGAGGCCATCGACTTGCGCGTCACGCTGGTGTTGGAAAGCAAGGTGCCGACCCGGGCCCGTTACTACGTGGAGAGCGTCGGCGACAGTCGCGACTCGATCGCCATCGCCAATGGAACGATCGAGTTCGACTCGAACGGCAATGTCATCGCCGGCGACCGCCAGAAAACGTTCGTCCTGGAACGGAACGACACGAACGCCTTCTCGCCGATGTCGATCACGTTGGACTTCTCCAACCTGAAGAGCATTTCGCCCGAAGAGGGCAGCTCGCTGACCTCCGACCAGGACGGCTTCCCGCCGGGCACGTTGGTCAGCTTCGGCATCGACGAAAAAGGCGTCATCAACGGGGCATTCAACAACGGAGAAAACCGACCGCTGGGACAAATCGTCTTGGCGCGTTTCCCCAACCCGCAAGGCTTGTTGGAAAACGGCGAGGACACGTACGTCGAAGGAGTCAGCTCGGGCAAGGCCGAGCTGGGCACGCCCGGCAGCTTTGGCTTCGGAACCATCCTGGGCGGGTCGATCGAGCTGTCAAACGCCGACATCGGCCGCAGCCTGGTCGACCTGATCGTCGCAGCCACCAACTACCGCGGGAACGCGCGGATCATCAGTGCGATTCAGCAGCTGATCGACGAGCTGCTGCTCCTGGGACGGTAGCTCGTTTTGGGCCGCGGCCGTTCCGTCAGCGAACGGCCGGGAAGAGCCAGCTTGGTAAACAACCACGTCCAGACGTGACGAGGGCAGAACATGATTAAGTTGAGCCGGCTGAACGGTGAGCAATTCGTGCTCAATGCCGACCTCATCCGGCTCGTCGAAAGTCGGCCGGACACGTTCATCACGCTGACGACGAACGAACGATTGATCGTCAAAGAATCGGTCGAGGAAGTGGTTCGTAGAATTCTGGCTTACCGGCGAGCCGAAAGGGCGTACGCCGAAATGGTCCGGTGAACCGGGTCAACGAGTGGCGGCCAGTGGCCGTGCGGCCGCACCGGAATGGATCTCGTCGACCGGCTTCGACAACCCGTACAAGGCGACTGCGCGAAACAGGAAGGCTAGTACCCGAGGACGGACCCCGGAATGGACAAGGCAAGCGTCGGCGGCTTGGCAATGGGGATCAGCCTGCTGCTCCTGTCGATCATGCTGGCGCCAGGAGCAAGCCTGGGGGCTTTCATCGACTACCCGTCCATGGCGGTGGTGGTCGGTGGAGCCATTGCCGCCTCGTGCATCGCCTTTCCTCTCAAAACGCTCCTGCAATTCCCCAAAGTGCTCAAGAAGATCTTCAAACCCGACACGCCAGATGCCAAGCCGGTGATCAAGCAATTGGTCGAGTGTGCCGAGATCGCTCGCCGCGACGGTGTCCTGGCTCTAGAGAGCAAGACCCAGGAAATCGAAGACCCGTTCCTGTTGCTTGGCATCCAAATGGCCGTCGACGGGACGGACGCCGAGCTGATGGAAAAGATCTTGCGGAGCGAAATGGAGGCGGTGGCTCAACGCCACAAGACCGGCAAGTCGCTCATGGAAACCTTGGGACGCTACGCGCCTGCCTTCGGCATGATCGGCACGCTGATCGGACTGATCATCATGCTGGGAAACATGGACGATCCCGAAGCCATCGGTCCCGGCATGGCAGTGGCGTTGATCACGACGTTGTACGGAGCCATCGTCGCCAACCTCATTTTCCTCCCGTTCGCCGACAAACTGGGCTTTTACAGCAAACGGGAACTGGAGGTGAGAGAGATCATCCTGCGCGGGCTGCTCGCCATTCAAGAGGGCGACAACCCGCGAGTCCTGGAACAGAAACTGAAGATCTGCTTGCCGAAGTCGGAGCGGGAGGAGCAAGCGAAGGCTGCCTAGACACGATCGCCGCGCGGTCGACATCGGCAGTCGAAGCGGCACGCACCCAACGCCCGAGTCACCGGACGAATCGGTACGCACCGGCGGCACGGCCCGTAAAGCGCTGACATCCGGTGTCCGGCTCCAAGCGGAACTGCCGGACCCGTTCGGCGGACCGGCCGTCGAAAGTGGGCCGCACCGGTCGGCCAGTCCCCGGACAGGCTCGACCAAAGACTTCATGCGTCCGCAAGTCGCGGCCGTTCCTGCAGCAGAACGAACTGCTCCCTCAGGAGACGAACCATGGCCGACGTGGAAGAGGAAGGTCACGGCGTACCCGAATGGGTCGTCACCTACGGCGACATGATGTCGCTGTTGCTGACCTTTTTCATCATGCTTGTCTCGATGAGCGAGCTGAAAGAGGACGGGCGAAACCGCGCCATGATGGATGCCATCCGCCAGCGGTTTGGTCCGGGTGCCGGGATCACAGGCATCTTTGGTCGCTCGCTCCAGACGAGCAGCGCCTACCGTTTTCTGCGTTCTGAAGGGCAGCGGATGGAGGGAGGCACAAAGCGACGCAGCAGACAAGCCAAAGGACCGGGTGGAGCGTTTACGGCGGTTCGACGAATCAATCACGGAACCATCATTACCCTCGGCGGACCGGCCATTTTTCCACGCTTCGGAGCCGAACTGAGTGACGACCTGAAAGCCCGCCTCGACGTCATCACCCGCGTCATCAAACACAAGCCGAACAAGATCGTCGTGCGCGGACACGCCACGCCCGAGCCATTGCCGCCGGGCTCTCCTTACCGAGACCCGACCGACCTGTCGTACGCACGGGCTCGAAACGTCGCCGAGTACCTCATGAAAAAGGGCATCGCGCCCGAACGCCTCTACGTCAGCGCCGTGGGCGCCTCGGAACCGTGGAGAATCACCAAGCGGCCCGACGTCTTCAGCCAGAATCATCGGGTTGACGTATTTGTCATTGATTCGTATATATCCCCCTCCCAGCTTAAGACGAAGTCCTCTCCGACTCGCAAGTCCACTGACCTTCAGGCGGTCCCTTGACGGCAGCCGCTTTTCGTCGGTTCGTTCGAAACGGCGGAGCGGCGTAACCGGTTGGAGCGCGGTTCTTGGTTTGTTCGAGCTCATCTTGCGTCCTGCGGACTTGGCGTAGAGCAAGCATCCTGCTTGCTCCACAACCGGGAAGAACGTGACAAGTCGCGGCTTTCAAATCATGTGCGGATGTTGCGTGCATCTCGGCGCACGGAGACTCTGCCCGAAGGCTCTGCCCTTGGCATCCCGCCGGGCGCCGCAGCGGAGGGCCACGCTCCGTCGTGGCCGCGGTTGGTTCGGAAATCGGGACGCGGGACGCGACGGAGCGCGTCCCTCCGGAAAAAACGCAAACGTTGTTGACGCTTTTCGGCCAAATGAGGGCCTAACTGAGACAACGCCGAGGAACCGAACGAGCGTCTCCGAGGGCAAACCCAAAGGTTCGTTGCACAGACTTGCGGTGACCCGTTCTTGCTAGCGGAAGGCACAGCCATGGCCACGGATGCGCCGA
>CAYSAG010000109.1:0-3009 GCA_964428935.1 uncultured Planctomycetaceae bacterium | reverse complement strand
TGCGGTGACCCGTTCTTGCTAGCGGAAGGCACAGCCATGGCCACGGATGCGCCGACGACTCCCGAATCCCCTCCCACACCACCTGACCCGCAGGCCGCGCCGGCCGCCAAATCGACCGGCAAACGAAACATCCTTTTGGTGGCCGGCTTGATCGCATTCGTCATGGTCGCCGAAGCGGCCGTTTTCTACATGCTGGGAATCGGAACACCTCCAGCCCGGGAACCCGACTCGCAAAAGGCGGCCGACACGACCGAAACCGAAGCCGAAAAGCCAGAAGACCAGTTCGCCGAAGTCGACATCGACACGTTCAACGTTACGAACACTCAGGCCGCCAGTGACGTGGTCATTCACATTTCCTTCAAGCTGTCCGCTCTGGTGGCCAAAGGTCAAGAGATCGACTTCGACAACGCGGCCAACAAGACGCACAAGGCCCGAGTCCGAGAGGCGGTGGTCGAAGTGGCTCGCAGCGCCAGCATCGAAGAGCTGAACGACCCCGCCCTGACCACCTTCAAGCGGCTCATTCGTGAACGCATCAACAAGGTGCTTCGCCGCAGTTACGTTGTCGAGGCCATCATCAGCGACTTCAAAATCATTGAACAGTGACCAGCGCGGACGAACGGCCGCGGCCCGGCGGTAAGACCGGCGACCCCACGCTCGCCGCGAGCGGCTCTGTCCGCCCCGAGCCTGTTGACAAGAGGAGGCTCACACGTGCCCGACAACGACGACCTGCTCAACCCGGAAGACATCGACAGCCTGCTAGACGCCGGAGGAGAGCCGTCCGGCGGTGGGACGGGTGCGGCCGATTCGGCACCGTCGGCCAACGCTTCGTCCGCGGACGCCGCGTCCACCGGCTCCTCGCCCTCCGACGCCGCGCGGGGCGCCAGCCCGTCCGCGGCCCAACCGCCGCCTTCTGCGGCCAGCTCCGGCCACCAGCCCCCTTCGGCCTCGCCCCGTTCGCAACCCGACGTGCGCACGCCGGCAACGGCCGAGCAACTGCTGAACCAAGCCGAGGCCGACCTGCAGGCGGCCCTTTCGCCTCACCTGGACGCCTCGGGCCCAACCGACCAGGCCACTCCCTACCAGTTCCCCGAGTTCGACCGGGCGGAACAGGAGGACGACGGACAGATCGACGTCGACGCCATTCGAGACGTCGAACTGGACGTGTGCATTGAACTGGGACGAACCGAGCTGCTCATCGAGGAAGTCCTCAAACTACGCGAAGGTTCCATCGTTCCGCTCGACAAACTGGCCGGCGACCCGGTCGACATCGTGGTCAACGGCCGGCTGGTCGCTCGTGGCGAAGTACTCGTCCTGAACGACAATTTCTGCGTCCGGGTGGCGGAAATCCTGCCTCCGGACGTCTAGCCAGCCCCTTCTTCAATTCCTCTCGACAACTCACCGAAAACCCAGCCGCACCGGTCGACGTCATGTCGTGGCGACGACAAATGGCGGACCCCACGACGCGGCGCCGTCGTCCGTCTGACCGCCTTCCGCAAGCAGTCGACCACAAGTTTCAATCCAGCGGCGAACGGTCGGCGTTTTGGTTCGAGTCCGACTGCTCGCCAGCCCTCGTGCTCTCCCCTCACCAAATCGAAAAAATGAAACGGCACCGCACAAGCTCACCCGGAAAAGGTCGCCAGCGCGTGGACGCGCTCGCACGCCAGCCAATTGGCGTTCGGTCACCGACGGGCGTCCTTCCGTGGACTGTCCGTCCCGAGGCTTTGGCAGTCCGCCGGCTCAAGAGCCACGCCTTCTGGCTGGCCTTCGGTCTCGGTCTTTTGTTGGTAGTCGGAGCTCGCTGCGGGCAGGCTCAGCCGCCCGCCGATCAACTGGAACCGGTCGTGCGCTTGCCGGCCTCGGTCTTCGCCGTGCCGCAACAGCAACCGGCTCCGACCGCTTCGCCGGGCGGACAGCGAGCCCCACACGGCCTGGCGAGAGGCTCCTCCGTTGCCCCAGCGCAGGGCCTCGGCTCGGGCGTCCCGAGCGCCGCCGAACTGCAACAGCAACAACAGAGGCAAACCTTCACAGCGCCGCAAAGGCAAACGCAGCCGGCACGCGAAAAACCTCCGACGCCAACAGGCCGACCGAACGGCGAGTCCGAGCCGACATTTCAGTCGGCGAACGGCCCAGCTACGTCCCCGACGTTCCGACCGCTTTCCCGCTCGCGACAAGATTCATCCGCGTCCGACGCCACGGCTCAGCGAACCGACCCCGACACCACTCCCTTGCCTCGGCCGTCCCGCACCGTCGGTCTGCTGCTGGAAAACCGCGGCCGGAACAGCAGTCGAACAGCCGACGAGCGTGGAGCGGTCTCGTCGAACACCACGGGACTGGCCGCGGTGTGGAAAACGCTCGCCGCTCTCACCGCCGTGGTGGTGCTGGTTCTGGTGGCCGGTCGACTGCTGAAAAAACACAGTCCGTTGGTCGTGCCACGACTTTCCGACGAAGCCGTCGCCTTGCTCGGCCGTCGCTCCATTGACCGCGAACATTCAATCCACTTGGTCCGGTGCGGGACGCGAATTCTGGTCCTGGGCCTTGCCCCGGGAGAAATCCGAACGCTAGCCGAAATTACCGACCCGGTCGAGGTGGACGTGTTGGCCGGTCTGTGTCGAAGCGAACAAACACCGACCGGTCAATTCTTGCACCAAGTTGCGTCGGTGCTGAAGACGGGAAGTTCCGCCACGGCCGCCGCCCGCCAAACGGCTTCCGCGGCGCAGCAGCCCGCGGTGTCGCCGTCGAGGCCGTCCGGGGTCCCGACACCCGCGACGGCCGCACCAACACCTGTTCCGTCCCAGACCGCTGCTCTCACCAACACGTCCATTCGAGCCAACACGGCATGAGCGAAGAGGCACCTCAAATCTGGCACGGGTCGCCGGCCGAACGTGGAGGTCCGGTCGGTGCGGCTCGGACCGTTGGCCGCCGCGGCCGGTCAGTCGCCCGGCGTGCGGGCCGGGCGACTCCGTGCCTGCTCCTGCTGCTGGTTCTGGCGTTTCCCAAAGTGGCCTTGAG